>JAVYLC010000013.1:0-40341 GCA_038741355.1 Nitrososphaerota archaeon
TCAGGAACACTATACTGCCACTTCTTGGCGAGGGGGTTGTCCCCGTGGTCACAGGCTTTATCGGGCGTACACGTGACGGGGCTATCACTACGCTGGGTAGGGGAGGCTCCGACTTCACGGCAGCGCTCCTCGGGAGTGGCGTCAAGGCCGACGAGGTTGTATTATGGAGTGATGTTGACGGGCTGCTTACCGCAGACCCCAGAATAGTCAAGGAGGCCAGGGTTATTCCCCGGCTCTCCTATGAGGAGGCTCTCGAGATGGCCGTCTTTGGGGCTAAGGGTCTCCACCCCCGCGCGATAGAGGCGGCTCAGAACGGAGGCGTGAGGGTCCGCATAAAGAACACCTTCAACCCCTCCGCCCCCGGGACACTTATCACGGACCGGGGCCTGAGCACCGACTCCGTGGTCAAGGGAGTTCTCCTGGTAAGGGACGTCGCCATGATCACTGTTAGGGGTGCATCGGCGGTTGGAAAGCCGGGTAGCGCAGCCCGAATACTCCAAGGAATATCCAGCCGCGGAATAAACGTTATGATGATCTCACAGAGCGTCTCAGAGTCTAGCATATCGCTGATAGTTAGGCGCGAGTCTGCAGACGTGGCTCTGGAGGCGATTAGGGATTCGAACCCGCCGGACGTGATCAGGGGGGTTGAGTGTGAGAAGGATGTGGTGGTGGTTGCTGTTGTCGGTGAGGGGATGAAGGGGACGCCGGGCGTGGCGAGCAGGGTCTTCGGAGCGGTGGCCCGGAGGGGGATAAACGTGAGGATGATTGCTCAGGGTAGCTCGGAGCTCAACATCTCCTTCGTAGTCAAGGAGGCGGACGGTGTGGAGGCCGTCCGAGCAATACACAAAGACTACGGGCTCGGCTAAGACTATCCCCATCTTTTTTAGGCCTCTAGTGTGGCAAGCCCCCTCGATATTAGATAGACAGCAGCATATACGGGAAGCTCTTTCGAGCGCGGCTCAACTATCTCGTCAAACTCCTCCCCTCCAAGCCTGAAGGATGGCGAGTAGGCAGCCCTCACCCTAACCCTCTTATCGCGGGGGAGAACGGCGCACTCGGTGAGAGGGTCAAAGTCGTCCAGCAACTCGAGTGGAACCCTCTTTGCGAGTAGTCCGGTCTTACCGTTCAGCGTTCCCGAGAGCCTCAACAGCCTGTGAATGTCTGTGGTGACTACGGGGTCTATCCTTAGGGCCTCCTGCCTAACCGCCTCCTTAACGAGGGTTGCCCAGAATCCAAGTGGGGCCACACTCCAATCGGGCTCGATGGACCAGGAATCCCTTACCTTCACGGCGAGGTCGCCGTATTTAGCAAGTCCTTGGACGGCCTCCGGCTTCTGGAGGATCGAGTAAATCCTTCTAACTATCCTGCCACGCCACCCCGGCTCGTTGAGCATTGGTGGCGGAAGAGCTTCAAGCCTCGGCCTTACCCTACCCTCACGCCTCCAGGGAAGCCCCAATAACCCTGGAACAAGCCCCAAACACGTCAAGTAGCCTACCAAGTCTTTTCTCGCCACCTGGTCGAGAGATAAGTGGTCCGGTGAGTAGGCCACTATGTGGTATCCCCTGTTCCCCGAGAAGCCCACCTCAACCTCCTCCTCACGGACTCCAATCTCCTCCACAAGAATCTCTACAAGCCTCACCGCCTCGGCCCTAGCCGCGCCGAGACAAGTATCGCAAACCCACTCAACCTCCTTTCCAGCCGAGCCACACCTCGGGCAGGTCTTGGCCCCCTCTTCGAGTAGCCCGTGAATAACACAGACCCTGTAAACATGCTGCGACACGCACGGTATGTCCAGATGGTCTGCGTCGATGTCGAAGATCAGGTCTGCAGCCATCCAGCCCTTCTCCTCCATGGGCGCCGAGGGATACTGGTAATAAGCTGCTGAGCGATATGCGTGTAGCGGTGCAACCCTAGCTATCTCAGCCCTAACCTCTTCGTTAGACTTAAAGGACAGATGTCTGACCATCTCCCCCCTCTCAAACGACCAGTAACCGAACTCCCTAGCCTCGGGTTTTGGGGGCGGCGAGATCAGGTTGGCGTTTTCCCTATAAAACTCTCTGAAAACCCGTCTCACAAAGGCTGAAGACCTGTCGAGTGTAGCCGGCAATCCTAAGAGGCCAAGTGGGCTGGCGGAATAAAAATCAGACCTGTAGGCCAAGGCGTGTCAAGATCAGCCGCCAGTCAAGCCGTGTGAGGACGTAGACTAGGATCATGGCTGCCCCAGCGCTTAAAGCTGCTAATATGAGGGCTGACCCAGGGTTTAGGCCAGACGGTCCGCACTCTACCAGCAGGCAAGACAGGTCCGTCCAATATCGAGCCGCATACGCGACGACAGTGGTTATGAAGAGCTTTCCAGCGAAGACAAGCGGCCAGAAATGCGCGTTACGATAACCGCCCACCGCTATCAAGAGGTATACAACATCATCTGGCACAGGAGTGGCGGCGGTCAACAGTATTGCTATCCAGCCATACCTCCTGATGAGCATTTCAAGCGGTGCGAGTCTCTCGAGCGACTCCCTGCTCAGAAGCCTCCTACCACCCTTAAAGACGTTGAAGAGTATGAGCTTGCCTGAGGCCGCTCCAGCGGCACTTACGAGTGCTGTGGGGACTGGGTCGAGCCTTCCCGCTATAATTCCGATGAGTATCGGAGGTATGTACGGTCCCGAGACGAAGGGCAGCAAGCTGCCTAGGAGGCTCGCGGAAAAAACACCGGCGTATCCGAGCATGGTCAGGTTGGTCCAGAACTCAGGGTCGAAAAGGCTCAAACACTTATGGACGAACTATCGAAGCCAATATTTAAAAATGCATCACTCACCAAACTGCTCACCCACCATTGGGATCTATGATTAATATTAATCTTAAAGAGTCGCCCGTATTAACTGATACAGGGCACCGGGATTGGGAGTGATCATCCAGATACCATCCGCTCTCAGGGCGCTCACCGGCAACTCGAACCAGGTCGAGGTGGAGGCACGGACGGTCGGTGAGGCTCTGGCAGCACTGCTAGACCTCTATCCCGGCGTGGGGAGATACATTTTCGACGACCAGCAGAGACTACGAAGCTTCATCAACATCTTCGTCAACGATCAAGACATCAAGACACTCAACGGGCTCGAGACTCGACTCAAGGACTCCGACAGGATTCTGATACTTCCCGCAATCGCTGGCGGTCTCTCCATGAGGATATGCAAATATATTTAAAAGGCAGCCACGGGCTTGGAATCAACGAGGTGTGCCGGACCTAGTACAGCGTGAAGTCGTAAAAGGTTCTAGCTACACGAGCTTCACGATGGAGGAGATAAGGCGGTATGGACGGCACCTGATAATGCCTGAAGTAGGCCTTGAGGGTCAGAGACGGCTGAAGGCCGCAAGGGTGCTTGTGGTAGGTGTCGGTGGACTAGGTGCCCCTGTATCACTTTACTTAGCCGCAGCGGGTGTGGGGAAGGTTGGGCTCCTAGACTTCGACGACGTGGACGAGACGAATCTTCAGCGTCAAGTGATCTTCTCCACGCCTGATGTAGGCAGGAAGAAAGTGGAAGTTGCTAAAGAGAGGCTACTTAAGCTCAACCCCCACATAGAGGTAGAAACACATGAGGCGCTAATCAACTCTGAGAACGCCCTCGACATCATAAAGGAATACGACATAGTCGTCGACGCCACCGACAACTTCCCGACCCGATACCTCCTCAACGACGCCTGCGTCATCCTCAGGAAGCCCTTGATTTACGGCAGCATATTCAGGTTTGACGGCCAAGTAAGCGTCTTCTACGCTGGTAAGGGCCCGTGCTACAGGTGTCTGTATCCTGACCCGCCCCCGCCGGGGCTGGTCCCCTCCTGTGCTGAGGGCGGGGTATTAGGTGTGCTCCCAGGTATCGTAGGCTCACTCCAAGCAAACGAGGTGCTGAAACTAATACTTGGGATCGGGGAACCCCTCATAGGTAGGCTACTACTGGTCGACGCGCTATCCATGACATTCAGGGAACTTCGCATCAACAGGGATAAAAACTGCCCTGTCTGCGGCGACAACCCCACAATCAGGGAGCTGATAGACTATGAGCAGTTCTGCGGGACAAGGGTCTCTGGGGAGGCACTGGACGCCGCCCGCAACTCGATTACACCACTCGAGCTGAAGAGGCTTCTGGAGAGCGGTGAGGAGGTCCAGCTCATCGACGTGAGAGAGCCAGTCGAGTGGGAGATATGCAGGATACCAGGGGCCAAGCTCATACCCCTCGGACAGCTCACATCCAAGCTCCACGAGATAGACCAGACCAGAAAAGTCATAGTCTACTGCCACTCGGGCCAGAGAAGCGCCCTAGCCGTCAAACTTCTCAGAGAACTAGGCCTAACAAACACCTACAACCTTGCAGGAGGAATAGACGCCTACGCAGAACAAGTCGACCCATCAATCCCCCGCTATTAAAACCTAAAAATCCCTCCACCACTATAATTTGAAATGGAGGCGGGGGTCGCCAAGCCTGGTCAAAGGCGCAGGGCTCAGGATCCAAGCAAAGAGATGAGAGCCCCTGTCCCGTAGGGGTTCGTGGGTTCAAATCCCACCCCCCGCATCATCCGTATATGGGGCTAAGACTCAGAGACGTGTGTCTGGGGCAAGCTTAATTAGGCTACGCCAGCAAGCAAAGATGAATGTCCGCCGAAGAAGCTGATGTCCTCAGGGAACGTGCTTACGCATTTCTTCGCAACGCCACGAGGCTTTTCGGAGAGGGGGAGTATGATCTGGCGGCATTTAGTATAGAGCAATTCTTCCAGCTTACTCTCAAGTATAAGCTACTAATTAAGACCGGGATATATCCGAGGACTCATTCGATCATACGGCTCTTGAGGGAGCTTAATAAGCTGGCGCCGGAGAAGAATCTCGAAAAATTCATTGACGCAGAAGTAATTCTTCTCACGAAGGTGGAGGACGCCTACATAGGGTCGAGATACCTTCCAAGAAGATATGAGAGAAGGGAGGTTGAGGAGCTCTTAAGGTTCGCTGAGAGGTTCGAGGAGTTGGTCAGGGATGTTTGATCTATATGTCGAGTCAGGTAAAAAGATTCTAGAATATCTAAAGGATTATCACACCATAGCCGAAGCCGTAAAGAAGATCGTGCTAGAGAGGTGTCAAAATGCGAGGGTGCTCGTCTTCGGATCCGTTGTAGAGGGTAAGGCCACGGCGATGAGCGATATAGACATACTAGTGATATGCGATCTGGGAGTAGAGGAGCGGGCCAAGCTTAAGGCCGAAATCCGCAGAAACCTTGGCTACGACGCGCCTCTTGAGCTACACATCACAACCGAAGACGAATTCCAGAGATGGTACAGGAGGTTTATAGGCGCGTTCAAGGAGGTCTAAGCGTCCTCTCTCCACTTGTTAGGGATGACTTGCCAGCTCAGAGAGGTGAGTAGAATCTGTCAGACTGGAGAGGTAATGGTGCTAATAAGGTGGCTTGAGGGACTTGAAGGGATTTGTGGGTTCAAGTACACCCATACACGAGCTTTCTGTAGATTAGTAATCGGTAGCCCTAAAACGCTCTATCACCTGTTAGCATCGGATTAGCCGCTCAAGACAGGCCATTATTTTAGTGGCTACCTATTCTGGATCTCGGGCCCGTCTCAAAGCATATTGTTCATGTTTATGTAAAAATTTTGTGATAATGTAAACCAACTTTATATATGGTTTACATGGATGCGGGGTTAAGGCGGTGGTTAATGTCTGGTCGTGCTGGGGATTCGTTAGGGGTTCAGGCTATCGTGAGGGGAAGGCCGGACGCGGTAACAGCCGTTGCCTACATGGCAGTTACCTCCGCGATAACTGGTGTGGGTTTCCTCTTGACCGCCCCTATACCGCTAATACCTGGAGCCATACACTGGAGGGTCCTAGCATTTCTCCCATGCCTCTTCGGCGTTTTGTTTGGGCCGGTCGTCGGATTTGTCTCTGGGGCACTAGGCAACACGCTCTGGGCGATAATTGGCGGATACTTCAACCCTGCAACACCTGTCTTCGACCTGGTTGGTGTCGGCTTAACTGGGCTGATTCCTGGACTTTTTTGCAAGCCTGAAGACGCCTTGAAGAATAGGGGGAGGATTAAGGTGGCATTAGTCAGCCTCGTATCAGGCGTCGTCATGGTTCCTATAGTTGCGGTTGGCTTCGACCTAGTGGGGGTGGCTCCATTTGTCCCGGCCGTGATAATGCTGTCTATCAGCGACCTTCCGCCCATACTGATAGGTACGCCCATAGTCATGGCCGCGGTTGTCCCACCGCTCCTGAGAAGAAGTCTCATCAGATGGAGGCTATGAGGTCGCTGGAAGTCACAAACCTGAGCTGCAGCTAT
This sequence comes from Nitrososphaerota archaeon, assembly GCA_038741355.1. Classification (GTDB taxonomy): domain Archaea; phylum Thermoproteota; class Nitrososphaeria_A; order Caldarchaeales; family Calditenuaceae; genus HRBIN02. The sequence continues at coordinate 6,333 of JAVYLC010000013.1, forward strand.
GGGACGACATCAGTGTTAAAGAATGTGTCTTTCAGCTTGGAGCCCGGCGAGGTGCTCGCGGTGATTGGGCCCAGCGGCTCAGGGAAAACGACGCTCACATACTGTGTCTCGGGAATAATCCCAAACATTATACCGGCGGCCGTCAGCGGCAGCATAAAGATAGACGGCGAGGAGATGCTCGGGAAGGGGGTTGAAGAGGTAACTAGGCATGTCGGCTTCGTCCTACAGAACTATGAGCTCCAGATATTCGGCCTCACAGTCGAAGATGACATAGAGCTAAGCTCTGAGGGATGCGGGGATGAAAGGGTCAGACACATAATGGCAGCCTTCAGACTGGATGCTTATGCGAAATACTTTGTACATGAATTGTCTGGCGGCCTGAAGCGCAGGCTGGTGATTGCCTCCGCCCTGCTGAAGGATGTAGATTATCTGGTGGTAGATGACCCGGTCGCGAACCTTGATTGGAGTGGGAAGAAAACACTCGCAGAAACCATTAGAATGCTGAGGAGTAAGGGAAAGGGTGTACTCCTACTGGGTAAAAGGATGAAAGGTCTGGAGGAGGTGATAGACAGGGTTGTTGAGCTCCCGGGAAGAAAAGACACCTCCAACACCCACAGCGTCATTACAGGCTTTCCACCAGAGCGCACCAAGGTCACGTCTAACGGGCCAGCAGCCTCCTTTGAATCGGTCTGGTTCCGATATTCTAAAGACTTCGTACTTAGGGATGTGAACCTCGAGGTAAGGCGGGGCGAGGTGGTCTCTGTGATGGGGCCGAATGGCTCGGGGAAAACTACGATGATGAAGCTGATGAATGGTCTCCTAAAACCCACGAAGGGGAAGGTAACAGTTTCCGGCATAGATACGAGAAGCTCAAACCCGTCGGAGCTGGCCCGGCATGTTGGCACCGTCTTCCAAGAATCTGAGAAGTACATAGTCTTTGAGTCCGTGTGGGACGAAGTGGCATTCGGACCTAAGAACCTGGGCATTGGGGATGGATACGTGGAGAAGGCGTTAGAGATGCTGGGCCTCGATGGTAAGAGGTGTGGGAACACTTTTTCACTGAGTGTGGGCGAGAAGATGAGGCTGTCTATCGCCTCTGCCATCGCTATGGACCCGGAGATAATTTTAATGGATGAGCCGACGACTGGGCAAGATGAAGAGACTCTGTCACAGCTTGCCTCAATAATAAGGGGGCTGAAATCCTACGGAAAGACGGTCATGATAGTTACACATGACACTGACTTTGCTTTCCAGACCTCCGACAGAGTCGTGATTCTAAAGGATGGTGGCATAGTCTACGAGGGTGAGCCGTCACCCCTCTTGAATGACTTGGAAATGCTTATAGAGTGGGGGCTTGAACCGCCTTCAAGGCTGGGTGATACGGTTTGTTTACAGAGCAGCGCTTAGCCTTCGACCCCAGGGTTAAGGTCTACTCCTTCATAGTAGGAGTATCTCTAGCATTCATTTGTAACGACTTGTACAGCATCATTCTGCTAATATCATCCCTCATAATCTTCATGCTCACCAGTAGTTTTAAGAGCTCCATGCTCAGATGGTTGAAAGCGATTGGGCCACCCGTCATAATGGCCTTTGCGCTCTGGGCCTTTCTGGGCGAATGGTCACTATTTCACGGACAGAATGGCTTCAGAATAGGTCTAGCAGCGTTCATAGGGGCTAGGCTATTCTTCCTATTACTACTATCACTGTGCTTCGTTACATCGATAAAGCCTGGAGAAATAATGGCCATAATGAGGTGGTTGAGAGTTCCAAAGAATATGGGGATGGTGGTCGCCCTATCCTTCAAACAACTCTACGTCGTCGCCGAGGAATATAGGGCAGTGAAGGAGGCATTGTTGACGAAGGGGCTTGAGCTAGACCGAGGCTCGCTAGCTAGGCGGATTAAGAATCACGCATATCTGCTCATACCCCTCCTCCTCAGAAGCATAGAGAACGCCGACAGACTCGTCCTGGCTATCAAGCTGCGGCCACCATCAACCTACGGAAGGAAGCTCAACCCACTAACCCCACTCGACAAGCTGGCTATATTAAGCCTATCAGCTGCCCTAATCCTCGGAGTCCTACACTATATTGTTAAAGTGTTGTAACATGTCAGGCGCCACAATAGAGTACAGCGGCCAGAAGAGCTACAAGGTAAGGCTGGGAAACACTGCTAGAGAGCTCCCGGTCGTAAGGGTCTCAGAGAATATATGGATAGCTTCTGACGCAGAGGTAATTCTCGGAGATGTGGAGTTTATAGAGGCCGCGGCGCGCATGCTCGCAGACAGGGTTAGAGAATATGTTCCGGAGGTCATCCTCACAGCCGAGGCCAAGGCCCTCGCACTCGCATACGAAGTCGCAAAGCAGCTGGGCCACAGTGAGATGATAGTGGCTAGGAAGTCGATAAAAGCATACATGACTGATTACATCTCAGAGGAGTGCATATCCATAACCACCAGAGAGAAGCAGACCCTCGTGTTGGCGAGAGAATCCGCAGAAAAACTAGTTGGAAAACGGGTCTGCATACTGGATGACGTAGTCTCAACCGGAGGAACAATCAACGCGCTGGAGAAGCTTGCAATGAGGGCAGGAGGCAAAGTTGTCTGCAGGGCCGCCATATGGCTGGAGGGCCCATGGTACTCAGGAAAACTAATCTACCTAGATAGACTACCAATATTTCTGCGAGATCAACGGCAACTTCCCAAAGCACGAAGTAACTAACCACTATTGGGAAGGACCAAAAACCGGCCAGCAGTCAACCCTCAAGAATATATCTCCAAGCTCAACCACGACTTCTAAGCCTGATGCTGGCCGTCGCCGGCGCTGTAGGCACCACGTACGGTGTCCCAAACATGGTGAGCCTGAGGCCTGTTCGCGGGTTGAGAGGTAGCTACGTCCCGACGGCGCTCAACATCGTGCAACTGGTTTGCTGGACTGGGTTTGAGGTGATGATCACGGCTCAGGCTGCCTCTGTTTTGACTGGCTGGCTTTTCGGTACCGAGTTCTTCATAAACGGGAGAGCTAACCCGCCGTCGGTTGAGGAGTTCTACAGCCGTAGCGGCTTCAGAGCCGGAAGCTTCATAGTCTGGGTTTCGGGAATAGCTGTCTACGTAGCCTTAGTCCAGCTGGCTCCAAACATCGGAGCTTCTATTCCATCGTTCGCCGTCTCGAAGGAGCTGCTCTCTCCGATAGTCCTTAGGCTCAGCCCTACGTTGTTGTATTCTGGAACAATAAACAACGTGACAGTCTACCTGCAGAACACGGGCACAACAACTATTAAGGCCATCACCGTAGAAACACCTCAAACAACATCGCAGGCTACATGGATTCAAGACAGCCCGCTGACGCTAGAATCTCTCGGGCCAGGTGAAGAACATGAGTTTAAAACACGTCTCTACATTACGCAAGGAGCCCCCTCCTCCTTGCCTCTCACCTTAAGAGTGACTTACTTCATGCAGGACAACGTTCCCAAGCAGGAGGAGAGGCAGATAGGGGTTATCGTCAAAGGACTTGTCAAGTTCGAGGTGGTTGACTACTCTGTTCTGCCTGAGAGGCCTTCTCCAGGCCAGGTTTTCTCCATCACAGCTGTGGTTGTCAACGTTGGAACGTCAACCGCTATGTCGGTTTCGATAAGGCCTGGTGAGGTACAGGGATTCAGGCCCTTCGGTCAGACCCGCACCTTCCTCGGCGACGTTGCGGTCAACACACCCAGCTCAGTCACAATCTCCATGACAGTACTCAACACGACACGACCAGGCCCTAGCCAGATACCATTGGTAATAACTTACAGGAACCAGCTGGGCGAATCCTTCACAGAGAGCTTGACAATCCCGGTTGTGGTGGGCCAGCCAGCACAGGGAGGCTTTAGGGGTGGCGCCGTCCAGACTACGGCAGCACAGCAGCCAGCCTTACTTCAAACCTCAGTGTGGACGGGTCTCATGGTAGCCGGGGCTTTAGCAGCTGGGCTAGTTGTCGGGCTCCTCGTGGGGAGGAGGAAACGTTGAAGCTAAGGGACGCCGTAATCCTCAGCATCAAGCCTTGGCGTGAAAGAAAAGTTAGAGTCTCTCTCCTAGTGCTGGCCATAGCTATAGGCGTGGCGAGCATTATCGCTTTGGTAGCCCAGACAACAGGAGCCAAGAGGATGATAGTGAACCAGCTGCAGGCACTCGGCCCAACCTCGATAGTGGTAACGCCGTTTGGAAGAACCCAGCTAACAGACGCCGACGTAGCTGTCATTTCATCACTACCCAACGTTGAATCGGTTGTGCCGATGATGTCGGCAAGAGTGTATGTTCAGCGGTCTGGACAAGACGTCGAGCTAACCATGGTCGGCGTGGACCCCTCGCTACTACCCACCCTTCTAGGAGAGCTGAGGCTGAAGGAAGGGCAGATATACCCCAACACCATCGCTCCAATTGGAGTAGCTGGGTTTGAGGTTGCTTATCCATCTACGCTCGGCGGCGCTCAAGCAGTTATGCTCGCTCAACCGTTTTATGTAGAACAAAGATTCCAAACTTCCGCCCGCAGAGTTCCGGTTATAGTGGCTGGAATACTCGAGAGATACGGTGCATCTGCGTTCGTCTCGATAGATAACTCCCTCTTCGTCTCCATCGGAGCGTTGCGTAGCATAACCAACATGAGAAACTACAACCTCATACTCGTTAGAGCTAACAGCGTGGAAAACGTCCAGCTAGTCGTCGACCAGCTCACAGCCCTCTACGGCGACAGAACACGTATCCTAGCACTGCAAACACTTTCGCAGACGGTTGGGTCGGTTATATAGTCTTTCGGCATTCTTTTAGGCTCGGTGGCGGCTATTTCGCTGACTGTAGCCGGGCTCGGAATAGCCAACATAATGCTCATCTCCGTAATAGAGAGGACCAAAGAGATAGGCGTTATGAAGGCCGTAGGATACAGCGGTAGAGAGATCCTCAACATCTTCCTGCTGGAGTCTCTGATGATAGGGCTTGTGGGCGGTCTGGTCGGCGTGGTCCTAGGCATGGTCGGAGCATTTAGCATTCCAAACCTCATCTCCTTGTTCCAAGCTGGAGGAGTGTTTCGACAACCGAGTGGTCCACAGATGTTCGGCCCGCCCACCGCCTCGACAGCTGGAGGCGCTTCGTTTTCCCTGACGCCGGTAATAACTCCTGAAAACGTCGCCGTAGCCTATCTCTTCGCAGCATTCATCAGCGTCGCCGCAGGCATATATCCGGCGTGGAGAGCCAGCAGAATGGACGCCGTTAAAGCTTTGAAATACGAGTAGCTTCAACGATTGAGCCGTTGAAGCTGGAGCAGAGGCAAAGCTTCAGTCCTACCGAGCTACGACGGCTGAAGTATGCCAAAAAATCGCGTCCCCACGGCTATGTTTCAAACCTTTCAAGAATTCTCTTTTGCCGAAGAACTGGGATACTTTTGAGACAACACCATAAACTAGCCTAAGCAGGGGAGGGGATTTGCAGGCTGGCTTTTTATGCAGGGGTGTTGTAGTTCTGCCAGAACCATAGGTACTTGTAGACGTTTATATCCCACGCAAGTCCAAACCCCAGATTAAGCCGAGGGTTTGAAAGCACATACCAGCCCTCCCTCATATTTGCTATGAATGAAGTCTCCTCTGCAACGGTGTCTCTAGCGGGGACTATGCTCAGGTCTATGGGCTTTCCGTCTTTTCCAGGGACGATAGGCCAGTCATAGGTCCCTGGTAATATTCTGCCGTAAGGCTCTCCCTCCAAGACTATCACTTCTGCCGGCGTCGGTATTCGAATACTGCAGTTGGGTTCTAGGAATGGCTCGCCGAATGATGAGTGCTGTAGCCAGGAGTATTCTAGAGATTGGTTGCTCGGGTTGTGGAGTCTTTCCTTGAAATAGATTTTCTCCTCATCCCGCACCACTTTCACCCACTTATCAAGTCTGAAAGGATATCTTACCCCCTCAGCCCAAAGATGGGCTGAAACTTCATCAACACTTTCCTCTAATATTTCGCAGTTCCATGGAAGCATAGGGGACTCCGCGTGGACACCGAGTACTGCTCCTCTATGTGATACGCTTACACCTCCTGCGGAGGGGACAATATCTTGCCATCCACCCCCATAATAGTCAAGAAATCCACCCAAATTGTTAGGATTGGGGAAAGTCTCCCTTGCCGGACTCCTCCACCCGAGAGGTGAACGCCACATGAAGTCCAAATCTAACCGCTTATACCTAAGCTCCATCATATCTCCGCCTTTGTCTAGAATGAAGACCACCCTAATTCGAGAGTTCTCCATGATCAGTGTCCTCATATCGCGATATTTCCATTCAAGAGATATTCTGCAACACATCAAAACATGTTGCTCATTATATTATTTAATATTTTTGCGGCAAATAAAACCAATAATGATGTCAATATCTGTATTGATGTGTTCTGATCTTAATTTGGAAGATGTGCGGTAACACCCTTTTAGAGAACTGTCTATGTGATAGATGGAAACAGTATGGAGGAGGATATCGCTGAGACGAACACCCTTAGAGCAAGGATTCTAGTCTCCATGATTTGTTAAATGTTCTCGGAGATCTTTCGTACTGCTCAGACCTAGGCGGTGGGGATGCTGGAAAACCGGTCAGCTGCCAATTCTCCGGAAGGCTCTTATGGCTTCACTATCGCTTTTATAGCTTTCCTCTTTTGCATAACTTCTAATGCCTCTTCTATTTTTTCGAGTGTGAATATATGCGTGATTATGGATGAAGGTTTGAATGCCCTGCTCTCCATTAGGCTTAGTGCCTCATGGTAGTTTTTTCTCAGGGCGTCGGCGCTGCCTGTTATTGTTAGCTCGCTGTAGTGTATCCTGTTGGGGCTGATGTTTGTCTTGTAGTCTGGGTGTGAGCCGGCGAAGATGCTTATGCGGCCGCCCTTGGATACAAGCCTCAGGGCGCTTGACATGGCGTCTTTATTGTTTATCGCGAGGATGACTGCGTCGGCCCCGTAACCATCTGTGGCCTCCATAACGGCTTTGTAGGGGTCGATTTCAAGCGAGTTTATCACTAGGTCCGCCCCGAGTGTGTCTGCCATCTTAAGCCTTTCTTCATGATGTCCAATCACGATGACTCTCGATCCGAGATTTCTTATGAGCTGGAGATGTAGGAGCCCCATGGGGCCGTCGCCTATGATCGCGACTGTGTCATCAGGCTTTAGGTCCAGTTGCTCGATAGCGTGGAGGCAGCATGCTGTAGGCTCTGTCAGGCATGCGTCCTCGACCCTAATGTTTTCTAGTATCCTAATCAGGTTCTGCTCAGGGACTTTAATGTATTCTGCAAACCCTCCATGAATATACCTTTTCTCGGCGCAGAGATTCTCCCTCCCCTCCCTACAATACTTGCACAAACCACATGAGGTGATTATGTAGGGCACGACCCTGTCACCCTCTCTAATCGCCGTGACGCCCGGCCCAATGCTGACGACCACACCAGCCCACTCGTGGCCTGTAAAGCCTGGACTAGACCTGCCGAAGGGCGTCTCACGATAGCTCTTCAACCCGTTAAAGAACTTCAAGTCACTGGCACATATCCCACACGCCTCCACGCGGACCAGCACTTCCCGCTCAGCTAGGACTGGTATCGAGGCTTCCTCGATAACCACTTCACGGGGGGATAAGACGAAGGCAGCCTTCATAGCGGCGGAATAAACTAATCATCCCTATCGATATATAACTTAGCCGGGCAGTTACTGTGCTTAGGAATTTTCGATGGGGCTCGGATGGGCGGCTCTTACGGAGAAGTAGTTATTTTAACTTCCGTAGGGTTTAGATTACGTGGATGGCGATTATGAGTCCGAGGATAGCTATTGTAAACTCGTCAACCTTTGGGGCATATACGCGGGTGCTTGAGAGGCTCAGCAAGGTTGGAGAGGTTGTCCAAATAAATGTGCCGAGAGATATTAGTGGAAAAGAGCTAGCCTTCCGCCTCAGGGGGTTCCAGTTTGTCGTAGCCAGCACGAATCCCAGATATGATAAAGAGTTCTTCAGTGCGAATACTGATATAGTTTTGTTGGCGCGAAACGGCATTGGTTTGGACAATATAGACGTGAAAGCTGCTACAGAGAGCGGTGTAGTTGTGACGAGGGTGCCTGGAGAGGTGGAGAGAGAGGCCGTTGCAGAGCTCGCCGTTGCCTTAATGCTTGACGCTACCCGCTCGGTCTCGGCGGCCTACATCGCCGTTAGGGAGGGGAGGTGGAATGAGAGGGGCCGGTTTATCGGGTTTGAACTCAGGGGCAAAACCGTGGGGATTATCGGTCTGGGAAACATTGGTAGGAGGGTTGCCGAGATACTGTCTAAAGGGTTCGACGCTAAGGTTCTTGCCTATGATCCTTACATCTCCGAAGACGCTGCGGCTAGCATCGGGGTTAAGCTCACAGACTTAGAGACACTCTTAAAAGAATCCGACATCGTCACGCTCCACGCCCCGCTTACAGAGGAGACGCGCCATATCATAAACGTGGAGACGATTGCGTTGATGAAGAATGGCTCTATACTGGTTAACACGGCTAGGGGGGGTCTCGTTGATACGGGCGCCTTAGTTGAGGCTCTGAGGTCCGGCAAGCTGAGATATGCTGCGCTAGATGTTGTCGAGGGAGATTATGTGAACCCGCAGCACCCACTCCTACAGTTCGAGAATGTCGTAGTTACGCCTCATATTGGCGCCTACACTTATGAGTCATTCGGCGGGATCGACGAGTGTGTCGCTGAGGCGATAGAGGCGGTTGCTAAGGGTGAGATGCCCCAACATGTAGTGAATCCTGAAGTATATCAGGAGCGTGTAAGAAAATTGGCGTAAAATCAAATTTATATGATCGATCACCCCTAGTGTATACGTAAGCAATCATGTTATTCTCCGCCAAAATCGATTTGGCTAAACGGATAATCGAGCCGCATACAAAACACAATGTGGTGAGGCTTTCCGCTCTGAAGGAGTACTTCAGTGACCAAGTCGAGGTTGAGAGGATGATCAGCAGCCTCGGAGACATAATCATCTACGAATATTTTGAGAATATTTTTGAGGTTAAGGAGGGGAACGTGAACTTTGGGTTGACGGTATTGTATCCCGGGAAGGTTGGGCGGGAGTATTTCCTGACCCGTGGTCATTTCCATGAGAAACGGGCTGCGGAGATCTATGTAGGCTTAGAGGGTGAGGGGGTCATCCTGATGCAGTCGGAGGATGGGAAGGTGGAGTGGCGGCCCCTCGATCCTAACACCGTCGTTTACGTGCCGCCGGGTTGGGGGCATCGAACAATAAACACGGGCAACCAGAGACTAACATTCTTCTTCGCCTATCCCGCAGATGCTAGGCATGATTATGAGATTGTTAGGAAGAAGGGCTTCGCAAAACTGGTCGTGGAGGAGAATGGACACCCAGTTGTGATAGATAACCCCCGCTATCAAACATGAATTTTCTTTTTATGATTAATTCATCTTTTTAGTGCTGTAAAAACTATGGATTGAGAATTATTCTGAGGTTTTCGAGTTTTTGTGCTTCGCTGAAGCCGTTAACACCCTCTAACAGTGGGAGGCACATGCTTATCAGTAGTTTAAGGTCTATTCTGCCTGACGCCACTATGTTTAGAGCTTTCTTGAACTCGGACGGTGTTGACATGGATGTACCGAGCACCCTTATCTGTTTATAATGTATGATGTTTGTGTCTATCTCAACCCCTTTGACGCCGGCCGGAAGTCCAGCAAAGTAGTTGACTGCTCCCCCTGGCCTAACCACTCTTAGTGCATCCCTCTGCGCATCGGGCACGCCGACGGCCACTACAACGGCGTCTGCCCCCTCACCGTCTGTGAGCCTCTGAACCTCCTTTGCAACGTCTACTCCCTCGCTCAGCAAGATTACATGGTCGGCTCCCAGCCGCTCAGCAAATCTTGCCCTCACCTCGCTCTTCTCACACATGATTATTTTGCTGAGGCCGAGCGTCTTAGCTAATAAAAGATGCATGAGCCCGATTGGACCCGCGCCGAAGATTGCGAGGCTGTCTCCAGCGCTTAATCCGAGCTTTAGCTGCCCCCTTAGACAGTCTGACAGGGGCTCAACTAGGGCGGCCTCCTCCATGCTAATCCAGTCCGGTATCTCTTGGACGCATCCGACGGTGAAGGCTGCGGCTGGGATGACCATATATTCCGCAAATCCACCGTCAACGTCTATGCCAATCGCATACCTCTTAGGACATAGCACATGCTCTCCTCTTAGACAATAAACACAGCTACCGCAGAATATGTTTGGGTTCAGTGTTATACGCTTGTTCAATAGCTCCTCTCTCCCCTTACCCGCATCCACAACTACACCCGCAACTTCATGCCCGAGAGTCACAGGAACTTTTGTCCTAGAGCCATAATTGTATGCCTTCAGGTCCGTAGCACATATTCCAGCGGCTGAAACTTTCAGAACAACCTCTCCATCTCTCGGAACCGGTCTATCAATCTCTTCGAGCCGAAGATCCTTCACGCCATATAGCCTGAGCGCCTTCATTCCCCCATCACGCGAGAGGTAGTGTAACGGGTCTACCAGTCTCCACTGACTTGTGCGCGGCAAGAACCGCCTCTAAAGCCTTCCTCCCATCCTCGCCGGTGACGGAAGGCTCTTTGTCATGGATGATGCAGTCAGCGAAGTGTTCGATCTCGTTTACGTATCCATCTCTAAATCGGTCTCTCCAGCTCTTGAAGCTCTCCGTGAGTACGCGCATATCTTTAGTCACGCGGGTCAAAGTTGTGCCTCTTACTTCTCCGACAGTAATTACTCCTTCTGTGCCCAAGATCTCAATCCTCGCGTCATAACCGTACCCAACGGGGCATGCTCCGTCAATGATTCCGAGACCGTTGTTCCTGAACCTAGCTAGGACAACAGCCACATCATAAAAGTTGGGATACTTCTCTCTCAGGTCTGGGCGTATGAGGGCTGAGACTTCGCAGAAAATAGAAGAATACTCATCACTCATCATCCATCTTAGTGTGTCAAAGTCATGGCTATTAACTTCCGCCAAAAAACCAATCCCGGTCCTAGGATCCAGTGCCCAAGGAGGTGGCAAACCAGGTCCGCGACCCACCGACTTGACCAGTATTGGTCTTCCAATCTCTCCAGAATCTATTATTTTTTTAGCTGATGTAAACTCTGGGTCAAAACGCCTCATGAACCCAATCTGAAGCTTGACACCATAACGCTTGGTCACAGAGATCATTTTATCGGCCTCCTCGAGGGTCAGGGCCATTGGCTTCTCGCAAAAGACGTGTTTCCTCGCTTCTGCTGCCTCAAGGGTTAGAGGAGCGTGAGTAAAGGTGGGAGTCGTGATCACTACCGCCTCAAATTCAGACCTCTTTAACGCTGTCGCGAGGTCTTTGTAGGCTGCCACTCCACCCATCTCTTCCGCGAGCTTTGTCGCAGCGGCCAACTCGCTATCAACAATTGCGGCGAGCTCTGCATTCTTTATCCTCGTCCTTATGTTTCTGGCATGTACTGTGCCGGCCCTCCCACCACCTATCACGCAAAACTTAACAATCTTCTGTGCCGGCATTTCAGGGTCCAAAAGGCGTATAGGACCTATTTACTTTTCCCTTAAAAATCACCCCCCACCACAATTACTTCACCCGATATGTATGAGGCCTCATCCGAGGCAAGGAATAGTATGGTTCGGGCAACCTCCTCAGGTCTGCCAAGCCTCCCGAATAGGTAGCGCTTCTTGATATCCTCCTCCGTCAACCCCCTAGCCTCCAGATACCGTCTAAAGAGAGGCGTATCGATTGCTCTTGGAGCCACAGCATTAACCCTGATGCCATAAGGTGCGAGCTCGAGTGCTAGGGCCTTTGTAAATCCAATAATACCCGCTTTTGATGCCGCATAAGCCGATGACAACAACCCCCCGCGGATACCTTGGATCGACGAGACATTGACGATGGAGCCCCTTATGGAACTGTTAATCATGTGTGAGGCAACGTATTTGCAAAACAGATAGGTCGATTTGAGATTTACGTCCATTGTCCTCTGCCAGGCGTCGGTGGTAGTCTCAAGAAGTGTAGCAATTAAGTGAATAGCAGCATTATTCACTAAGACATCTATTCTCCCGTATCGATTAATGACACTCTCCACACAACTCTTCACATCCTCCTCGACGGAGACATCCGCTTTTACAAATAGGGCGGCGCTCTCGCCATGCATGGCAGTGATCTTCTTCTCCAAGCGCTTTCCAGCATCTTCTTCGACATCGACCAAAACTACTCTGCACTCCTCCTCTGCAAACAGTATCGAGGTTGAGCTTCCTATTCCACTGGCCGCTCCCGTAATAATCGCAACACGGTCTTTTAATCTGCATCTACTCAAGCCGACTTATCCTCAAAGAATTAGTATAGTTGCTTGCTATCTATCTTTATATGTTTCCTTGATGTAGGGGATAACCTTCGTTCCCATAAATACGATGAACTTTCTTTGGTCTGGGCTTGTGCTAAGAAACTCGACCTCGTTTACACCCATCTTGATCCATTTTTCAATTCGATTAATCGCGTCCTCCTCACACGTTATTATGAACCTCTTCTGTAGAACTTGCTCCCTAGTAATTGTACTTCCCAGCCTCTCAAGTTCTCTCGGATCGTAAATATCTGAATCGAAGATGCCGGGCACCATTGTCGGGTTCCAGAACCTGCACCCTTCAATGGCTCTGTCCAAATCTTCGTCGTACGAGACCACACTATGGACTATCTTTTTAATCTTCGAAACGTCGCGCCCAGCATCCGCGGCACCCTTTTCCATGGCAGGTAATATCTCCCCCACAAAAACCTGCTCGAATACTCGGGCCGAGACTACAACACCATCTGCGTAGTAGCCGGCCACATAGCCAGACTTCTTTCCGCTCGCAACCATGTAGATGGGGATCTTACTCTTTGGCTTAGTGTAGAGGTTGGCCTGCCTAAGCTTATAGTGTTTGCCATCATAATCAATAAACTCGTTAGTCCAAAGAGCCTTGATTATTTCAAACGATTCACGGACGCGCATCAGCCTTTCATTGTACGGGGGCCATGGCAGCCCCAGTGGCATCTCGTTCATCGCCTCACCAGTTGCAAGACATAAAAATATGCGGCCTGGGAAGATGAAGTCTAGTGTCGCATATGCTTGAGCAATAAGGGCTGGGTGATATCGCATAATTGTAGCGCACACCGAGCCTATTCTCACTCTGCGAGTTCTCTCCGCGGCTATCCCGAGCCAGCTAAGCGCAAAGCCAGAGTGTGCATTCGTATGACTCCACGGATGGAAATGGTCACTAGACCATATAGTGTCAAAGTTGTAACGCTCAGCCTCTACAGAGAATTCCAGAAGACTGATAGGGTCGTATTGCTCGTGTGCGCAGTAAAAACCAAACTCGATAGTCAACGGGGATAAAAACACGTAAGGAAATATTTAGAGATAACGCGGTGCACCTCGCATATAGAAGTGTGGACACGCGCCTAAATTTTTAGAGAATTATCACTCTTAACCCGCCTGCTAGTTGGGAATTAATAATGTACATGAACCTCCAGCAGCCACTTACCACGGAGTAAGACAGAGCTTAATTAAAGATTCTATAGGATATTAACTACAATAAACAATCACGCAAGATATAGAAGCTCCCACCCTATGACTAGAAAAATTTTTAAGTGAGCAATAGCTTTGCAGCTCTGTGAGACTAAAGGGCAAGATAGCGATAGTCACAGGCGGTGCTAGGGGTATAGGGTTCGCAATATCTTCGAGGTTTGCGAGTGAGGGTGCGAATGTTGCCATCCTAGACATAGATTTGGAGAGGGCTGAAAAAGCAGCAGAGACGATAAAAAAGGAGGCCAAGGAGGCTGAGGTCATAGCGTTACAAGCAGACGTAAGCAACATTGACTCTGTTAAGAGGTGTGTAGATGAAGTCGTAAAAAGGTTTCGAAGAATCGACGTATTAGTGAATAATGCGGCGATTCATCTTGGGAAGCCATTCCATGAGGAGCCGCTAGAATATTGGGAGAAGCAATTTAGAATAAACGTGTTGGGAACAGTTATACCATCCCAGCTAGTTGTGCCTCACATGATTAAGACGGGGGGAGGCTCAATCATCAATATCTCGTCGAAGGCTGCAATCACGGGCGAACCAGGACACGCCGCCTACAGTGCGCTGAAGGGTGCAGTACTCTCTCTAACCCTGGCGATGGCCGTCGACTTGGCGCCATACAACATAAGGGTCAACGCCATATGCCCCGGGCCAACAGAGACCGACCTGTTATACTCCGCCACAACTGAAGAAGAGCGGAAAAGAATGGCTGCGAGAGCCCCGTTAAAGAGGCTGGCGAAACCTGCTGATATCGCGGCAGCTGCCCTCTACCTAGCATCTGATGACTCAGTATACGTCACTGGTCAAAAGTTCGTCGTGGACGGCGGTATGACCATCGTGGCTGTCGAGAGAGTATAGCAAGCACAAGACACCAACAACTAAATAACTTTAATACGACCAGGCAACAATCTTAGTTACGGGTCCATGATTTATGTCTAAAAAATTCATTATCCGCGACCCATTCGCACTATATAGGGAGGGTGTATTAAAGAGCCGCGGCTACGCAGCATGGATGAGTAACATCTACGTGGCTGCAGCTGTTTCCGATGTGTTGAAGCCATGCTTCGGCCCCAAAGGCATGTCTAAGCTGGTTATCGACAAGTTTAGTGAGGGAGTGGTTACTAGTCATGGCGCAGAGATACTTGAAAAACTTGATCTCCACCATCCAGTAGCTAAGCTTCTCAGAGAAGCTTCCAAAACTGTTGACATAACAGTAGGAGATGGCACAAAGACAACAGTAATATTAATAGGCGAATTATTAAAAAAAGCTGCAAATCTGGCAACTAGGCAGTTAAAAATCAATACAATAATAAAAGGATACTTGATAGCATATAATACTGCATTGAAAAGTCTGCCGAAGTCTAGTAAAGCTTTGAACGGTCTCGACAGTAATTCTATAAGGGGATTCGTTTCAACAATATTAACTGGTAGAGGTCTAGGTAATGCTGATTACCTTTCAGAACTGGTGACTCAAGCTATCACGGCGGCGATCAGGAAAGATGACGGGAAGAGAGTCTTAGATAGAGACTCTGTGAAGATCGTAAAAAAAGCTGGTGGAAGTATCATGGAGAGCAGGGTGGTGAATGGTGTAATCATCGAGAAGGGGGTTGCTCACCCGGCTATGCCGAGGGTTATAAAAAATCCGAAGATTGCGGTGCTGAATATGGCATTGAAAATCGATGAATTTAAGCATCTACAATCGTTTAAGTACCATATCGATATTAACAAGCCTGGCAGCGTCGGACAGTTCCTTAGGGAAGAGGAGGAGCTTGTTCAGAGCATGGTTGAGAAGGTGTTATCGGTAGGCGCCAGTGTAGTCATATGTAGGAAGAAGATGGGCGATATTGCAAAGCAATTACTCGCAAAGGCGGGGGTTATGGGTATAAGCAGATTACTTAATGAGAAAGAATTTACCAGTGTAGCGAAGATCACGGGGGCCAAGATAGTGTCCAGTGTAGAGGATATTACGGAGGAGGACTTGGGGAGAGCGGATCTCATCAGGGAAGAGAGGATAGGGACTGAGCGAGTGCTGGTCATCGAGGGATGCAATAGCGCGGGAGGTGTTACTGTTCTGTTGAGAGGTTTTTCAGAGAATGTACTAAACGATATCGAACACGCATTCAAGGACTCGATAACCTATATTTCTTCTTCGTTGGAAGGGCCTGCCTACCTGCCCGGGGGAGGGGCTGTCGAGGAGACACTAGCCATAGCTATTAGAAGGGAAGCGTTGGGGCATGTGGGAAAAGAGCAGGAAGCCATCATGGCATATGCAGACGCTCTCGAGGCTGTACCTCGGCTTTTGGCTGAAAACTCTGGACATGACCCAGTAGAGGTCCTGTCTGAATTAAGAGCAAAACATGAAATAGGTGAGAACAATTACGGTTTTGACCCCCTCTCTGGTAAAGTGTGTGACACGCTTAAATCAGGAATAGTTGAATCCTATAGGATGAAGGAGCAGGTCTTAAAAACAACATTTGAGACAGCTGTCATGCTGTTGAGAGTTGATGAGCTGGTTGATAGACGATATGCTAAGAGGCACGAGGGTGAACTAGGCGGCGAATGAGACTCTCTAAGCTACACCATTGATCCGGCCATAGGGGCCGCTCGACTATCATTGGACAATATCCTGCGGCATGTAAGTATCACCAACTATATGTCGAATAGAGTCGAAAAATATTATTTAGAGGGTGGGCGGTTGGAGATGGGAAGGGTCTATGCGCTCCCAGTACCTCATTGGTGTAGATATTGGGACAGCTGGGACGAAAGCCGCAGTATTTGACGTTGAGGGCAACCAGTTGGCCGTAGCGTATGAGGAGTCTAAACTTTATTATCCGAGAGTAGGCTGGGTTGAACAGGTCCCCGACGATTTCTACACCTCCACGGCTAACACTGTTAGGGAAGTCGTTAAGAAGTCTAGAATAGACCCGCGCGAAGTCGCATCAATTGCTTTCAGCGGCCAGATGGCCGGTATACTGGCGATTGATAAGGACTGGAATCCTGTCATGCCGTATGACTCATGGCTCGATATTAGGTGTGAGAAATACATAGACTATTTGAAGGCAAACTATGAAGATTTGCTTATAGAGAGGACAGGCGCTCCGCCAACGGTCGATCATCTGCCCAAAATGATGTGGTGGAAGAATGAAAGACCTGAAACTTTCGAGAAGATAAGTAAGTTTACTGTACCTGCAGTATATGTAGCAGGCAGGCTCGCCGGGCTGAAGGGAGAAGACGCATTTTACGACTACACATACGTAACTTTCTCAGGGCTGTTCGACATCCATAAAAAGAACTGGTCTGAAGAGCTTGCCGAGGTTTTTGGGCTGCCACTGGATAAGATGCCCAGAGTGGTTAAGCCTTGGGAGGTTATCGGAGAGCTAACACCGGAGTCGGCGGAAAAAATGGGCCTTGTAAGAGGGATACCTATTGTGGCAGGCGCCGGGGACGGCATGGCCTGTGCGTTCGGTGCTGGATTGACACAGCCCGGGCTATGCCTAGACATAGCTGGAACCGCCTCTGCATTCTATGTCTCAACGGATAGAATAGCCCCCGACATCAAACATAAGACACTATTACATCTCAAGTCCGTCGTCCCTGAGCAGTGGTGCATCGGCGCATACATTAATGGCGGAGGGCTTTGTCTAAGGTGGTTTAGGGATGAGGTCGCCAAAGAGGAGAAGAAGGTGGCTCAACAGTTGGGGAAAGATCCTTATGAAATCTTGGATGAAGAAGCTTCTAGAGTCCCTCCTGGAAGCGAGGGAGTGTTCTTCATACCGCACCTCGGAGGCAGGGCATATCCCTACAATCCACGTATAAGAGGGGTTTGGATAGGATTCAGCTGGAAACACACTACAGGGCATCTCTACAGATCAATACTAGAATCCATAGCCTTCGAATATGATCACTACCTAAAAATACTTCGAGAATTGTTAAGTAATATTGGGATTGGTGAGGTTAGGGCAATAGGTGGTGGGAGCAAGAGCCGAATTTGGTGCCAAATAAAAGCTGACATCTTAGGAATACCGTACGTCTTGCTTAATAGGGAAGAGTATGCTGTAACAGCTTTGGCAGTTATAGGTGGATATGGAGTCAAACTACTAAAAGACTATGTGAAAACGATTAACGAATGGGTCAGGCCTATCAAGAGAATAGAGCCAAACATGGTGTTGAATGAGAGCTATAGAAAGTATTCAGAGTATTATGAAAAGTTGATTGGAGGTATTGATCATGTATTGGAAGACCATAATAGACTTGTGATATAATAGTCCGTGTTATTGTGAAATTTAATAGGTGGGGAAGAATAATGGATTTGAAAAGTTAGATGGAAAAGTTTATAAACAAGTTACTCCAACTAACTCCGATGTCCGAAAAGGAACATTTTAAAAAAGTCCTATCCAGGCGTGCTGCAATTGGCCAAGCAGCTAAGATCGCTGGAGTAGCTGCGGCTGGCTTGGTTGTGGGTGGTGTTGCTGGATATCTGGCAAAGCCTGAAGCACCTCCTGCCCCGCCAAGAACTGTAACCGTAGAGAGGACTGTAGCGGCTCCAGCCCAAACTGTGACTGTTGAGAGAACAGTCACAGTTGCTGCACCGGCCGCCCCTGGACTTGCTGAGCTTAGGGCCGAGCTGGCTAAGAGGTATGCAACCGGTAAGCCTGGAGATAAATTCCTGGTTGGATATGTCACGTGGACCCTGGCACAGGAGGCGCCTAAGTATGACTATCAGGGTGCCGACCAAGCTGCTAGGCAGCTTGAACTAGATTTCAAGGGTATAGAGATAGGGGCTGAGGCGTTAAAGGCCGTAGAGGCAACTGACTCGCTTATTGCGGCAGGTGCCAAGGGGATTGTATACTGGGCCCCCGCCATTGCCGCCATGCAGGAAATAGTGAGGCTTTGCGAAGAGAACAAGGTGTTTGCATCCACGGCTTGGACTAGGGATCCAGCTCTATTACCTGGAGATAAGGGACCACACTGGTTCCTAGAGTTCAGCACAATGTCGGACGAGATGAGCTTCCACTGTATGACGCTGCTTTACGAGAAGATGAGGAAGTACAATAAGAGCAAGGTCCTCCACGTTCAGTCCTCAAAGACAATTGCACCAGACTCCACTGCATTAATTAATCAAGGAATCTCTATTGCATGGAGAAAGTACCCATTCATACAGAATCTCGGGCACTATTGGGGTGAGTGGGCGTATCCTGGAGGTAGAAAGGCTGGTGAGGATGCATTAGCGGTCAGAACAGACTATGAGGCAGTCTGGGGACATAATGACGACCAGGCGATGGGTACCGTCTCAGTATTCAAGGAGAGGGGGATAGACATCGGACCATTTACGGCTGCTAGAGACGCAATAGTAGCCTATGTAGACTTAGTGATAAAGGGCGAGTTGTTCGTAACTTCACTCACTGAATTCCAGTATTTCGGCGGCAAACGCGTCGCTGCCATCTACGATGCCGTGACAGGAGCCGCATATCCCCTCAGAGACGAGATGGTACAGTCACCATGGGTTACAACGGTCCTCAACCTCTCCACACCAGGGATCAAGGAGGAGAACGAAGAACTGATTAGAAGCTCTGGCCTTGAATGGCATCCAAACTTCGTAGCAGTTGACGCGGCTAAGCTTCTAGACTTTCTGAAGATAAGTGAAGCATACCCGTCTAAGTTGTATCCATACGACTTCAGGACACTATCAGTGGGCAAGGTTAGAGAACTTGGACTGACATTTGACAGGCACGCCAAGAACTACTTAACCGCAAACGACTACTACTATGTCCCAATGATGGAGAGGATGAAGGTAACGGACGACAGAACAAAGGGAGAAAACTTGGAGTCATTCAGGAAGCAATTCGGATTGACTATGAAATACTTCCTAGACCTGAACTGGGACACTTGGAAAGAAAACGAGGCTAAAATAAGCTCCGCACAGGGAGAAGGGCTGAAGCTGCTGCCTCGATGGGGGGCAGCGGTGGAATAAATCTATATCCATAATTTTTTAATTACGTGAAATATTTTTTAATTGCAATTTCCATTATTTATGTTGATAAGGAGATGGCATCCGCGAGGGAGGTGCTAATTGAGGCAAAAAACATTACTAAAACATTCGACACAGTCGTCAGAGCTCTGGATGGAGTAAGTATAGAGGTGAGGAAGAGAGAGATCCTTAGCGTAGTGGGAGAGAATGGTGCTGGAAAATCCACTCTAATGAAGATTCTTGTAGGTATACATCAACCAGATAGCGGAGAATTATATTACCTAGGCGAGCGCATCCCATTTCCTAAGAACCCACTAGACGCCTTGAAAAGGGGTATCTCGATAGTTTACCAAGAGAGAGGTGTCATCCCGCACCTCAAGGTCTACCAATTCTTATTCCTAGGCCTTGAAGATAAGTTTACAAAGCTCGGGAGACTGCAACTAGAAAAAATTATAGGTGCGGCCAGATCCGTTTTTGACGAACTAGGCATTAAATGCGGCCTGGGAAGCTATCTTTACGAGCTGCCTCTATCCACTCAGAAGATGGTTGAGATAGCTAAGGCGATACTGAGTATCAGACTAGCTACAGGCGAGGGTGATGAGGACGTGGTCACCCCCTTGATAATACTTGATGAGCCGACGGCCCCCCTTTCGATGGAGGAAAGAGACGAGCTGTTCGACTATCTGCTAAACCTAAAGAAGAAAAACTCTTTCATATTTGTGTCACACATTATCCCTGAAGTAATGAAATTTAGTGACCGCATATACGTTCTACGAGATGGAAAAGTAGTGGCCCATCATGAGATATCGGCGGAAAAGGTTACTGAAGAGGAGTTGTTCAGAGAAATTGTTGGCCGCGAATCCTACTACGAGCTTTTAGCAAGATATGGTTATGGACAGGTGCAGCATGAAGAGAGGCCCTCAGTCTTGAAGGTTAGAAATCTCACAAAGAAAGGATACTACACGGGCATTTCTTTCGATATTCACCTTGGAGAGTGTGTCGGGCTGTTCGGACCTGCGGGTTGCGGTAAGAGCGAAATCGCCAAAACTCTTTATGGCGTCCTTACCTTCGATAAGGGCGAGATAATCATGGATGGTCATGAGTTGAAAGCAAAGGGTGGACCTTACTCCAGAATCCGGAGGGGTCTCGGATATTTCTCCGGTGAGACTGGTAAGGAACTCTTCCTCTACTGGCCAGTAAGAAAGAATGTATCGATAATTAATTTTGAGAAGGTTATTAGAAAACATCTTGCGATAATTCCAGTGATAAGTCTGAGACTGGAGAAAAGCCTAGCTGAAAAAATTGTGAAGAAGCTGCGGATCAGGGCCCCCAGTGTCGATACCGAGTGCTACTCTCTAAGTGGTGGCAATAAGCAAAAGGTTTCGGTCGGTAAATGGCTTGAGAAAAGTCCGAAAGTGTTAATTCTAGAAGATCCTACTATCGGGATAGATGTAGGAGCGAGGGAAGACATATATGAAGTCCTGCTAGAAATGAAGAAGAATGGCATATCGATGCTGCTTGTAAGTGATGATCCCAAGGAATACGCGATTCTCTGTGACAAAATACTGATGTTGAAGGCAGGCACTGTTCAGAGGGTGTGTACGAATGAGGAGTTTAGAGGTTTGATGGGCTTATGAAGGGCGAACTTGAGAGATCACCGGTAGTAACAACCATTGCGCTGGCTTGGAGGCTTATTAGGATAAATCCTGCATTGTGGACTATTTTCAGCTTAATAGTTCTCTTCTCTATAATCGTTCCAGCAAAGTTTCTCTCAGCCAGTAATATGGTGGCTATTATGAAGAGTTTTGCTGTGACCGCGATGCTATCCGTGGGGCCGACCTTCGTAATATTGATGGGCTCTATCGATGTCTCGTATATGGGTGTGTGGATGTTTGGTGGTGCACTCGTATGGCTCCTCTATCCTTATCTCGGTCTTGCTTCAATACTCATTTATCCCGTTTTCGGCCTGCTTGTAGGGTTGGTAAATGGTTATGTCCACGTCAGGGCTAAGATACCTTCATTCATACTTACACTCGCTGTAACTGCTGTATTCGCATTCCTGACCACATATGTTAGAAACGTTTCTGGTGTCTTGACGCTTACTGTTCCAGCATACAATTTCCTGAGGGAGTCGCCCATATCCTACCTTCCATCACCATTCCTACTAGCACTGCCAACTATTGCTTTGGCGATATTCTTTATGTTCTTCACTAAAGTTGGGACCTATCTCTGCGCCATAGGGTCAAATGAGGAGGGTGCCAGCCTGGCAGGAATCGATGTCAAAAAGTACAAGATAATTGCCTTCATGCTTAGCGGGTTCTTAACGGGGCTAGGCTCGATCGCGATCTTCGTCCACCTTGGAAACCAGACGAGGGTAGATTTTGACCCGAGCGAGCTGATAAGGGGTTTGGCCGCTATAGTTCTTGGAGGAACCCCGCTAGCTGGCGGCATGGGCGGTCCACATAGAACACTGATGGGCGCGTTAGTGTATGTGTTGATATTTAATGGGCTGTTCCTTCTTCCCGGTGTGGATCCGAACCACCTCAAACTCTATATAGGTACACTCTTGATGGCCGCTGTTGCCATCGCGTCAAAAGCCCTTAAAGGCGCCTTAATCGCCTAGCATGAGGTGACAGTATGCGTCAAACAATCGTCCAAAGAGAGTGGCTGTATAGAAATCTTAACACGATAATTCCAATCTCCGGGCTATTGTTATTGATTGTTCTTTTGCGGATTGCTAATCCATTCTTCCTAACGAGCTGGGACAGCGTCATCACCTTGATCTACGGCATGTCATTTTTCCTAATAGCGGCTTGTGGACTTACGCTAGTCATTCTCATGGGCTCGTTTGATTTTTCCGTTCCCAGCGTTCTAAAGCTATCCGCAATGATATTCGCCGTCCTATACCCTTTTATCGGCTTCCTATCCATACCATCGGCACTAGGCGTCGCCTTAGTTTTTGGATACGTGAATGGCTTGTTACTGGCGAAGTTTAGGATCCCCTCTTTCATGGCCACTTTAGCCACATCTATGGTGGCTGAGGGGTTGGCTCAGATAATATCTGGAGGATATACAAGGATGATAACTGACCCGGCATTCAGGGCCATCTCAACCTCAATGATGTTTGGCCTACCGTCGATATTTTACTGGGGAGCGGCTTTATGGATTGTCGCCGTCCTCATCACCATGGTTACACCTTTTGGAAGGGCTATCTACGCGATTGGCGGAAACCTTGTAGGTGCGAATCTGGCTGGGATAAACGTCTCAAGGGTGAGGATTCTGGTCTTCATGATTTGTGCACTGTTCGCGGGTCTTGCGGGTATCTTATATGCCTCTCAGATCCAGGGAGCGCATATGCAGGTTGGTGTATTGGACACGATACCCCTCTTTGCAAGCGTGGTCGTCGGTGGGACAGCGCTAACGGGAGGTGTCGGTGGTGTGCATAGGACTTTGCTGGGGGTGTTGATTATCAGGTGGCTTGACTCCGGTCTAAGCATGCTCGCAATAGATCTAAACATTAGGATGATAATCTTCGGCGTAATCGCGATTGTGATGGCCATATTGACGATAGATAGAAGGCGGATTAAGATAATGAAGTAGGGAGGGCTTAAGAATATTAGCTTAGGTTCCAGTGGACGGGTATGAACCTGCTCTTCTTAGATTCTTTCGCTGGCGGCTTCCCTACTATTGCTATCTTGTAGCCGCAATTTGGGCATGTGTTCTTCGGGGTTAGGCGCCACTCGATTATGTCGAATCCGAGCCTCTCCACAACCATGTATCCGCATCCTGGGCAGTATGTGTGCTCGTAGGGGTGGCCTGGAACGTTTCCTATGTAGGCATAGTTCATGCCCTCCTCCTTTGCTATTTTCCAGTGGGCTTCGAGCGTCTCTATCGGAGTCCAGGGTAGGTGCATGAGCTTGTAGTCTGGGTGGAATCTTAGGAAGTGTATGGGCGTGTCTGGGCCGAGGTTGTCGTGAACCCATCTCACAAGCTTTCGGGCCGCGTTTAGGTCGTCGCCGATTTGAGGGACGACTAGGTCGGTTATCTCGATGTGTATCCGAGTCTTCTCCTTCATCTCGAGGAGTGTCTGAAATATCGGCTCCGCGTCTGGTATTCCGATGTAGCGCCTTACGAAGCCTTTCTCACCGTTCCCCTTGAAGTCTACTGTCGCTGCGTCGAGGAATTTCGCGGCCATGGCCACTGACTCCGTTGTCCAATACCCGTTGGTGACGAAGATGTTAAATAGGCCGAGCCTCTTAGCCTCTAAGCCCACATCCCGCGCAAACTCCATGAAGATTGTCGGCTCGTTGTAGGTGTATGCTATGCCGTGTGAGCCGTATCTTGCTGCGTGCTCCGCCACCTGTCTTGGTGTGACCTCGATGCCCTCAATCTTCCTCCTCTGGCTGATGTCGAAGTTTTGGCAGTACTGGCAGAGCCAGTTACACCCTGTTGTCGCTATACTGAATATCTTGGTTCCGGGCATGTAGTGTGTGACCGGCTTCTTCTCTATTGGGTCGATATGGCTTGCGATCACTCTGCCATAGACGTAGAGGAAGAGTTTTCCCTCGTGGGCGCCTCTAACGCCGCATAGGCCCACCTGGTTGTCGGAGAGGCGGCAGTACCTTGCGCAGGCTGTGCACTTGACTTTACCTCCCTCGATTGTCCACAGCTCTGCCTCCTTTCCGGGAATTTGCATATGGTCTTACTCTCTAAGTCTATTAGCTGTCCGCCGCTCTTAAACTTTCACCTATTACATCATCGTCTAGCGATTCGGATGTAGTTCTTAAGAATCTTCTCGCCTGTTCGTCCAGACTTCTCTGGATGGAACTGTGTCCCGTAGACGGCTCCTTCCCCGATTATAGAGGGGAAGTCGGTCTGGTAGCTTGTCGTGGCTATGACTATGCGCTCATCTACGGGTTGTGGGGCGTAGGAGTGCATGAAGTAGGCGTACTCGCCCGGTTGTATGCCTTCTGTCAGGGGTGAGGGTCTCACAGGGATTATCCTGTTCCAGCCCATGTGGGGGACCTTTGCGGCCCTGAGACGGGTGATGCGGCCCCTGAAAACCCCCAGTCCAGCCCCAGGCCCCTCCTCACTTGATTCAAATAACATCTGCATCCCTAGGCATACCCCCAGGAAAGGCTTGCCAGAGCCGATATAGTCCAGCACATCTTTCCGTATCTCCTCGATCCTGCTGACGGCCTCGGTGAAGTTTCCGACTCCAGGGAAGATGAACGCGTCAACGGAGTCGATTGGCTTTTCGAGAAGAACCACCTCAGCCCCCAGCCTCCTCACCGCAGATGTTATGCTGAAGAGATTGCTGAGTCCAAGGTTGAGTATGCCGATCCGCAATGCTAGATCACACCCTTACTGCTTGGCGGTCCCCTCCTTTTCGGCTCCTTCTGCCACGCGTTTCTGAGGGCTATTGCGAGGGCCTTGACCGCTGCCTCTACCTTGTGGTGATCGTTTAACCCGTATCTCACGTTGATGTGGAGTACGGCTGGGATCGAGTTGGCGAGCGACTGGAAGAAGTGGACCATATCTTCCGCCGCCATGTCCTCAATCCACGCGTTTGTTAGACCAAAGTCTATCTTGGCGTGTGGCCTCTTCACTAAGTCTACTGAAGCCTCAGCTAGGGCCTCGTCCATGGGTATGAGAGCGTATCCGAACCTTGCTATGCCTGATCGGTCTCCTAGCGCATCTCCGAGGGCTTGGCCAAGTGTTATTCCTACGTCCTCGACGCCGTGGTGTTCTAGGTCCCACTCAGCCTCCACCGACAGATCCATGAGGCTGTGATAAGCGAGAAGGGTGAGGATGTGGTCGAGGAATTTTATCCCCGTGGAGCCGCTGAATCCCCCCTCCCCCTCTAGGACAAGCCTCACGTCAACCCTTGTCTCCCCTGTCTTGCGTGTTACAGCGCTTTCGCGCCTCTCCATCAAATCACCCCAAACACTTTAGCGATGTCGTCTGGGCTCAACATTATCGCATCACTGCCAAGCGATGCGAAGAACTCGGCAGACTGTGAGGGGTTGGGTGCTAGGCCAACTACTGCGGCGAAGAGGGTCTTGTAGCCATACTTTTCGACGCTCCGCGACATGAAGAAGTCTTCAGCTGAGTTCCCCAAATATATCGGGGATGAGGCCCCATCCATCCGTGTGACTGCCTTAACAATGCCGTATGGGCTTGGCTTCTTAACGACCTCGCCTATCTGCCGATACTCGTCCGCAAGGAATACGCAGGCATCTATGTTGAAGTACATCATCAGGTCGCCCAGCACGATCTCTGTTGAGAACCTGTCCCTGCCGCTGACAATGCCCATATTCTCGACCCCAAATCTCTCGGCAAGCCATTTCAATGTGGACTCCTTCACGTTTACCTGCTCCTTCAAATACATGCCGGGCCCAAAGTCGAAGAAGTTTCCCCTGCCGAAGATCATGCGAACATTCTCGGGTCCATAATAGATGTCGCAGAAGAGGGTCTCAAGTAGCCCCTCCCCGTAACTACCAGGCCTGCCTATTATGCGTCTGAACGTCTCGAAAAGGTCGAGCTGCCCCCTTCGCTGTGCAAGCTCTCTCAAAGTCTGTTCAAGGTCTTCTACAGATAGGACTTGGTTGCCAACTCGTCTCATCGTCTCCGATACGACTTGCTCAAGCGGTGGAGGAGCGTATCTATATTCGTGCCGAAGGTATCCGGTTCTTGAGCTAATGGTTTGTGAGACTGTCTCGAGGAGGGTTCGAGGATCATCAGCCCCATCCACCGCTGAGTCTAGCCCGTAGAGTATCTCGGCCTTATCACTAGGCAATCCCACGAATAGCCAAAGTGAGAGTATGTACGCTGTGTCTGTGTCGTTGTTAAATCCTCCCGTCGACCTAAGCAGGTAAATGTGGCTGTTGTTAACTGTGTGGGCGATTAGCTCTAGGTTGAATATCTTCTCGAAAAGTATAGTTACTGTTTTCACTATCGCCATGTCGTAGCTCTCCCTGGTGTCTATTAGGACCCCGTCGCAGTCGAAGAGTATGGAGTCTATTTTTTTGAGCATTTTTGCCGACTCCTTATAGATGTAGGCGGTGCTCTCGTCTGATATCTTGAAATATTTGGCGAGCGTCAAAGCCTTGCAGCCTCCTCCAATGCCTTCAGGTGTAGCGGCAGCCTCTCCGCCGAAATCAGCTCTCGCATATCTCGATATGCACGTCTCAGGGCTGTCTTCGAAGGCCTAACGGTGGGGAGTAGCTTCACATAGTCTAGGACCGTCAGCCCGCCTCTTATGGATGCCCATCCATCAGTCGGCAAGACATGGTTAGGTCCAGCGTAGTAGTCTAGAAAGACACTTGAGGGGTGGCGGCCATAGCTCACGACTCCGACGCTCTTTATATCCCTAAGCCTCTTTCTCCCAGTCTCGGCGTATATGAGTAGGTGCTCCGGCGCAAACGCGTCTATGAAGCGTCTAGCTGCCTCCCAGTCGTCCGCGGTACAGACAAATCCGCGGGTCCTCAAGGATGTTGAGGCAGGCGTGTCGTGTGGCAGCTCCTTTAACAGATCTGAGAGGCTCCTGAGGATCGCGGCCTCCGACCCAGGATCCAGCGCAAGAGCCCCCACTAGGGTGTCTGGGCTGTGCTCAGCCTGCGCCGCCATTTCTAGAGCAGCTTGCCTGAAAGGCGTGGATGAATCGACTACAACAAGTAGCTCTGTCGGCCCTGCTACGAAGTCTACTGCTACATCCCTCGAGACGAGCCTCTTAGCCTCCAGGACGTATCTGTTCCCCGGCCCGACTATCTTCTTCACACTTTTGACGGTCTGTGTGCCATATGCCAGGGCTGCTATGGCTTGGGCGCCACCAGACCAGAGCACCTCGCTGAAACCGGCAAGGTATGATGCGGCTAAGACAGCTAGCCGGTCCTGCTCGCTTTTACGAGGCGGCGTGGCTAAGACGAGTCGCCGGACACCCGCGACTGTTCCCGGGACACCCATCATCAAGACGGTGGATGGATAGGATGCAGAGCCTCCGGGTGAATAGCATCCCACAGACTCGAGGGGTATGGGTCTAATCTCAATCCTACTGCCTCCCATGGTAATGTTAAGGGCTAGCCGCTTATAGAGCCTCTTCTCGAGCGTCAATAATCTCTGCCTCAGCCTCTTCATGGCTAAGACGAGTTTGGACGGGGCTGCCTCGTATGCCTCTCTCGCCTCCTCCCTAGAGGACACTAGCTCTTTGCTGCTCAAACTGACTCCGTCAAGCTGCTCTGCCAGCCTGAACAAGGCCTCATCCCCCTCCCTCCGCACAGCCCTGACTATCTCTTCAACTGCCCCTATGACCTCAGGCGGTGGACTGGCCTGTCCCCTGATATGCTGGGCGACTTCAGCCGCGTTTTCTCTGGATATCCTTACCACCCTCACGCCCAATCTCCTCTAGGGGTAGGATGAGCTCAGGCTTGTGGGCTACTAGGCCTTGGGCAAGCCTCCTCAGCTTGGGGAGTATCTTGTGGAGATCCGACTTATCGATGACAGTGTTCACAGCGTACCACCCCTCCATAGACAGCTTGTTGATCGTGGGCGACTTTAGCGCGGGGAGTGTTGAGAGAAGCTCGTCTAGGTTCTCCTCCCTGACGTTCAGGAAGATGTGCAACTTCTTCTCCGACTCTATTACGCCAGTGAACATGGTTAAGATGTCGTAGATTTTTTCACGCTTCCACTCATCTTCAAGCGACTTCTTATTAGCCACTAGTAGGGCCGTGCTCTCCATAAGCTCTTCCACGACAGCCAAGTTATTCTGCTCGAGTGTACGGCCAGTCTCGGTGTTGTCGACGACCGCGTCGGCTGCAAGCGGAGGCTTTGCCTCCGTAGCCCCAAATGAGAGGAGTATTGAGACCTGGGGGTTATCACCATGCCGATACCAGGGGGTGATTATCATGGGCTTCTTTGACCCAAACCTAGACGCGTAGGCCTCCGTCGCAATTACTCGATTCATCGTGATGTTGAGGTACTCGGTAGCTATTCTCACAGACCTGCCGATGGAGAGGTTCTTCTCCAGAAATTGGTCTAGGCTCTCATACCTATTGTTGGCGGGGGCTGCGAAGACGAGTTTAACCCGTCCAAACTCCAAATCCCTAAGTATCTTGACATCCGCCCCAGTCTCCTCCACCCAATCACGCCCCGTGACCCCTACGTCAAACAACCCCTCCGCAATATACACGGGAATCTCCTGCGGCCTCAGAATTCGCAGCTCAATCTCCCTATCACTGATTAGAGGACTATAGCTCCTCTCATAGCCCTCCACCCTGTAGAACGCCTTCTCAAGCAGCTCAATAGAACCCTTCTCCAGCGATCCCTTCGGAATCACCATCCTCAGACGCATGCCTGATCTGGGCTGTTTACCACTATCTCAGCTAATAAAACTATGGCCCACCATACCGGCTATGACGGTGAACCCCACCTTTGAGACCTTCCTACTCGCTCCAGAGCTCCCTCTTAAGCAGATCCCTCACCGCAGCCCTCAGAATGGCTGACCGGCTAGGATAGATCTTCTTCTTTACAAGCTCATCCATCCCCTCTATCAAAGCCTCTGGAAGCTTAACACTTATCAGCTTCATCGCGGTAGTTGAGAAGCTATCCGCTTGTAGATAAACTCAATACCCTAAACCGTTGAACATAATACTCAAAAAATTTTGTGGGAATATGCTGGAGGCACTTCTCGCCCTGCCCTGTCTCCGGAAAGGGTATATAAGTAGGACACATACAATCAATACCGGTGATTAGTTATGGCGACAGCTCCAAGTAGCGTGGGTACTGTCCCAATACTGATTCTGAAGGAAGGCACCCAGAGGACGAGAGGACGAGAGGCCCAGTCGGCCGCCATCATGGTGGCTAAAGTTATCGCCGAGACGATGAGGACTTCCCTCGGCCCACGCGGAATGGATAAAATGCTTGTAGACAGCTTCGGTGACATTGTAATTACCAATGACGGAGCAACGATCCTCAAGGAGATGGATGTCGAGCACCCGGTTGCTAAGATGCTTGTAGAGGTTGCGAAGGCTCAGGATGAGGAGGTGGGTGACGGGACAACAACTGCGGTAGTGCTGGCCGGCGAGCTTCTCGCCAGGGCGGAGGAACTCATAGAGAAGGAGGTTCATCCCTCAATAATAATAGACGGGTTCAGGAAGGCTGCAAAAGAGGCTATCAATATCTTAGACAGCATTTCAGTTCCTGTAGACCCGAAGAATAGACAGGAGCTGGCTAAAATTGCTAAAAGCGCCCTTGTCAGTAAGCTTGTCTCAGAATACGCCGACTTCATCGCAGGCCTAGCGGTGGATGCGGTCCTGAGGGTTGCAGAGCTGGTTAACGGTCAGTGGAGGGTTGACCTTGACGACGTCAAGCTGGAGAAGAAGGAGTATGGGTCAATTATGGATACTAGACTGGTTGAAGGTGTAGTCCTCGACAAGGAGATTGTACACCCTGACATGCCTAAGCTAGTTAGAAATCCGAAGATAGCTCTGCTCGACGCCAGCCTTGAGATAGAGAAGACGGAGTTTGACGCTAAGCTGAATATCGAGAGCCCGGAGCAGATGAGGGCGTTCATGGAGGAGGAAGAGAGGATGCTGAGGGAGATGGTTGAGAAGATAGCTGCCACCGGTGCAAACGTTGTCCTTTGCCAGAAGGGGATAGATGACCTCGCCCAGCACTTCCTCGCAAGGAAGGGGATCGTCGCTGTGAGACGGATTAAGAAGAGCGACATGGACAAGCTCGCAAAGGCTACTGGAGGTAGAATCGTCTCGAGAGTGGACGACCTAACACCAGCCGACTTGGGCACCGCCGAGTTACTCGAGGAGAGACGGGTCGGGGAGGACAAGATGGTGTTTATCGAGGGGTGCAAAAACCCCAAGTCTGTAACAATACTTATTCACGGAGGAACACAGAGGATAGTTGATGAGACTGAGCGGTCCTTCAAAGACGCGATAAACGTTGTCAAAGACATCCTCTTGGAGCCGAAGATAGTGGCTGGAGGCGGCGCTCCTGAAATCGAGGTCGCATCAAAGCTAAGGGACTTCGCCAAGACACTGCCGGGTAAGGAGCAGCTGGCTGTTGAGAAGTTTGCTGACGCTGTCGAGAGGGTGCCGATGCAGCTCGCGGAGAACGCCGGCCTCGACCCCATCGAGAGTATCGTCTCCCTCAGGTCAAGCCACAAGGAGGGTAAGAAGTGGGAGGGTGTCAACGTCCTCGAGAACAAGCTTGGAGACATGTGGGCTGCAGGGGTTCTTGAGCCTGTAGTGGTGAAGAAGCAGGTGGTTAAGTCGGCCGTCGAGGCAGCCTGCATGATACTTAAGATCGACGACATTATAGCAGCCTCCAAGCTCTCCGAGACAGGAGCTAAGAAGGAGAAGAAGGAGGAAGAGGAGGGAGAGTCGAGCACCTCCTCTAGCTTCGACTAGGGCGCACATGACTCTTCAGAAGCGGCTAACGAAATATGAGATCACCAAGATTATCGGTGGGAGGGCACTCCAGCTTTCACTAGGCGCCTTCCCACTCGTCGAGCCGCAGCCCAACGATACCGCCTTCACCATAGCGAGCCGCGAACTCGCCCTCGGAGTCCTACCAATCATAGTTAGGCGACACCTACCGGACGGCACGTATATCGACATACCGCTCAAGGAGGCACTCGAGGAGGAAAAAGTCGCAATATAAGAAACGCGGCACCTCATCATACGCAATTTTTACTCCAGAATTCCTCAAAAAAATTTCTAGATCGCCTCTTTATTACCACCATCTATGTCCAATCAATAGTCATATGTTTAGGATCGGCTCTATTGACCTAGGCCCTGGACCCCCCACCTTTGGCCGCTCTGCATACCTAGAGGTATCCTCAACCCTGCCAGCCATAGTCGACTCTTTTATAGGGTATTTCGGCTCCTCAGAGTTTCTCGAGCTTCTATCCAACCCCTGGACATTCAGACTTCTCTGCCGCTCAGTAAACCTCAACAACGACGACGCAGGGAGCGTAGCTCTGATCGTGTCGGCGCTGATAAATAACGCTAAGAGAGACTGGGAAATCAGCGTGGCGGGCGGCCTCTACGCGAAGAGGTTCACCGTCCCCGAGACCGTGGAGAAGGTTGCTTCTGTGATGGGCCTCTCTGAGAAGCAGGTAGGCTGGCTGAAGTATTCGAGTAGGATGACGGCAAAGGTGGATGATGTCGCTGTCCAGGACGGATTCCGCCTCTGGCTCCACGTCATAGCCTTCAACACCCAGGCAGAGTGGGCGGTTATACAGGTGGCCTCGAAGGCTGGTCTCAACAGGCTATATCAATGGCACTCTGGACGCATCTCTTACTCCAGATTCACGGTCGAGCCACATACCGGAGTATCATCGGCGATGAGGAGCTTCTACTCACTTGACTTCACACTGAAAAAGAACCTCGAGCTCCAGAAAGGATGCCTCGAGATTTTAAGCTACCCTGCCTCCCGCCTCAGATCGATCAAGATAGGCCTCAGTGGTAAACAGACCAAGCTGAGTGACTTCTCTAAGGAAGGTTTCGCGGGAGAGGTGAACCCACTTACCGCGCCGGTCAGGGTGAATTGGACGGCTATAACAAATATCGCGGGCTCCCCTCCGCGAAGTTTCGAGGAGCTCTTAGCCGTGAAGGGCATTGGGGCAGAGACGTTAAGATTCCTAGCCATCTGCTCCTATAGAATTCTGGGCATAACGCCGTATCTGGAGGATATCGCGATGCTGTTCAGCGAACTACAGGCGAGAGGACCACCGGGCGGAAGAACCTACCAGATTATGTGGGACCTAATCGAGGCGGTGAGGTATTCACTCCTGTCCAGCGAGAAGAGCAAGTCCATCGCCTCGAAGCTTGAACTGATCGCTGAGGGAAAAAGTGACAACCATAGTTGCTAGAGCATTCCTAGCATCTCTTTCGCCTCATCAGTCATCCTTTCTGGCGTCCAAGGCGGGTCGAATACTAGGTCGACATCGACTCGGGTTACTCCGGGGCACATCGTCTTAACAGCCTCTTTAACCTGCTCCACCAGGAAGAAGCCGACAGGGCAACCGGGCGCCGTGAGGGTCATCTTGATGTAGACCGAGTTGTCATCCCTGATCTGTAGGTCGTATATTAACCCCAGGTCCACAATGTTAACAGGTATCTCTGGGTCGTAGCACATCTTCAGGGCCTGCAGTATCTTCTCCTCACTGGGCCTCTCCAACACCGACACCGGCCTATTTTGTGGCTCGGTGACTTTTAA
This sequence comes from Nitrososphaerota archaeon, assembly GCA_038741355.1. Classification (GTDB taxonomy): domain Archaea; phylum Thermoproteota; class Nitrososphaeria_A; order Caldarchaeales; family Calditenuaceae; genus HRBIN02. The sequence goes on from JAVYLC010000013.1 coordinate 39,107, forward strand.
ATCTCCCCTCACTACAAGACCGTTAAGCAGGTAGAATGACCCTAGACCACCTTGGGACAACCGCCCCCCTCCCACTCGCAGTCATAATATTCCTGTCACAGCTGGCGTGGATATGGATTATCCATAAACGGGCAGTCACGCTCCACAGGCTCGAGAAGCTGGAGAGGACCTGCCGAGAAACCAGCCCCCTCGTATCCGCCATAATACCTGGGAGGAATGTCGCCAAATGGGTTGATAGGTGCCTCTCCACCCTTCTAGCGCAGCGAGGGGTTAGGGTGGAGGTCATCTTCGTTGATGATGAGTCGGAGGATGGGACGGGGAGACTGGTACTCGAGAAATTCTTGAAGAGAGGGGTTAAATATGTGAGGGTTGGAACACCTCCACCCGGCTGGCTGGGGAAGAACTGGGCATGTTGGAGGGGATTCCAGCACGCGTCGGGTGAGTGGCTCCTATTCCTAGACGCAGACACCATGTTCTTCGATGAGTGCATCGTAGCCGACGCCCTCGCGAGGTGCGGCGAGGGGTTGGACGCCCTCTCCCTAATTCCCCGACTGGATGGGGGCGCCTTCTCATCCAAGATAATGCTGCCGCTTCTACAGAACATCCTCCTGTCTCTCTTCTCTCCTGCCCTCACCAACGACCGCCAGGCCCCCCAAGCCATACTCTTCGGAGCCTTCATACTCATTCACAGGAGAGTATACCTCGAGGTTGGGGGTCATGAGGCGATTCGGGGGCGGATATTGGAGGACAGGGCTCTGGCAAGCCTCCTCAAGGGTAGGGGGTACAGGATTAGGCTGCTAGACGGGTCTGGGAGGTTTGGAGCGGAGTACGCTGGTAGCCTAGCCGGATACATGGCCGCTATCAAACGGCTTGTCGCAGACTACTCCCTGACACACAGTCTGGCAAAGATGAAGTACTATATCACAGGCGCCGCCGTTCTCTTTCTGCTCCCCCCAGCTGTCCTAGTGGCCGCCAGCATCTATGGCAACGCCCCACTAACACTCTTAGCCGCAGCGCCCATAGTCACCAATATGGCTGCCAACTACTTGGAGCTTAAGAGGCTGCGTGTAAAATACGCCTCCCTCTACTCGCCCCTCACGGTTTTAGCCAACTGGATCTTGGTTACAGCCCTGGCCGAGGCCTACCTCTCGTATAGGTCTGGGCGGTTGGGGCTGACTTGGCGTGGGAGGAGGATAGAGGCTTAGGTGCTATTTCGCAAGATATACTATGCTTTC
>JAVYLC010000014.1:0-36806 GCA_038741355.1 Nitrososphaerota archaeon
CCCAAAGCCAATGCGGCTGAGATCAGAGATGCCCTTGATAGAGCCTGTGAATATTCTGCCAAGCTGGGAGGCTTTGTGAGAATTTTGCGCGCCTCATCTGTTGACTTCTTCTCGAAGGAGGGGACTAGTACGACTAATCCGATATGCTCAGGAGGCCTGATGTTTAGGTATGTCAGCCCTTCTGGAGAGTTGTCAACGATGTTAAATCCTCCGAGGAGGGATGCTATCACGTTGTCGGCATGCGACCCCGGCTCGGCCGATGACGCAATCCTAATTCTCTCCTCCTCGGTCAGAGCTATTTCGAGAACTCGCTGACCCGCCACAACTGCCCCGGCTGCCTCAGCCCCAGAGGATCCGAGGCCCTTGGCCACCGGGATCGAGGCGTCTATAACCACCCTCAGGCCTTGTGTGGGGCCGCTAATCTCGGTCAGCCGATGGAGGACCTTTGCCGCCGCGTTGAGGTGTGGGTCTGTGGGGACGCGGTGGCGATAGGGGCCGTGGACATCCACCACTATGCCCTCCTTTTCCCCAACCCTCTCCAACGTCAGTTCTAGATGTGGCTCCTCGAGAGCCATAGAGAAGGCGTCGAAGCCTGGGCCTAGATTAGCCGTGCTTGATGGAACTCGAACCGAGACCCTCTTGACCAACCTATGAACCATCTACCAGCTATCATTAAGATTTATCCGCGGCGACGGCCTGATTTATCTCTGGGAGGCGAGCTATGGCTAGTGGTATGAGGGGTAGACGTTTCCTCGAGCATACCAGCGACATATATGTCGAAGCGGTCGGCTCAGACTTGAAGGAGGCGTTTGAAGAGGCGGGAATGGCGATATTCGAGACCTTGGTCAGCAATCCCGAGTCCATCTCCCCTGTATCTAGTAGAACTGTCGAGGCGGAGGGATACGACCTCCTATCCCTACTCTATGAATGGTTAGAGAAGCTGCTTCTCCTCTTTGAGATCGACCGATTCGTGGGATGTAGGGTTAGGGTAGAGGAGCTGATAGAATCGAATATCTTCAAGGTGAGGGGAGAGGTCTGGGGTGAGCCGTACGATGAGGCTAAGCATAGGCCTGGTACTCATGTGAAGTCTCCGACATACTGGTTGATGGAGGTGAAGAAGGAGGATGGAAGGGCTCTCGTCAGGTTCGTCCTCGACATTTAATGTTAGGGCCCCGCCGGCGGCGGTTCCTGAGATACACGTCCTGATCCCCAGCACCTATGCTGAGGATGCGGCACACCTTAGAGAGAAGACGATGCGTATAGGCTTCCTTTTCAGGGCAATGACAATCTTCAGGGTAAGCCAAATGATTATCTACGAGGAGGATCCTGAAAAACCGAGCGAAAACTCGGAGCTGATAAAATTATTATGCGAATATCTCTCAACACCTCCATATCTTAGAAAAAAGCTCTTCAGGCTTAGACCAGAGCTAAGATATGCGGGGCTTTTACCACCCCTCAACATTCCCACACATCCACCATCACCCATCCCTCCAAGCGACACCTGGGAGCTCCGAGAAGGCCTGCTTGAGAGGAGAGGAGAGCTGACCTTACTCCATGCAGGTTTGAGGAGGCCCATTGTCCTAGAGGCTCGGAGAGGGCATGGAGGCAGGGTCTTGTTGCTGGTCAGATCGCAGGGTAAGAAGATCAAGTTCAGGATAAGGCGTCCTAAAGAGCTCCCCTACTACCTCGGGACAAAAGTCTTAACCCACAAAGGGACACTTAGAGAGATTGTCAAGAGATACAGATACTCGATCGCGACGGACAGGGAGGGTGAGCCTGTAATAGATGCATGGGATAGGATCAGCACGGCCCTTAAGACTGTTAAAGGCCCAGTCTGTGTTGCCTTTGGATCCTATAGGCGAGGACTAGGAGAGATAGCTGAGCTGCAAAACTCTAGACTTGAAGAGGTATTTGATATCTGTGTGAATTTTATACCGTATCAAGGTGTGAGAAGCGTGAGGACAGAGGAGGCAGTCTACTCTGTTTTAGCACTACTCAATATAATCTCTCTTTGGAAAGGATAGTTTCCTATAATTGGGCATAACGTTTAAATTGATTATGTCTGCCATGTAACTCCATGGCTGACAGCCACGTAAATAAGTGGCGCATTCTGATTGGTCTTATCACGGGCCTATTCATGGCCTCTTTAGAGGGCACTATTGTGCCCATCGCGATGCCCCGAGCCGTTCTTGAGCTCGGAGGTCAGTCACTCTACAACTGGCCTATCACAATCTTCATCTTCTCGTCTACAATCTCGATACCCGTTTGGGGCAGGCTTTCAGACCTATATGGCAGGCGGCTAATCTATAACACCGGCCTAGTAGTTTTCTTGGGGGCCTCTCTCTTATGCGGTGTCTCGTGGAGCATGGAGGCGCTCATACTCTTCAGACTATTACAAGGAATAGGGTCTGGTGCTATCTTCGCCTTAACATTCACTATTATTGGAGACTTATTCACCTTGGAGGAGAGGGGGAAAGTAACAGGGTACACTTCAACGGTCTGGGCTGTAGGGAGCATTCTCGGCCCACCAATGGGTGGAATGATAGTAGATGCGCTTGGATGGCGCTGGGTCTATCTCATTAACATCCCACCCGCGCTGGTGGCTCTCGTAATGGGGGTGAAGAGTCTGAAGGGGCTGGCCACTAGGCAGAGGGACAGAAGCCTTGACACGAGGGGCTTCATACTATTTACCATAATCGCCACCTGCCTCCTTCTGCTGATAGACGCCCCAATCCTCGATTGGCATGTCGTATCAGTGACGGCACTTGTCGCGCTTGTGGCTACACCCCTCTTTATACGCATTGAGCAAGCGGAAAAGACGCCTTTCATCCCGTTCAAACTCCTCTCAGATAGGCTGAACTTTACATTATTCGCACTTAATGGTGTGATAGGCTTCGCATTCTTCGGCACAATAACTGTCATTCCCCCTATACTTCAGTGGTTCTATGACTTGCCCCCAACAGCGGCTGGCCTACTTATGGCTCCCACGACCCTGGGATGGGTCCTAGCGGCAAACATCTCTTCACGCCTCATAGTAAGATATGGGCCAGGCCCCATGATCAAGATAGGCGTCAACCTTTTTCTTGTAGCACTCACACTCCTGATGGCTGCAAATACTCTTGCCCCAAGCCACTGGCTCCTAATACCTCCGCTCGTAATGATGGGGACTTCTATGGGCTTGACGGTTCCCACGACATTGATCACGATCCAGACCTTAGCCTCCCCCGCTGAGCTTGGTTTTCTAACCTCTATTCTGACCTTCTTCAGAAGCTTCGGCGGTTCTCTCGGCTCACAGGCGATGTGGGCACCCTATGCCAACTCCCCTTTAGAGCTGGGTGTGCTCGAGGCGATTTATTATCCTAGCATTGTTTCATTCGGTATTGCATTGGTCCTATCCATCCTTAATATCCCACTTGCCTTCAGGGTTAGGTGGCCTGACTTGAGGATGATAGAGATGCAGCGGAGAAATAGTCATGGGTTATAGTACTGCACCGATTATATAGCCAGCAGCTAAAAGAGACCCTGCTATCGCGGAGTTCTTCACGTTGAGAGACATGACGCTAATCATCCGGTACGGGTCTCCAAAGTTCTGTTCTCGCCTCTATAGACGCGATAGGCCAGGGGGACACAGGAAAGAGCGATCAACACAGACGCGGGCCCTAGATTGAGTAAAGGTGTCAGGAGGATACTTAAGTATGTGGCGGTGAACGAGCCCGCGAGAAAACTTAATGCATGCACCTTCGTGAACCTTGTAAGAAGAGTCATCTTTCCCGCCTCCCTGTCATATGGCACGTCAGGTATCTCGTTGACGTAGAGTATAAGCATAATCAGCAACCCTATAGGTATCGAGGCAGCTATGGCGTCTAGGCCGATGTTCTGTGTCTGGACGAAATATGTCTCTAGGACGATTACTGGCCCGAAGCCAAGGAAGACCGCCAGCTCTCCAAACCCTCTATAGGCCAGCTTCAGCGGCGGCGCAGTATAGAAGTAGGAAAAGAATAACCCTAGACCGGTGAGGGCCGCTATCTCTATTAACCCTCTAGTAACCGCCAGATATGTCCCTATGACTATGCCTGCGGTGAAAAGGGATCTATAAAGCAGTCTCGCTTCCTGCGTGTTGACGATACCGTATATTAATGCTCTTGATCCTCCGCTGAATGGTGTGGGTCTCCTGTTAATTAGGTCGGCGCCTAGGAGTGTGTCGAAATAATCATTGGACACATTTAAAGCGGGATGGATGCAGGAGAGGCCCAGCAGCGTTAAGAGTAGGAGTAGTGGGTCGAAGACCCCTCTATAAAATGCAGCACCCGCGCCAATCGCTACAGGGACTGCCGTCGCGATTAGGAACGGTAGTCGGACCGTCCTGAAAAAGCTCCAGAGGACACCTATGCTTGGCTTGAAAGTATCTCCAAGCCTTTTACCCAGATCTTCAAGATATCGCCTAGCCTTGGGCGTTGAGACTTCAACATACTCGGGGAATGGTGTCACTCTCTCGTCCCACGAATACATTTTCTCCACTTCCACGATCAGGTTGCCTTCTCTCACTCGGGATAGGCCTCTAAAGACTGTGTACCGCCTGTCGGTATACCCGCCTGCCGGAAGCGGCGTGATGTGATTCAATATGAGATTAGCCTCTTTCCCCTCAAGCTGGCTGCACTCTACACCACTTGGTAGCTTAAGCTTGACAGCTCCATTTAATCTCGCTGTGATGAGAGGTATTGTCGATGGATAACCATCTTCGTCGATGAAAGCCTCCGCCACCTGTTCAAACTTTCTTAAATCCTCAGTGCTGATCATCTCTACCCACCAAGGCGGTAATGTTCGGGCTCCCTCTCTAGGTCGCCGTCGCGCCAGACCGTTAATTTTCTAGGCTGAACCTCTATGATAGCTCGCTCCCAGAAGAGCGGCAGGGCAAACCTCTGCTTAAGGTACGCATCGATGTAAGGCTCCTTCTTCCTCCACAGGTGTAAGAGCCTCTGCCACTCACGGCTTAAGTCTTGGTCTAGGACCCGTGCATCACCCTTGATCACGATGACATGGTATCTCTCAGACTTCACATATTCGCGCTGAGATACGAGTATAGAGACCCTGGGGTTTTTCTTGATGTGTTTGAGCTTCTTGCTGAACAGAATGCTTGAGGAAAAGTATAGCAGGCCTTTCTCGCGGTCATATAGCGGTAGCATGGGGTGTGAGACCGGCTCATTCCTCTCATTCACGACGGTTAAAATCGCGACAAGCGCACCCTCTAAAACAGCCTCGACATCCTGCGGCAGCTTAGAGGAGGGCATTGAAACGGCTAAACCCTCCCCATATTTATATCTTCGAAGCCTACTTTTCGGGGGCCTAAGTTATGTCCACCACTATAAATAATGGGGTAAGCGGGTGATTTTTCGAGACTGAGACTTGCCGGCTATGCATGTATTTGTAAAGCAGGTTCCCGATGTCTCGACTCTGGAATATGATCCTTCCACGCTAGCACCGAGGCTTATGAAGGCTACCCTCAGGCTAGGGGAGGCAGATTTGGTGGCATTAGAGGCTGCCCTGAGGATTAAGGAGAGCCGGGGCGGAGAGGTGGTTGTGCTCTCGGCCGGTGACGGCGTAAATGAGCTTGTACTACGTGAAGCCCTCGCCATGGGTGCTGATAGGTGTTTGTATATCAGCGATCCAAGACTTTCTAGGGCTGATGCCTGGGTTACTGCCAACGTCCTATCGAGGCTCTCAAGGAAGGTAGGTAAGGCTGACCTACTCCTATGCGGTGAGGCATCCTCGGACGCTGGGAACTACCAGCTTGGGCCCAGACTCTCAGAGGCCATGGGCATACCCTGCGTCACACATGCGGTCAGCGTTGAGTTGGTTAGTAACATAGCTCGGGTAAGGCGCGTCCTAGAAGACAGGGCAGAGACCCTAGAGTCCGAGCTTCCACTAATAATAACCGCTAGCCTAGAGCTGGCTTCGCCAAGGCTTCCGAGCCTTCTTATGATAAGGGCGGCGGCGAAGAAGCCGATAACAAGAGTTGACCTTTCCGAGCTGGGACTGGACAAGGATCTTGTCGAGCCTCTTGTTGAGAGGCTCTCTGTCCGGGTTTTGAAGACTGCTCGAAGGAACATAGTGTTGCAGGGTGAGCCTCACGAGTGTGCTGAGAGGCTTGTCGAGAGTCTTGTTAGGGAGGGTGTCCTTAAGACTTGATACCGGTGTTGATCGTGGCCGCTGATCTTGAAGAGCTGCTGGAGCTGAGGGCTGTCGCAGATCAGATTGGAGCGTCAGATGTGGAGGCCCTGATCCCAGAGGCCCTAATGAGTGAAGAGGCTTTGGTGGCAGTAGGGTTAAAGCGAGCATATCTCCTCGAGGGGTTTGATGAGATTCCGCCCGAGGAGCTCGAAAAAATTGTTATCGACCTAGTGAAGAAGAGGGAGCCCGGCCTAGTTTTTGGGCCGTCTAAGAAGATTTTCAGAGAGCTTTTCGCGAGAACAGCCCAGAACCTTTCATCTCCCTGCGTGACGGACTGTACCAGTCTAGAGTATTCCAATGGGAATCTGATCATTGAGAGACCGTTCTTAGGAGGTGGGTATGTAGAGAGGCTCGCAGTTAAGAAGTTGCCCGCCCTCCTAGCCATACAGATGATAGGGAGGAGGCCCCAAACTAGGGAGAAGAGCAGCCTCGAGACAGTGAGACTTAGCAGGCCATCAACGGAGGGCTGGAGGCTGAGACGTGTCTCTGTCGAGTGGATCGGGAGGGGAGGGGCTGATCTCGCGAAGGCGCGTGTTGTGGTCTCTGTAGGGCGCGGGTTTAAGAGGCGGGAGGACTTGAAGCTGGCGGAGGATCTGGCCCGGCTTCTAGGTGCGGAGTTGGCGTGTAGCAGGCCGATTGCGAGCGACTTGGGGTGGATGCCTGAGGAGAAGCATGTAGGGCTGTCAGGAAAATGGATTAGCCCACAGCTCTACATCGCCATAGGAATCTCAGGGCAGGTGCAGCATATGGTGGGGATTAGGAATTCGAGAATAATTGTTGCAGTGAATAATGACATCTCGGCGCCCATTCATAGGGAGGCGGACTATTCAGTCCCCCTGGACCTATACCAGTTCATTCCAGCCCTAATCAAGGTGCTGCGGGAAAAGGGGGCGCGGGCTGCGTGAATGGATATTAGGCCGAGCTGTGGTGTTGGCGTGGGTTGAGGGTGGCGTTTCAAGGTGAGAGGGGGGCGTATAGTGAGGAAGCCGTGATACGATACTTCGGAGAGAAGGCTGAGCCCCAGCCGCGAAAAACCATCTCCGCCGTCTTTATGAGCGTTGAGGCAGGCGAGGCGGAGGCCGGCGTTGTGCCGGTAGAGAATAGCATTGAGGGGGGTGTCGGCGAGACCTATGACGCCCTCCTAACCACCAGCCTAAAAGTTATAGGCGAGTTGAATCTGAGAATCTCCCACTGCCTAATCGGGCTGCCCGGAGCAACCATCACCGGCCTTAAGAAGGTTGTATCACATCCCCAGGCCCTCGCCCAGTGCAGGGCATACATCGCTTCGCTCGGCCTAGAGACAGTCAGCCACTACGACACTGCTGCTGCAGTCAGGTTCGTAAAGGATCTGGGAGACAAAACAGTCGCAGCGATAGCGAGCGCAAGGGCTGCTGAGATCTACGCCATGGAGATTTTGGCGAGAGGAATTGAAGATTATGGTCGAAACTACACCAGGTTCTTGGTTATAGGCCGCGGAGAGCCGGACAGGGCTGAAAAAGAGAAAACAAGCATAATCTTCTCCCTCCCCCACAGGCCTGGCGCCCTATACGAGGCTCTCGGAGCCTTTGCGAGGAGGGGGATAAACCTAACAAAGATTGAGTCCAGACCGACAAGGGCGAGACCCTGGCAATACTACTTCTATGTAGATTTTGAGGGCCACATTAGCGATGAAAAGGTCCGCGAAGCATTGTCAGAGCTTGCTACAAGGTCTATTCTGATGAAAGTTCTCGGCTCCTATCCAGCCTGGCAGGACAGTCCTTCTGATTAGGTTGAGAATCTATGCCACCCCTAGGAGAGAGAGGTTGACCTCGCATCCAGCGACAGGCATGTAGAGACCAAAGTTCTCCAATACGGCGGGGTGAATCTCACCTATGAAGCCGATCTCTACTCCCCCCCTCACTATGGCGGCTCCGCGGCCTGGGATGAAGAAGGGATAGTCCTTCGCTGACAGGCTGTTCTCCATCTCGAATAGGCGGAAAATCTCTTCCAACACCGCTTTCAACTCAGAGAAGGATGCCGTGGAGTGGCAGGTAACGAAGGCTAGGTGTCTCTCCCTTCCGGCCCTCTCTGGTAGTGTGTCATTCCTGATTATCACGTCTCCCAGCTCGAATAGGCGCTGTGGATATGGGTTTTTGGAGTTGGCGGCTAGGTTTGAGAGGAGGCTTGGGAGAAGAAGCTCCCTTAGACAATCATACATTATGGAGACCGGGTTCAATATCTTTACCCCAGGCTCCTTGGGTGTAAGCATCCAGTTAAAGTCCCTCTCCGTATTAGAGAGAGTCGTATTAACCACCTCCGTGAAGCCCATGCCGAGCATAAACTGTCTCAGAACATTTAGCGTCTTCGAAGCGGGGAGTAGTGCTCCTATTCCTCGTGTCTCAGGGAGAACAGGCTCGAGGTTCTCGTACCCAATACCTATTGCAACCTCCTCGACCAGGTCGACGGGGTGGAGAATATCAACCCTGTAGGGCGGCACACCTACAATCAGCTTCCCGCGCGACACCTTTGCATCAAGTCTCATCCTTCGCAAAGCCTTCACTATCTCACGTTGCGATAGATCTAGGCCGATCAGGGATGATGCGAGGCTGGGATCTAGGATCCATTTGGTGCTTGAGAGGTCGGGGGTGTAGACTTGTCTCCGCCTGCCCTTGTATCTTATGAGGGTCTTGTATGTAACACCGCCAAGGTCAATAAGCGTGGTAACCAGTATGTTGAGGGCTTGGTTGACAGCCTTCTCGTCTGTGCCTGTAACGTCTATGAAGAGTTCCCGCGCACCGGGTCTCAGCTCAGTTAAAGAGGAATTTATTATTGGTGGGAATGAGAGGACGTTCCCGCGGCTATCCAGTATTATCGGTGCTAGGTCCTTCCCTTGAAGTATCCAGGCGTACTTTCTCCCTGTGGGGTGTTCAAAGAGTATGTCTTGGGGTGTCATCTCCCGATATGAGCCGAGTGGGATGAAGCGTATCTTAGACAGGCCTACTGCACGGTAGACGAATGGGGGCTGAACCTTGGAGTAGTCATGGAGGCCGATGGCGACCTTTCGGCGGTCGCGCCCAAGAATCCAGTGAAGGTCCTCCTGCAAAACTATGAGATCAGCTACATCCTCCTCGCTCAGATTTAGGGAGTGGATGAGTGCACAAGCAATATATGGTCTCACGGCCTCGACGCTTCTTTCGACCTCTACAACTATTTTGGAGGGTCTCGCAGAGTATCTCCCAGCCCCCAGCTCTATCCCGAGTAGGCCTTTGATGGCCCTTGCAACCGAGACTTGGCTGCCGAAGTCGGGCCGGTTGGGATTATACTCGACTTTGACCTCGGCCTCACCCACTTCCTCGACAGACATTCCAAGAGCCGCTGCCAGATCTGCTATCTGGCTTGGGGATAACTGGACCCCCACAAACCTCGACAGCCTATCCACTCTTAAAGTGATGGCCGGCATAGCTAGCTACTCACCCTAATTCTCTCGAGCTTAAGAGGGTTGAAACTAAGGAGCCACCTGAGATCATTCTGGTAGAGGATCCGCGCGTCGTTCACGTCGAGTAGTAGGAGGGCTAGACGCTCGAGCCCCAGACCCCAAGCGAGGACTGGCTCCTTAACACCGAGCGGCAAAGTCACCTCAGGCCTGAAGATGCCCATACCTCCAAGCTCAACCCAGCTCCCTTTCCCCTCAACATAGACATCCACCTCTGCCGATGGCTCTGTGTAGGGGAAGTAGCTTGGCCTGAACCTGACCTTCTTAAGCCCCATCCGGGCGTAGAACTCTTTTATAATACCCATCAGCTGTCTCAGATTTGCGTTCCTATCGACGAGTATACCCTCTACCTGGTGGAACTCGGCCAGCCTCCTCCAGTCAACCCTCTCGTTCCGGTAGACTCTATCGATTGTAAAGACCTTCAGCGGCCTCTTTGAAGACTGGGCGAGATGCCGTATGGTGGTTGCTGTAGTGTGTGTTCTCAGGACCAAGCGAGAAGCCTCTTCAACACTCCACTCATACCCCCAGCCCCTTGATCCTGTTCCCCCACCGTCGCGATGGACCCTGCCAACCTTGGCGGAGAGTTCTTTCGGCGGCTCACCAGTGGCTGGGCTTGAGAGATAGAACGTGTCATGCATCTCTCTGGCTGGATGGTCCTGCGGCTGGAAGAGGGCGTCGAAATTCCAGAAAGCAAGCTCGACTAAGGGCCCCTGTATCTCCTCAAACCCAAGCTCCAAGAAGATAGACTTGATAAGCTGGATGAGGTGTGTGAGGGGGTGTGGCCTTGGCGCTTGGATAGGCTTAACGGGAGCGTATACATCGTACCTCCTAAACTTCTTCTCCCTCCACGCCCCGCTCACTAGGAGCTCCGGGGTCAGCTGAGTCACCTCCTCCCTCTCCGCAAGCACCTCTGGGGAGAGGCTTAGAGCCTTCTTAGTAGGTGTAAGAACGTATCTAGCCACCTCGTTAATCCTCAATACCTTGGGCCTGCGGCTTAACCTCTCGCAGGCGGGCTGGAGCGGGCCCATATCCTCGAGCCTCGCCGCCCCCCTCTTCAATATCTCGAGGACCAATTCGTCGTCGGACTTTGAGTCTGGATACCTTTCAATCCGGAGCCTGACCTCGCCATCAGATTTAGAGACCGATATCCAGCCATTCCTCTTAGCCCAGATGATGCCTATATTGAGCTCATCTTTGCCTAAAATTTCAGTAGACTCTATCTGGCTGAGCGTGGCCTCACCTCCCATAGACCTCAGAGCCTCGACAAGCCTCCTCTCAGGCAGACCCTTCTCGACATATACGAGCCCCTCCTCTCCCAGCGTCAATACATGCGTCACCGAGGCCTTTGAGGGCTCTGCAAGACCCTTGCTCGCCAGCCATTCCGAAGCCTTCGCGACAGCACCTACATTCACGTCTAGCTTAGCGGCAATCTCGTCAAAACCAAGTGGCCCCTCAGTGAGGATTAGGCTTAGTACACGCCTCTCTAAGGGGTGCAGCTCAAACTCCTCTCTTCCTTGCTCCGACATGAAACCAACAACACACGTCTCAGCTTCTTAACATAGTTTATTCGATACATGTTTTTACCTAACTCACATATTATTGGCAGTGGGATGGAGAGAGTGGGGGTAAAAGCGGTCTTGGCTGAGGATTTCAGATGTAGAGTGGTTGAGGGAGATATTGAAGGCTTGGTGGCTAAGGGGTATGGGGGTCTCTCAGAGGGCCAGCTGATGCTTTGGCCCGAAGAGGTGCTGTATCTCCTTGAGAGGAGGGCATTAAGCCTCGCGGATAAGGACGGCGCCCTACTCGACTTTAAAACTTACCTCGACCAGCTCTTAAAGGAGAAACCCCAGTTCTGGTCCCAATACATAGTATACCGAGACCTGAGAAAGAGTGGAAGGATAGTGAAGAAGGGGTTTGGAGGCATGCTAACCTATAGGCTCTACGAGCCCTCTGACAGGGAGACTTCAAGATACCTCATTTTCCCTTTCTCCGAAGGTTCAACACTCAGGATGGAGGAGCTCCTTAAGGCCTTAAAGCAGGTTATGAAAAAGGGGAAGGTCCTGATAATCGCAGTCCTAGAGCGGAGGGGAGAGGTGATTTACTACTCATGCACAGACACGAACCTCTCAAATCTCTAAGGGCTAGTGGCTTCATCGAGATAACACGTCCCCCAAACGGCTTGATGATGGTTTTCGCCGTCTATGTCGGGTATTTTGTACAGAGTGGCAAGATTCCCACTCCTTTCGAGGGCTTTTTAGCTGCAGTCACTGCCTACGCTTTATCTGCTTCATCGATGGTGGTAAACGACATCATAGACAGGGATGTAGATGCGGTCAACAATCCCAGCCGCCCCATACCCTCAGGTCGCGTCAAAGTCTCTGAGGCAGTCCCATTCTCAATCCTTCTCGGACTAGCCGGGCTAGTGTCATCGACTGTTCTGGGCCCAGCTGCTCTGGTGGTGGCGGCGATATTCTACGCCCTCGCACTCTCCTACAATACCTATCTAAAGAAGACGGGGTTGGTCGGGAACTCAGCGGTCAGCGCTACGATATCCGCCCCCTACATCTATGGCGCAATATTGGCTGAGGGAACCATCGAAATACCTGTTGCCATTATAGCCTCCATGTCTTTCCTCGCTGGCATGGGCAGGGAGGTGGTTAAAGGGATTTCCGACGTGGAGGGTGATAGAAGCCGCGGGGTCAAGACCTACGCAATTACACATGGGAAAAATGCTGCAGCGCGACTCGGCGCAGGCCTCGTCTTCGTAGCAGTCGCTCTAAGCCCACTACCCGTAGCCATCGGCGCCATGAGCCCACTCTATATCCCACCCGTAGCAATAGCCGATGCAGGATTCACATACTCCAACATTAAACTACTGCGAGATCCTGAAATCAGTAGAAAAACAAAGACAGAGTATCTGGTCTGGATGCTCATAGGCCTCGTCGGATTCCTTCTAGGCGCGTACAAGTAACGCAGCTAGAAAGCATGAAATACTGGGGTGTAGAAGTGTAGAGCAGCGGCTTTGAAGCTAATCAAAGACCCGGTCCACGGCTATATCACGCTCACAGACTGGGAGCTAGGAGTAGTCGACACCTTTGCATTTCAGAGACTGAGGAGGATAGGGCAACTCCCTCTAGCATACCTTGTATATCCCGGAGCCCGTCACACACGCTTCGACCACTCGCTAGGATCGATGGTCCTGGCAGAAGAGTTTGCGAAGAGCCTAGGCCTACGAGAGGCAGATTCACGCGTCTTCAAGGCTGCCGCGCTCCTACACGACATAGGGCATGCCCCTTTTTCACACTTATTTGAGGAGTTTCTATTCGAGAAGGGTTCTACACATGAGGAGATAGGCAGGAGGATAATCACGAGCAATGATGAGCTGAGACTCGCCATAGAGAGGGCTGGCATAGACATAAGCGAGCTCACAAGGCTCTTAGAGGGGAGACATAGGTTAAGTAAGCTGGTTTCAGGACCGATAGACGTAGACAGATTAGACTTCCTCCTAAGAGACTCATACTTCACAGGAGCGACTTACGGAGTGATTGACGTGAGACGCCTCATCTACCTAACAAAAATCGAGGATGGTGAACTCTGTATCGATGAGAGGGGGCAGGGCGTGTTGGAGGAGCTAGCAGTAGCCCGGCTCCACTCCTTCCTAAACATATACTTCCACCATGCCGTCCGAGCGGCCCAGCTCCAACTCCTTAGAGCGGCAGAAGAATATGGAGAAGGACTGACAGGAATAGCTGAGCTGCCCATAGAAGACTACCTTAACCTCGACGACTTCGCCGTCTGGTGCATGCTCAAAAACAACCCGAAATCTAGAGGCAGAATGGACGCAATTTCAAGGAGGATTCTTCCTAAGATGATCTTTGAAGGAAGGGCTGAGGGCCCCCACCCTGGCTCTTGGTCAAGCGAGAAGAGAAAGAGGCTTGAAGCTGAGTTAGCCGACACCCTACACCTACCCCCAGAAAATGTGTATATTGACTCCTCAGTCATACCGCCTCTCACAAAATATGGTCCGGAGGAGCTGACGATAAGGGTGAGTGGAAGAGGTGAGAGGCGCGAGGCGAGATTCTGGATCCTGGAGATGACGGCAAAACCCATCTACATCATCAGGGCCTACGTCGACAGGGGTGTTGGGGAATTCAATACACTGAGGGAAAAGGCTCAGAAGTTCTTCACAAGCCGAGGACCCGTTGGCGATGTCTAATCTGCCTCATAAGCCCATCCTCAAGGCTTACGATCGGTCTGTAACCAAGTAGCCTCCCGATCTTTTCGATTGATGGATAGCTTATCATGGGCTCTACCTCCTCAGCACTCCGCGGTGGAGCCTCCCTTATAGTTGCGTTTGACGAAGTCAGCCTCTTTATCAGCTCAGCGAGCTCCCTAATCGAGACAGCATTCCCTGTCCCCACATTAAAGACCTCACCGACAGCCTTCTCGCTCCTTAAAGCCAGCTCAATCGCGTGGCACAGGTTATCTACGTGATAGGGATCTGTAACGTCTCTGCCACCGTTATATAGCGTCATATCGCCACCCCGCAGGCAAGCGTCTATAAATCGAGAGATTGCGCTCTGAGGCGAGTCATACTCTCCAAAGACCTTCCAGGACCTGAAAACTACTGTGGGAACACCGTATATACACCTATAGGCCTCCACACATTTTTCGGCTATGACTTTAGTGTAGTCGTATAAGGCGCGTGGTGCGAGGGGGGTCTCCTCTACAACTGGAAGAGGAGGACGGGGACCGTATACATTGGCTGAGGAGAGGTATATGAATCTCTCAACACCCAATCGACGGGCCACCTCAAGCATATTTACCGCACCGATGACATTGGTGTTTAGACAGCTGTGCGGATCTGCCCTACATGCGGATGGATTGGATATTGCTGCCAGATGGACGATGTGACTCGGCCGATAGTCTCGTAGGAGTGATAACAACTCATCCAGCGAGAGGATACTGGCCTTTATCTCGGCCCCCTCACAAACATCCAAGCCTAAAGGCGAATATCCCTTTCTCGCAAGATAGTCTCGCAGGCTTCTTCCAATGAATCCCTGAGAACCAGTGATGAGTACCTGTGTCACCAAAGACGCGAGACTGATTCTTGATAAATACCTATTCCGAGAGCTCTTAAGAAATCACGCAGCTAGTCCAGCCACAGTCAATACACTTCACACAGCCCTCCTGCCATATCAGGTTCTTGCTCTTACACTCAGGACAGAAGCTGTAGCCCTCTTCGCCACTCCTAATCTCGATGCTAACCACCGGCTCACCCGGTAACTGCGTTGATGATACTTGGAGGGGCGAGGCTGTCCTTCTAACCCTCTCGGAGGAGGGCACTCTGATTTCTATGCCTAGGCCTCGCATGATATTTAGCGTGTTGTTCTCCACTATTGTGACGTATCTCGACTCCTTCTGGCTCGGAGTTACCAGGACTTGAGTAGACTTTGAGAGGTCCCGGTATACTGTGATGCCCTTTAACCCGAGCTTGTAGGCGAAGAGGTATGCGTTCTTGACATCCTCGACAGTAACCCAGCTAGGCATGTTGATGGTCTTGCTGACAGCTGCATCTACCCAGAGGCCCACATGATATTGGGCCCTAACATGATCCCACCACGGTACGTCATACGCAACCACGAAGACCTTCCTAGCCTCCTCGGGAAAGACGTCCAGACCCTGGATCGAGCCCCCGTTGTCTGCAACCATCTTGAATATCTGCTCGTTATAGAGCCCAGTCTCCTTCAAGTAATTCTCGAACTCGAGGTCTATGTAGTGGAATACGCCGACCGTCACATGCTTCTCATAAAGCAGTGCGAAGACAGGCTCCAGCCCCGAACTAGCGTCCACAAGCATGGAGATGCTTCCGGTCGGCGCGATAGACATTAGAAAGCTATTCCGGATTCCAAAGCGCTTTACATCTTCTGCGACCCTGTCCCAATCCATTGTCCATAGCTCTCTATTGTAGAAGCCCTCCAAGGGGAGCTGCCCATTGACGTATTCGCTCCTCCAGTACAGTGGGAAGACACCTCTCACCTTGGCCCGCTCAATACTCTCACGGTACGCGTGGTACGCGATGAATTCTGTTATCCTCTGCATGAAGCTGAAGCCCTCCTCACTATTGTATGGGATCCTTAATGCGAAGAGAAGGTCTGCAAGCCCCATGAATCCGAGGCCGATTCTCCGCGTCTTCTTTGACATCTCGTCTATACTCTGGAGTGGATAATTATTCACGTCTATTACATTGTCTAGGAACCTGTAGGCGATTTTTACAGCTTCCTGGAGCCCGTCCCAGTCAACTTCTTTCCCCTTCTCAGTAGTTTTCACGAATGCGTATAGGTTTATGGAGCCTAGGTTGCAGGACTCGTACTCGTAGAGGGGCTCCTCTCCACAGGGGTTGGTAGAAGTAATGTTGCCGAGTGCTTTTCGCAGCGGGTTTCTTCTATTGATGTTCTCGAGGAATAGAACTCCGGGGTCAGCGGTCTTCCATGCCATTTCAGCTATGAGGTGGAAGAGGTGTGAGGGGCTTTTTGTCCCCCAAACCTTGCCGTCTCGGGGGTTCCTAAGCTCGTAGGGGGTGTCATTTTCGAGACACTTCATAAACTTGTCATCCATGAGCACGCTTATGTTGAAGTTCTCCAAGAACCCCTCCTTCTCCTTCGCCCTGATAAACTTCTCTATGTCCGGGTGCCACACCTCCAGAATACCCATGTTTGCACCCCTCCTCTTACCACCCTGCTTCACAACCTCGGTTACAGTATCTATTATCCGCATGAAGGTAACAGGGCCTGAAGCGACTCCAGAGGTGGAGAAGACAACATCGCCCTCAGGCCTTAGCTTGGAGTAGTTGATCCCTATGCCTCCCCCACTCTTGAAAATGATGGCGGCCTCCGTCGCCGCCCTCATGATCGACTCGATATTGTCCTCGATGGGCAGGACGAAGCAGGCTGAGAGCTGGCCCAGCCTAGCCCCAGCGTTAAAGAGGGTCGGGCTATTGGGCATGAACTTCTTCTCGACCATGAGGTTATAGTAGCTGAGGTAGTCGTTGTAGTGGTGGTCGAAGGCGCCTGAGAGAAGCATCCCCCAGAAGACGCTCCACGCGTGCTTCATCATGCATTGGGCGTTAAGGCTGTCGTAGAGCTTTTTCATCCTCTCAAGGTGCCATCTATTCCAGTAAACCTGGTAGCCCTCACCATTCTTACCAAGACCTACCTTCCCAGCCCAGAATTCGGGGTTGAAAGACTCTTGGGGGTGAATCACTTGTTTAGCTTCCTTATCGAAGATGAGGGGGTCATAGAGTATGTCGGGGATTACTACTAGGGCGGCCACCCTTTGGAATAGTTGTTTAGGCCGCTCCGCGAGCTTTCCCTCCTCATTCTTGAGAAGATACCTATTTGCCATGAGTCTTATCGCGTTTACGGAGAACCTCTTATCAACCTCATCGAGATAATCTGTTTCAAGGATAAGCATCTTCTCCTTCCTAATACGCTCCCTCTGCTTCCTGTACAGGATGTAGGACTTCGCCACTTCGTATAGATCAAACCTGACTAAGGCGAGTTCGACTATATCTTGGACATCCTCAACATGGGGAGTCCGCGTGGCGCCATATTTCTCAGCTATAACTTGAAGAACGTACTCTACCACTTGGTCGAGGAGAACTTCATCATACTTGTCCACAGCAATCATTGCCTTCTTGATGGCCTCACGGATCCGGCGATAGTCAAAGTCCACTACGCGGCCATCCCTCTTAACGATCTTCTTAACCGGGAATTTCTCAAGTTTTATACCCACTCCCAAGCCACCGAGCAAGGCCCACTACGAGGGCCTCATATAACTCGTTTGTTAGTACATGTTTTTAAGAGTTCTCGCACACCCCACCGAAAATAAAAATACGGTTACTTGGTTACCTATTGGCCATGAGTCTGATAGTTCGCCGGCTTACCTGCAAATCGAGGTGGTGAAAGCCCTTTGGGGCCGATATTAGCATATATAGCCGGCGGGAAAGAGCTAGGCCTAGGATGGCAGCTAGGGCCGCGCCAGAGGAGGTCGCCAGGTCTATAAGCAGCGTCTCTGTAGAAGTCTTGACGGAGGAAGAGTTTACCAGCATCCTAGAGACGGGCAAGGTACAGGCCTACATCGGGATTGAGCCAAGCAACATTCTCCACTTGGGGACACTGGTGGCCTGTGAGCCGATAATCCGGCTTGCCAAAGCAGGGTATAAGACAAAATTTCTTCTCGCAGATATTCATGGATGGCTCAATGACAAGGGCGAGCTGGAACAACTGAAGGAGATTGCGGGGCAGAACCAGGAACTTCTCTCAAAGGTGGTTAAGTCTCGGGGGGTTGACTACTCAAATGTCGAATTCGTCTACGGGTCGAGCTACCAGCTCAGTGAAGGCTATGTCAAAGAGTTAATGCGCCTAGCCAAGCTGGTTACGGCATCAGAGGCTAGAAAAGCCATGGACATGATAAGTAAGAAGGATGTCATGTATAAGGTCGGATCAGAGATTTACGCACTCATGCAATGTCTAGACATAGGCTATTTAGGGGTAAATGTCGCTGTAGGGGGCTTGGATCAAAGGAAGATCCACGTCATGGCACGGGAGTATCTTAGGAAGCTCGGCTATGCGAAGCCTGTGGCAATTCATACACCTATCATCCTAGGGCTTGATGGAGGGGCGAAAATGTCTAAGAGCCTAGATAACGCCATATTTCTCGACGATGGGGAGGAGGAGGTTTCGAGAAAGGTTTTCCAAGCCTTCTGCCCTGAACGAGAACTGGAGAACAATCCTTTGACCATGATTGTGGAGCGTGTTGTTTTCCCTTGGCTTGGCCATTTCGAGGCAGGCGGCAAGACTTTTTGCGATTATAGCGAGTTTGTTCAAGATTGGAGGGGTGGCGTCCTGACTGCTAAAAAGTTGAAGGAGGCCTTGACAGAGGCCCTCAACAACATACTGCGGAGAATTCGGACCTCGTAGCATAGTTGGCGCGTATCTTAAGACCCTGACTCTCTTAGCTGTCTTGCTATGCTGCAGGCCTTGTTTACAACTTCGATAGGCGTCCTTCCGAAAACATAGATTGCCGGCTCTAATCCCAATCCTCCTTCATCGAGCACGACATCTGCCGCAGGATTCTTCTTCAATGCCTCGATCACGTCAAAGACTACTTCATCCTCACTTCTCACCCTTTCATTTGGCTTAGTGCTGACTGCGATGAGGCCGGCCCTCTTAACGACCTCTCCCACACCCTTGACCATCTTCAGGTTCATGATGCTCTTTTTATCGGCATTGATTCTGATGCTGCCGAGGAGGATGGAGGCCAAGTGTTTTGAGGCACCGAATGCAGGCTTGCTGACTGGGACCATCCGTGCACCGATCCTAACTATTCTGCCCGGAAACGCGGCTATGTCATTCAGGCTCGAGGCGTTGTCCAAGGCTGTTGCAATGTTTATGGAGACCTCCGGATATAGGGGGAGGAGCTCGGGGGAGCGCCCCACCAGCTCTGCTGCGAGTCTGAGTTCCTCTAGAATTCTCTCCCTCTCGAGTGGCAGCCTTACCTCGATGCCTATACAGACCTCGCAATCTGCAAGTTCGGGATAGAGTCTCCTATGTAGTCTACAGATGTGGCCACTTGAGAGTAGCCTTCTCCAAGCCATGTGTAGCACCTGGGTTAAGCGGGGAGCGCCCTCCGAGGCCGCGCTAGCCAAAGAGTTAACCAGGACATCTATTTCCTCATCCGGTATTCCGAAACCCCTCAACCTGTCAAGATATGTTGATGCGCCTCGCTGGAGGTAGCCACTGACAGCGGCCTGGCTTACACCCAGTACAGCCGATATTCTCGATTGACTATAACCTCGCCTCCTCAATTCGTGTGCCAAAAGCCCCCTAATGTTTGGAAGAATGTATTTGAGAAGAACCTCCTCAGGAGGTCTCATCCATCAGCCTCTACCTGCAGCTTCTCCTGGCGTATAGCCTTGAGAGCGGCCTCAACCGTGTCTGGGTCTACCCGCCTGTAGACACTTACCTTCAGGGAGTCAAAATTCCAAATAATTTTGGAATTCTCCACCGAATACTCAGTCTCGATCCTCACAATGTCGCCTTTAGAGAGTACCAGCTTCTCGACTAGGGCGGTGTATAGCTTCTGGTTCAGCTCTCCCGCAGCTCTAGCCACCTCACTAGCCTCGAGTAGGCCAGTCTTTAACAGCTCCCTGTTCTGTGCAAAGAGTGTCCTGCGAATCTTAGTAGCATAGTACCCCACAATTACTATACCGGTCCGGAGCTTCGGCAAGGTCAGACCACCTAATATAAATATAGTAAAAGGTGCCGATATATATTATTACCAACCCTTCCACTGGCGAATACGCCAGCTAAGCCAGACCTCAAGACTTATCGGGGAGCACGAGCTTTATAGCCACGATGAGCAGGATAACGGGGGAGCTCTGGAACAGAATCAATGAGAAGAGGGAAGAGTATCTACAGGTTTTGAAGAGTCTACTGAGCTTTCCAAGCGTCTCGGCCACGGGTGAGGGGATGGATGAAGCTGCAGACCGTGTGGTAGAAGTGTTGGAGAAGGTGGGGCTCAGAGCTGAAGTGTTCACCGATCATGGAGGGTACCCAGTTGTGTGGGGGGAGCTGAGAGAGGAGCGGCACGGCACTCTTCTAATCTATAACCACTACGATGTTCAGCCACCCGACCCTCTCGAGAAATGGACCTCACCACCCTTCCAGCCATCCATCAGAAATGAAAGAGTATATGCTAGGGGTGCGTGTGACAACAAGGGGAACCTAGCAGCAAGGCTGTGCGCCATAGACCTCTTACTAGATGCTATCGGCGAGGTGCCCCTGAACGTTAAGTTTCTAATTGAGGGTGAGGAGGAGATAGGCAGCCCAAACCTCAGCAAATTCTTCCAGAACCATAGAGAGATTCTCAGCGCTGATGCTTGCCTCTGGGAGATGGGCGGCACCAGCGCGGACGGTAGGCCGCTCATCTACCTCGGAGCCAAAGGCATACTGTACCTGGAGTTCCACGCCTCAGAGAGGAGGTCGGACCTTCACTCATCTTGGGGCGCGATCGTGCGGAACCCTGCATTCGAGCTCGTCCACCTCCTCTCCAGCATGAGGGATAGAGATGGGCGCGTATTGATTGAGGGATTCTACGAGGATGTTCAAATGCCTGATAGCGAGACTCTCGCGTTACTAGATGAGCTGAGCTGTTTCGAGTCTGAGGCCAGAGCCATCGCAGGGGAGGATGGGCTCCTATCGAATAAATCTGCTAAGGAACTGCTTATCGACCTCACCCTCATGCCATGCATCAATATCTGCGGCATCCAGTCAGGCTATACTGGGCAAGGCTCAAAGACAGTTCTACCTAGTTCAGCCATCGCCAAGGTTGACATAAGGCTTGTTCCACGGATGAGCCCTGAGAGGGTACTGGAGCTCATAAAGGGACATGTAGAGAAAGTGAGCAGCGGTAGAGTCTCTGTTGTGCCTTCAGACATGGGCTACCCAGCCGCTAGGACTCATCCTAGCGAGCCCTTTGTCAAGCTTGTAGCTAAAACAGCGGAAGCTACATACGGCTTGAAGCCGATTATCTACCCCTCCGCAGCGGGCTCGGGTCCAATGTACCTCGTCACCGACCTTCTACAGATGCCCTGTGTGGCAGCCGGTATTGGAGACCATCAGTCAAACGTTCATGCACCCGACGAGAGCATATCGATAGAAAACTATCTGAGGGGAATACTCCACGTCGCCCTCACCATTGTAAACTTCGTGCCATTCATGAGAGGCGGCGTCACGCCATACTTGTGATACTCCCAGCCTGAGGTTTAGGGTATTTAAAGCGGTATTTAGATGCTGCCTGCTGTGCTATTTTTGATGCTGGCATACCAAGCGGCTTGAAATTTGGCGGCTCTTTCCCTATTCCTCCGAATCTGTACTTCATCACTACTCAGACCCTACCACTCGCTATCCTCTATTCTTAGCGCTATTATTTGGCCTCCCCCCAATACCCAAGTAGGCTAATACTCAGTATTGTGTGAGGAAATGGGCGTTCTGCATAGCCTAATCTTTGCCGTGTCGTTATTCGGTAATGGCCTTATCAACTCATAGCTGAGCATTCCGTTGAAGTATCCTTATTCTGTGGTCTTAGTGTTTGTTGTACTCTATATGGATGCCTCTGAGGGTGTGTTCCTATTGTGGCGGACTTTTACTGATATGCTATATTTCGGCGAGGTCTCTAAAGGATTATAAAACCCACAACCATGCCCTACAGTTATGACTAATGTTGGTGCTGACTGCCCACGCGTGGTGACGCCTATGGTTAGGCAAGGGGGCGGAAGGGCCTGTACCCAGCCCTCTCGGTAAGACAGAGGCTCGTGAGGGCGAAGGGGTGGCTAGGAAAACTAGAAGGTTCTTCGTTGACGTCCATAGGAGGGTTGAGAAGAGACCCCACATGGTCTTCGACGGTGTGGGATTCGAGAGGGTTAAGAAATTGTCGTAGATTGAGGCAGAGGATGGTGATGAAGTGTATGTTGACAGCCTGCCTGTGGAGGTCTACCATATCGTCCTTAAGCTACTGAAACGAGGGGTCAGGGTGTCCGCCCTAAGAAGGAGAGACATCCTATCCAAGCTGAGGGCTGAAAATAGTGTTAAGAAAACCGATGAGAACGATGCGAAGATTTTATCGAAGATAGATAACACCTACTATCGAGAGCTACGTGAAGACGAGATAGAGTCCGGGATTATGTTGCAGAAGTACCATAATGTCCAAAAAGTTCTCAAATTGGCAAAACAATTAGATAGTGATGGAAAGGTCATCAATCAACTGAGGAGGACAAAGCGTAGGTTAATGAAGATGATAATTGATAAGGCTGAGGAAATAGTGCCGAACTACATAGTGGTTGTTGAGAGGCTGCAGCTATCCCGTAAAAGTCCCTACAGCAGAGTCGCTTTAGCAGAACTCCTCTTAAGCGTTGACTTCGATAGAGGATTTAAAAAAAGATAAAGTCCTATCTAGAGTTACACGACAAAGCCGGAGAACGATACAATCATCGACTGAGACGGGCGGTGCAAAGCGTCGCCATTGGCTACTATGGAAGGTTAAAGATTTCACCAAAGGAGACATTAGAGGTGGTGAAGATGATCAGGGACATAGTAGGCTGTCAGCCCGACCTCCACGGCAGGGAAAAGAACCGTATGAAGGCCGGGGCGCTTTATAGATTAGTACCGAGAGTCTCCAGCTCTCGGTGCTTTACGCCATAGTGCCACGACCTTCACGGTTCTCCCTAATGTCGTTTGGCTGGTAGCCACCAACCAATATCTCCTCGGATTTTCCTTTCATGATTTTAATTGGATGTTCCTAACCACCCCCAGGCTGCTCGCAACATATCTATAAATCCCAGAGAGCCCCAGTAGAAAACAAATATATATCATGCGCCAAACTGATAAGTTCACCGGTGCTTAGCAATGACACCCGAGCTAAGCTTCTTTGTCAAGTTTAAGACCCCGCCAGAGCTGGCGAACGCCACACTCGAGATAGTGAAGATGGCTAGAGAGACTGGAAAGATAAGGAAGGGCGTGAACGAAGTGATCAAGTCGATTGAGAGGGGACAGGCCAAGCTGGTCGTCATTGCTGAAAATGTTGATCCGCCGGAGATTGTCGCTTTTCTGCCGGCACTATGCGAGGAGAAAAAGATACCATATATCTACGTGACCAGAAAGGAGGACTTAGGCAGGGCCGCCGGGCTCGAGGTCTCGGCTAGCTCGGTTTCTATTATAGATGTGGGAGAGGCTAGGACGTATTTTGAGGAGATTCTAAAGCAGCTTGAGACGATCAGGCGGTCAAGTTAGCGTTAAATAGTTTCTGACCTATTCTTTGAGGTCGGCTAGGAAGATATGAGCAGCCCAGGGGTCCCGGCAGTTGTGGAACAGGTTGTTGGGAGGACGGGTGTTAGAGGTGATGTTACACAGGTTAGGGTTCGGATACTTGAGGGCTCCGACGCGGGGAGGGTAATTACGAGGAATGTGAAGGGGCCTGTGAGAGTTGGCGATGTCTTGATACTGATGGATACTGAGAGGGAAGCCGAGAAGATTAAGTGAGGGGAAGGTGCGTGCCGACCATGCATACGTGTAGCTTCTGCGGGAGGAGTTTTGTCCACGGCACAGGGCTACTGCTGGTGAGAAGGGATGGAGGGTTTAACTGGTTTTGCAGCAGGAGATGCTTCGTCTACATGACGAAGCATAAGAAGGATCCGCGGAAGATCAAGTGGACCGCTTATTACGGCAAGGAGAGGAGGGCTTAGCTATTCTAGAATCTCGTCCGGAGAGAAGAATATTCTATGCTCATACTCGTATGAGTCTGGGCTATCAGAGGCGTGTATTACGTTGTTAGTAATGTCGAGGCCATAATCGCCACGGATTGTTCCTGGGCTGGCCTTCACCGGGTCGGTAGCCCCTATCATGAGCCTAACAACCTCAATGGCGCTCCTGCCCTCAAGGATCGCAACGACAACATCTTTACCGCTGATGGAATCTATGAGAGATTGATAGAATGGCTTTCCAAGGTGGACGGCGTAGAGTTTCTCAGCCATCTCCCTCCTAACCCTCACGAGCTTAAGTGCAGCTATCCTCAGTCCCTTCGACTCGAATCGCGAAATAATGCTGCCCACAAGGCCTCTCGAGACCGCAATGGGTTTCAACATGATAAACGTCCTCTCAACCATACCAATCGCGACCTGTTAGCCGATTGATATATCCTATCTGAGCTCCTCCATATCTCTCTTGCGCCCGAGTATGAGAGGCGAGATTCTTTGACGGTTAATCTCCCAAAGCTCTTCCAGCTCCATGATGGCCAGCTTAAGTGTTCCGTCGGACAGCATTTTCAATGCCTTTGAAATCTCTAAAGCTAGCTTAGCATTAAGAATGACCGGTATGTTATGGTCAACAGCAGCCCTCCTAACATCATAGTCTATCTGAGGTATGTATCCGGAGCTGATCAGCATACCTACCCTCCTTAACCTTATCGCTTTGACGGCAGTCTCACCCCGGATCTCCGGGACACCCGGTATAGGTGACTCCTCCAATGTTAAGACATCATAACCAGCTTCTCTCAAAACCTCTGCCACCGTCTTGAGCCTCGGCGCCGTCCTCGGCGAGTCGGGGTAAACAAGTATGGGCACGTCTTTCGACGGGATTGTGTTTGGTGTGGCGGAGAGCCAGCTCTTAATTAGGGCCTCGTGGAACTCCAGCCCAAGCGCGGCAACTTCACCTGTGCTCCTCATCTCCGGGCCCAAAAACGGGTATGACCCCCTTATCTGTGCCCATGAAAACTGCGGTGACTTCACTCCCCAAATAAGCTGCATCGGCGCAAACACCCTGTCCGATATCTCCTCCAATCTATCATCGTTAAGAGATAGACGCTCACCAAGTATGCATCTGGTCCCATGTCCTAGAAGGTCTATGTTGTAGACTTTACTGCTAAAGGGCATTGAGCGGCTGCACCTCAAATTACACTCGATCACATAGACTTCGCCGTCTCTAACTAGGTACTGTATGTTGAAGGGCCCCTTAACCTGGAGGGCATTCGCGATCAAGCCTGTATATTCTGCTATCTTAGCTATGGTTTCCTCCCCGGTCCTGTAGGGGGGAATCGAGATTGTAGCATCACCGCTATGAACACCCGCATATTCTACGTGGTCCATTGGAAGCATAAGCACCTCAGAGCCGTCTGAGACACAGTCAACCTCAGCTTCCACTGCATCCTCGATAAAGTGGCTAACAACTACAGGCTTGTCGGTGTGTTTTGAGAGTTTCCCCATGAGCTCTTTTAGCTCGTCTTCGTCATAAGCTATGAAGACGGATGTTCCGCTGAGTATATAGCTAGGGCGCAAGATGACCGGATATCCGACCTCCTCCGCGATCTTGGGCAGTTTCGCCAACTCTGTGACGGTGGCCCAGCGCGGCTGCTTTATGCCGAACTCCTCCAAGAGCTTGCTGAATTTCGAGCGATTCTCCGCGCGCCCGACCGAAGAGGGGTGGGTCCCAAGGATTGGGACACCACGCCTGTCCAGCTCCTCAGCGACATTATTCCCTATCTGCCCTGCAGACGAGATAATCACTCCGCCGCAGGCCTGTATAGAGGCGATGTCCTGTATTGCCTCGGGGGTGAGCTCGGAGTTGATGAGGAAGTCGACTATGTCCCAATCCGTAGAGACTGTCTCGGGGTTGTAATTAATTATGGCTGCATTCTTTCCCAGTTCTTTCAAGTTCTTGTAGATATTCACTGTCCCCCAATCAAACTCCACCGACACTCCTATCCTGAAGCATCCAGCACCAAGTACGAGGAGTAGGGCGTCAGAGCCCTGGCCTAAGACGTCGTGAGTCGTCCCCGAATATGTTGTGTAGGAGTAGTTGGTCACAGCGGGCTTCTCGCCAGCCAACGTGTCGATATTCTTTAGCCGGGGCGTCCAACCATACGACTGGAAAGCCGCCTTAACCTGCTCATAGCTCTTTCCAGATATGGCGGCTATCTGCTCTGCAGTGAACCCGGCTTTCAGGGCCTCCCTGAAGAGGACATCCCTAGCCTGCTGGCTGAGCGAGTCTGCCTTTCTAATAAGTTTGGCAATGTTGACTATTCTCTCCACCGGTCTCAGAAAGAACTCATCGACTCCCGTCATAGAGGAGATCTGCTCAACGGTTGCACCGAGGCTAATGGCTTTAGCCACGTCCCTGAGCCAGTAAGGTCTAAACTGTTTAAGACGCTCCATGACTGTTGCTAGGTCCTCGTGGTCGAATGTGTCCTTGTCTACCAGCCCTAACACTCCAATGTCTAGCATCCTGAACGCCTTCTGGTAGACCTCCTCCATGTTTCTGCCAATCGCCATTACCTCTCCTATGCTCATCATCTCTGAGCCCAAAACTTCGTCTCTTGGCCAGAACTTGTCTAGGTCCCAGCGAGGTGCCTTCAACACGACATAGTCGAGGCTTGGCTCGAAGAATGCTGTTGTGCTTCCAGTTATCATGTTGAGGAGCTCGTCTAGGAGGTATCCGAGGCATAGTTTCGCGGCTATGTATGCAAGGGGATAGCCTGTAGCCTTACTCGCGAGTGCGCTGCTCCGAGACATTCTAGGGTTGGTCTCTATCACATAATATTCCCCGGTCTTCTGCTGGAGTGCAAGCTGGACGTTACACTCTCCCACCAGCTTAATCGCGGATGCGACCCCGAAGGAGGCTGACCTGAGTGTCTGGTATTCGCTGTCCGTCAACGTTTGACTAGGAGCCACAACCAATGACTCGCCCGTATGAACACCCATCGGATCGATGTTCTCTAGACAGGCTACTGCGACCATGTTTCCCGCCCTATCCCTCATCACCTCATACTCTATCTCCTTCCACTTCTCCAGGTACTTTTCAACGAGGACATTCCCGACTAGGCTGTGGGAGAAGGCCCTTGTGAGCTTAGCCTCTAGCTCCTCACGCCTATATGCTACGAAGGAACCTCTACCACCAAGGTTGAAGCTTACTCGGACTATTACTGGGTATCCGACCTCATCCGCCGCCCTCATCGCCTCTTTTATACTGTTTGCCGGCTGTGAAGGTGGGACTGGCAGGCCGGCCTTGATCATCGTTTCGCGGAATATTGATCGCGTCAGAGCAGCCTCAATCCCCTCGATCGGTGTGCCCAAGACTTTCACACCATACTTATCTAACACTCCTTTACGGTAGAGCTGGACACCTGCGCTGAGGGCGCTCTGGCCGCCGAAGCCCACCATAATCCCGTCGGGCTGCTCCCGCTCAATTATCTTCTCCAGGTACTCTACGGTTATTGGGGCTAGGTATACCCTGTCTGCGAGGAGGTGGGTTGTCTGTATAGTAGCAATGTTGGGGTTGACGAGGATTGTCGAGATTCCCTCGCCTTTAAGTGCCTTTAACGCTTGGCTTCCACTATAATCGAACTCGGCGGCCTCTGCAATTTTTATCCCGCCAGAACCTATTAGAAGGACCTTGCTAACCGACTCCAACTCCTCTCACCATCTTCTCGAAGATTTCGAAAACATAGTTAGCATCCCTCGGCCCCGGCCTTCCTTCTGGATGAAACTGTACAGAAATCACGGGCAGAGACTCGTGAATAAGGCCCTCGATTGTTCCGTCGTCACAGTCTATGAACCACGGCTTAAGACCTGTCCCTGAAAGTCTCTCCCCAGAGACAGCATAGCCGTGATTCTGCAGGGTTATTACCCGCTTTCCAGTGAGGAGGTCTCTACAGGCCTTGTTTATCCCCCTATGACCATATTTCATCTTATAGGTTTCGGCACCTAGAGCTAGGGCAATTAGTTGGTGCCCTAAGCATACACCCAGTGTTGGAGTCCCGCTCTCGATAATCTCTCTAACGAGCCTGATTGCGTGGTGCATTTTTGCAGGGTTCCCAGGACCGTTACTAATTACAATCCCGCTAGGGTTATGGGAGAAGACGGCATCTGATCCAAGCCTCCCTGGTACGACAACGACCCTGTATCCCATCTTTACGAGCCTGCTGATTATGCCGTTCTTAACTCCGAAGTCGACCACAGCTATCGTGGAGCTGCTTTCCTCGTTGAAAACCGTAGGCTTTGGGTATGCAGAGTACTCGAAGACGCGAGAGTCATAGTCAACTTCTTGAGCCATTCTTAATAATTCCTCCCGGCTAATATCCTCCAGCGACTCAGCAACCTGTACTGCGCCGCCCATTACTCCTTCTTCTCTTATCCGTTGCACCAACATTCTTGTATCAACATCCATTACCCCAGGTATCGAGTTCTCGAGGAGCCAGTCGCTTAGAGACTTCATCGAACGCGGATGGCTCGGCTCTGTCGCCCGCGATACAATTAGGCCCTCAATCTTTATTCCGTCTGACTCGAAGTCGGGAGGTACACCATAATTCCCAATCAAGGGGTAGGTGAGTATGAGTATCTGCCCCACATATGATGGGTCTGTCAAGGATTCTGTGTAGCCATTCATCGCAGTACTAAACACAACTTCTCCGCTTTTTTTCTCAAGAGCGCCGAAGCCTTTGCCGACAATGAAGGTGCCATCCTCGAGGGCAAGGGCGGCGACATAGGCGCCCGAGATTCGCTTCACGAGCCCATCCAAGCATTCATCCATTTGGTCTCTATGATAATAGACATGTGATGCTTCAGGGTATATACTTATTGACCAGTTTCGGTCATGTTGGGACAGGGATTGTACCGGGACTGGTCTGTGAGTAGGGCGGTCCGCTACCTAATCGGTTTGGAGAAAGGTTATAAGTCGGCGTTAGACGGCGGCTACGCCAACCTCTCTGCCCTTGCGAAGCTCCTAAAACCGACTTTAGACGCCCTACTCGGTCAGGACGTCAAGCACTCTACCATCGTGACGGCGTTAAAGAGGGTTAGGGGCCGATTCCATGTGAAGAGATTGGCCACGGCCCAAGTCATTGCGAGAAGCAAGCTGGAGGCCAAGACGGGTTTGGCCAAAATAATCCTGAAACGTAACAGGACTTCACTCAGGATCGCCCGCGACTTAGCTATTAGGGTCAGGGGGTTTTTCCAACTGCTTGACGGAATAACATCCATAACCTTGATATGCAGCCATGAGAGGTTGGGGGAGATTAGAAGCGAGTTCCCCCGCTCTCTCATTATTGGGGAGTCTGGGAGCATCGCAGCCCTGATTATTGTAAGCCCCTCCATAATAGAGAAAACCCATGGAGTAGTCTCACATATTCTGGAGTGGCTTGCACATAAGGAGATAAACGTCGAGGAAGTGATTAGCTGTTACAAGGATACTATAATTCTTGTCGCTACCGAGGATGGTGGCAAGGCATTCGACGCAATTAATGAGCTTATTGCGAATTGTAGGCGAATAGTATCTGAGGGTTAAAGGTATTCATCTCGCTTTTTCCTTTGCCCTTATTACTCCCTCTATGAGCCTTTCTGGGGTTATGGGTAGTTCGGTAATCCTGACCCCCAAAGCCCTCGAGACTGCGTTAGCTATGGCGGCTGCAATCCCAATTATAGGAGGCTCACCAAGACCTTTAGCTCCTAAGTTGTTGGCATGAGTGTCTACTGGTTCCACGAATACGGCGGTAACTTCAGGGGTCTCGAGGCTGGAGGGTAGGAGATAGTCCACTAGGTTTGGATTGATTACTGTGCCAGATGAGGAGTCTACCAGTCTTTGTTCTAGGAGTGCGTAACCCAGCCCCATGACTACTCCACCCATCACCTGCCCCTCCGCTGTAAGCCTATTGATGATTCTTCCAGAATCGTGGGCTGAAAGTGCCCTTAACACCTTTACAGCCCCTGTCTCTAGATCCACTTCAACTTCTGCAAACTGTGCCGCGAATGTCTCGACCGCATATCTGTCAGGGTTAGGCCCCCTCGCGCCTCTGCCGACGATTGCGAAGTCCCCGAGCTGTGTGAGAAGTTCTCCAATAGGAATAGATTTTTCCCCCTCCTTTGTCTGCACTCTTCCATCCATTAGTTCAAGTATCTCCCTTGGGGCGTCTAAGAATTGAGAGGCAATGTCTAAGAGTTGGTTTCGCGCATCGATTGCAGCAGCCCTCACGGCAGGTCCCATGGAGGCAAGTGTCCCACTTCCCCCGCTACCCGGAGAGAAGAGCTCTAGAGAAGTGTCCCCAATGATTACGCTCACGTGCTCGATTGGGACTGAGAGCTCTTCAGCCGCTATCTGGGCTAGGATAGTCCGCGTCCCTGTGCCTATATCTTGGGTGGATGTTAATACTTGGACGGTTCCATCCCTATTCAGCTTGACCTCAGCATAGGCCGGTGGTCCCCCTCCACCCCACCAGACCACACTAGCCATGCCTGCTGCTCGAACCCTATTATTCTCCCTCCTAACAGAGCGGGCAGAGCTCCAGCCAAACTGCGCAGCCCCCACTAGATAAGCATCTCTCAGCCCCTTTGAGGTGTAGTTCACCCCGCTTTCCGGCTCCAACTCGCTGTAGTTTCTAAGCCTTATTTCGAGTGGGTCTAGCCCCAGCTCATCTGACGCCATATCCATCATCGACTCAAGCCCGAAGGTGCCTTCAGTGAAACCTGGCGCCCTCATGGCTGTATGAGGGGTCGTGTTGGTGTAGACACCCCACTCCACGGTCTCTAAATTGGGTATTTGGTAGAGCATTCTGTAGGGTCCTGATACAAGTGGAACCCATTCAGCATATGCTCCCAGATTAATAATGGCCTCCAGCCTCATCGCCGAAACCCTCCCATCCCTCTTAAACCCTGCCTTAACACGCTGTATTGTCTGGGCCCTGCACCCCGCGGCGAGGTTCTCCTCACTTCTCGACAGAGCTACCTTGACAGGCCTGCCCGTCTTCCTCGAAGCAAGCGCAGCAAGGATTGTGTGTTTTCCGGGATCAAACTTTGCTCCAAAGCCACCTCCCATATACTCGCATATCACCCGGACTTTTGAGAGAGGTATTGAGAATATCTGGCTTAGACGCTGCCTCACGTTGTTCACGGCCTGGGTGGATTCCCAAACGGTTAGGCCGGCCGAGGTCCAATAGGCGACTGTCGAGTGTGTCTCGAGAGAGTTGTGTAGGACTGCGCTTGTCTTGAATGTTTCCTCCAAGACCACATCTGCAGCCTCAAATCCTTGAGCCGGGTTGCCTCTCACCACCCTTGATGGGCCACCGTGGAAGACGTTCCCATCAGCATGTACCTTAGGCGCGTCCTCCCTCAAAGCCTCGAGAGGGTCGACAACGAAAGGCAGCCTCTCATAATCCACAGTTATCGCTTCAATTGCATCGTTGGCGATGCCCTCATCCTCAGCTACAACAAAAGCAACCTCCTCACCTTGGAACTTCAAGACGTTGTTGAAGATATTGGAGGCCCCTCCATAGAGGGGTATTCTGGGGGTGTTGAGATAGGTGAAGACTCCCCTGACCCCTTTCATTCTCTCGGCATCAGAGGTGTCTATGTGGATTATTCGAGCGTGAGGGTAGGGGCATCTCAAGAATTTACCTACCAGCATGCCCTTGAGTGAGACGTCTACTGTGTATGTTGCGGCACCCGTAACCTTTGCAACACCATCTACTGTCTTCACCCGCCCACCAACGTATCTAAAACTGGCCCCAGGAGGCCACGGGGTGATCTTCTCCTCCTCTTCAACGACGAACTCTTCTCTCCACCGACCTTCAATCTCTGCTCGCGTCTTTCTAACCCTAACCATGCGGTATGCATTGGTTGACCATTCTAAATAAGTTTTGAGGGGTCGCAGCATAAACGTGAATATCGCCCTATGACGTGTAGGTTTGGGGTGAGTTGTTCACTGAGCTGGCCCAGCCAAGGCGGCGGCTTCGCCTTTGAGGTCCCACTCCACTTGACAGGGTTTTTCTACCCTGTTTATAGGGAGAGCCGGGAGCAGACCGGCTCTCTCGGCGCAGGTATAGTCATTCATCCTGGCCTGAGATGTCTCATGAGGGGGGGTGAGGGGCTTTGGTTCGGTGGAGAGGCCATCGGATGGGGGCCGGCCTTCCAGATCTACGAGGAGATGGGCAAAGGCTTCTCAATCCATTTGACTGGGGGGTGTCTGCCCGGTGCAGGGTATGCCTTCAGCGCAGCGTCGAGCCTAGCCGTGTCCGCTTGTTACGTCCTTGCGGGTAAGCTGGGTATGAGCGAAGCCGCGATGAAGGCTCATGTGTCTGAGGTGAGGTGTAGAACTGGGCTAGGTGATGTTCTAGCGATTTGGGAAGGAGTGGGGCTTGTCCTGAGGGAAAAGCCGGGAGGGCCGGGTGTTGGGGAGGTTGAGAACATCAAGATAAGAGATAAGGTGGCGATAGTGACCGCAGAACTCGGTCGGCTAGCCACTGAAAACCTTCTCACACAGCAGCATGAGAGGATAATCGAGGCTGGGAGACGGGCTTATCAAGAATTCCTAAAAAGCCCCAACCTCGAGAGCTTCCTCCAGCTCTCAAACAGGTTTTCACGGGAGCTGGGGCTGGTCGATAAATATGTCGAAGAGATTGTTAGGCCTGTCTCCTCCAGCCTTTTAGGGTGGTATGTGAAGAAGAGGGTACTTGTCCTGATTGTCGAGGAAGATGAGGCTTCTGAGGTTGCCGTAAATATAGGGGCCTCCCTACCTATTGTTAGGGCTTTCAAGCCAGGTGATGTCGAGTGGAGGAGATACCTCGAGACCATCCTCGATACGTCTCCCTGATGATTAGGGGGAGGGTTGTGAAGGGCTTTGAGGCAGGGATTGTTGTTCCTCAGGGACTACTGGCCCACGGGAGAGGCGAGGCGATAGACTATATCTTGGGCGAGGAGACCCATCCGCCGGCACTTGAGGCAACAAGGGCAGCTGCAGCACTACTGCTCCTCTCAAAACACCCAGTAATCTCCGTCAACGGAAATACGGCAGCATTAGTCCCAGACGATGTGATCAGGCTCGCAAAAATCCTGAACGCGAGGATCGAGGTCAACCTATTCCACCGTTCGCCGGAGCGAGTCAAGAAAATCAAGGAATTCCTCGAGAGTAGGGGGGCGGAGGGTGTACTAGGCGACTCTGATCTTGTGGAGATCCCTGGCCTCAGCAGTCAGAGGCGGTTCGTGTCTAGGGATGGGATATACTCTGCGGACACGGTTCTCGTACCTCTGGAAGATGGGGACCGCGCCGAGAAGCTAGTAGCGCTGGGGAAGAGGGTTGTGGCCATCGACCTAAACCCCCTTTCCCGTACGTCAAAGGCCGCGACGGTCTCGATAGTTGATAATGTGGTGAGAGCGATGCCAAACCTCTGCAGATTCGCCGAGGAGCTGAAAGGCTCACCGGCCTCCGAGCTGGAAAGAATGTACCGCTCCTTCAACAACGAGGAAATCCTTAGACGGATGATAGAACTCATATTGAGGCGATTGTCACGCCTAGCCGGGCTGGAGGAGATGCCATGAACGAGAAACTAACTGCGAGAGACATAATCCAGCTCAAGAAGAAGGGGAGAAAAATAGTGATGATTACGGCTTATGACTATGCTTTCGCCCGACTAGTCGACCAGGCCGGTGTTGACATCATACTGGTTGGCGACTCTGCCTCGATGGTTATGATGGGGTATAGGGACACGCGGTTTGTGACGCTCAGGGACATGATAACATTCTGCAAGTCGGTGTCACGCGGTGTTGAGAGGGCGCTGGTGGTGGGAGACATGCCATTCATGTCATTCCAAGTCTCGAAGGAGGAGGCGGTGCGGAATGCTGGGCGGCTGGTGAAGGATGGTATGGTTGACGCAGTCAAGCTTGAGGGGGGCGTGGAGTACGCTGATATCGTCAGAGCCATCGTGAATGCCGGTATCCCCGTAATGGGGCATATCGGCCTAACCCCTCAGAGTGCCGCCACTAGCACAGGCTACAGGCTGGTAGCCAAGGAGGCGGAAGATGCGGTCAAGCTAGTTGAGGACGCAAAAGCTCTGGAGGAGGCAGGCGCCTTCGCCATAGTCGCCGAATACGTGACGGCAGAGGTTGCAGAATACATCACTAAACAGCTCAAGATACCAGTAATCGGGATAGGCTCTGGCCCTGGGTGCGACGGCCAAGTACTCGTACTCCATGACGCCTTAGGACTTTACGAAAAATCACCACCCTTCTCCAAGCGATATGTGGACTTGGCGTCGATCGTTAAGGAGGCTATCTCGAGATACAGGTCAGAGGTTCTAGAGGGAATGTTCCCATCTGAAGAGCATACAAAACACATGAAGAAGGAGGCGCTTGAAGAATTCCTTAACAGAGTAAGAAGGCCGGGATGAGGATACTAGTCGTGGGTGCAGGCGCTCTAGGGATTTTGTTTGCCGGGATAATGAGCTGGAATGGTGGAGATATCGTGATACTCACGCGGAGACGAGAGGCAGAAGAGGCTATCAGCTCGCAAGGAATAATCATCCGCAAGGGAGAGTCTTTATGGACAGCCCGGCCCGAATGCACAACCGACCCCAGTATAGCATCCACTGCAGATCTCTGCCTAATCTGCGTCAAATCATACGACACTGAGACCGTTGCGCGGATGGTCTCACCATATCTGAGTGAGCACTGCCTCGTAACCACAGTTCAGAATGGGCTCAACAACGTAGAGCGACTCTCCAATATATTCGGCCCGAACAGAGTAGTTGCAGGCTTCACATTACAGGCCTCCACGCTTACAGGCTTAAACAGCGTCTTCCACGCCTACGATGGCGAAAGCGTACTAGGCTGCCACCCCAACACAACAACAACATTCGAGAAGATAAGACAAGTCGCTGTGGAGTTGACGAGGCTTGGGGTTAAGACCTCAGCGGTGGAGAATGTCTACCCCGAGGTTGTGATGAAGCTGATAATTAACTCGGTGATAAACCCTCTGACCGCTTTGTTGGGTGTGAGGAATGGTGAACTGCTGGAGATTAGGGAGCTGGAATGGGTGATTGATGAGTTGGTGGGGGAAGGTGTGGAGGCTGGATACCTACTCGGGGTTAGGCTGTCGCCTGAACAGGTGAAGATGAGGGTGTATGATGCTATTAAAGCCACTTATGAGAACAAGTCCTCCATGCTACAGGACATAGAAAAGGGGAGGAAGACTGAGATAGAGTTCATCAATGGTGCCCTTGCACGCGTCTTACAAGCTGCAGGCAGGCCAGCACCCGCCAATACCTTATTGAGCCAGCTTGTCCTCGCCATCGAGAGAAGGGGGGCCGCTCATGGTAGATGAGACGGATAAAAAGACCCTATCAGAGCTCGGAGAGGATTGGATAGTATCTAAAATTCTGGAGTCGCTTAAGCCGATTAAGAAAGGCCGGCTGCAAATCGGTGACGACGCAGTTGAGATAACTGTCGACGAGAAAATAGTCGTCTCGGGAGACATGCTAGTGGCCTCAACAGACGTCCCACCCGGCATGACATCACGCCAAACAGGCTCCAAAGCTGTAGTAAGTGTTGTCAGCGACTTCGCGGCAAAGGCCGCCCAGCCCCTATTCTTTGTCGTGGAACTGGGACTTCCGAGGGAGATGCGTGGGGATGAGTTTCTCGAGCTCTGGACTGGGATATTAGAGACTGCGCGAACCTATGGCGGGGAGGTGGTCGCAGGCGATACCAACCAGGCCAAGGAAGTGTCAGTGGGCGTGGTGGGGATAGGGTATTCGGAGGCTCCTATACCTCGGAGGGGGGCGCGGCCTGGCGACATACTTGCCGTTACAGGAGAGTTCGGCAAGACATACACCGGCCTACACGCCGCATTTAACTCAAATACGGAGAATAGGTGGAAGTCTCTTCTGGAGGCTGTCTTCAACCCGAGGCCAAGGCTTCGGGAGGGATTAGCCATAGGGAAGGCCAGACTTGCAACAGCTTCAATAGACTCGAGTGACGGGTTAGAGGCATGTCTCTACGAGCTCTCACAGTGGAGTGGGGTAGGCTTCAGAGTGACTGATCCACCCATAGACCCTGTAGCTGCAGAATATATTACCACCTACAACCTCGATATGTTCAATGCTGTTTTCAGGGGTGGCGAAGAATACGAGCTCGTCCTGACAATCCCTCGAGAGAGTCTCAACGACGCTGTGGCCACTTTGAGGGAGCTTGGTTGTAGGCTCATTCCCATAGGCGAGGCCACACGTGAAAAATCTATTATCGCGTGGCTCGATGGAAAACGCTATGAGCTTAGTGGCAGGGGCTGGAGACACTTCAGCAGCCATCATATATGAGCCTTCCCGAGGCGGACCCCAATTAGATAGCTCTGCTCAAAATATATGAGCACCATCTTACTGCAATAGGGGGGATGCCGACCCGCTCAGCCGTAGTATATGAGGAGAAATGGGCTAAGAAGCTATATGAAGACAGGGTCTTCGAGGCGGAGCCTGACCCGAGCAAGCCCAAAGTCTTCGTCACATTCCCCTACTCTTACCAGAACGGGCCACTCCACGTCGGTCACGGGTTTACCGCTACGAGGGTCGATATGTATGCCCGATACATGCGGATGAAGGGCTACAACGTCCTCTTCCCATGGGCTTGGCACTGGACTGGCGAAGCGGTTGCAGGGACTGCTGAGAGGCTTAGGCGCGGCGACCCGGCTGTCTTGAAGATGCTGAGGGAGATCGACAAAGTCCCTGAGGATTTAATCCCAAGATT
>JAVYLC010000015.1:0-32538 GCA_038741355.1 Nitrososphaerota archaeon
ACCGCCACTATCTCTCCGAAAACCTTTCTTAGACCATGTGCCTCCACAGCATTCACCTAGACCCGCCCTCGCCTATACTCAGGATCTTTCTCCTCGCCTCCTCCAATATCTTCGAAACCTCGCCGAGCCTCTCAGAGGGGTAACCGATGTATGCGTGCAAGACTGCGAGCCCCAGTCTCCGGGCAGAATCCAGTAGCTCTAAACCCTCAATGGATGTAGCCCTCCTACACCTTTCGTAGAAGGTCGTTAGCTGGTCACTTCTCTCGCTGAGAAATCTTAACCCATCCTCTGTTATCCTATATCGCTTCTTCCCATCCTCAAGAGTCTCTGACTCAATGAGGCCTTCATCCTCCAGCCACTGAAGCGTAGGATACACTGCGCCAGGGCTAGGGGTGTACCATCCCCCGAACATGTCACGGATGCTCCTTATGACCTCGTAGCCCCGCTTAGGCCCTTCCTTAATCGCTTCGAGGACTAGGAGTCTCATGTCGCCCCGCCCCATCCATCTGAGCCCCATGAGGAGCGGTAGCCTCCCGACTCCTTTCATGTCTCGATATATCGTGAGCTTATGCGATATATAAGCATAATACAGCTTCTACCGGCTAAAACCAATTCCACGACAGATTATCTCCACACCCTGAGCCCCCTCCCTAACCTCAAACCCTGCCCCAGTGAGGCTGCCCACCACCTCCACACCCGTGGATGCATGACTCGTCATGGCACTAGCCCTGATCTTAGACTCCCCGTCTGCAAGGGCCATCCAGATGATAAGCTGGTCTGCCAAGTGTTTATCGATAGGCGCACCCGTGGAGAGCTGGGAGAGCGCATCATCAACTGCTCTCCTAGCCACCTCCTCCGCGGGGATGCCCTTCTCGCCTATCGAGTCAAAGCCCATTGTGAGGCCGTTGGAAAGCCGCGCAAATATAAAGACCCCCGTACCAGGGTCGACGGCGTTCTTTGGGTCCTGCGGTCCCAGAGACTCAGTCCTCACCACGATATCCCTGTATCCAGCCCTCCTGAGAAGAGACTCAGCGGCCCCGGCCATACGCCTGACTATGTGGTCCGGGAGATTACAGCTATAGGCGTAGACCTCCAACTCTTTCAACTCCGCGTCCACGGCCTCGATGGGTTTAAGCCTCTTGACAGGGTCGGTCTTAACCCTCACCACCCCTTGCCCTCTCGGATAAAATCCTCTTCTGACCAGTGTGATCTCAGCGTTAACACCCATTTTCCTCAACGCCGAAATAAGCACCTCTTGAATGTAGTCGACGGGTGGGGCTAGTGGATTGTTTGTTCCGCCCCGGAGCTCGACCTCACAGGGGCCGTCAGCGAAGCATAGGACAGGTAAGAGTGACTGGAGGACTAGGGACACGCTTCCAGCGGTTCCGGTGTCGAAGAAGTATCTTCCCGCGCGGGGTTTTGACGGTCTAAAGACTATGCTGGAGGATCCGACCTTCAGCCCTTCTACCGAGCCTCCACAGACCTCTGCCACCGCCCTAATAGCTGTTATGTGCTGCGGCCTAAGGCCTGGCGGCCTACGCTTAGCCCGGATATTGTAAATTCTCAACTCTTCTCCGAGTAGGGCGCATGTCGAGACAGCGTATCTAAGGACTTGGCCGCCGCCCTCACCTATACTGCCGTCAACGACCTTAACCATGCGCCCAGTACCCGTCCAACAATTTGTTGACTTATGCTATAAACCGTAGAGCATCTATGCGGGTAGGCCGAGGAGCCTCAGCAAGGCCATATGCTCCTCGCTTCTCACGGGGTAGTAGATGAAGAACCACATAAGCTGGGCCCCTAAAACAATCCATACTACATAGCTTGGCATATCCCTCTTAGAGAGGATGTCGGCCACCGCTATGGAGAGGACGGGTAGGGTGAAGTAGAAGTAGAATGGGTAGACCCAGCGGCTTAAAAGATACGCGAGTGGGAAATAGATAAGATAGTTGAACACCGCCCAGATCGTGAAGAAGGTGTCAACCGCCTCTCTCCCCGAGTGGGGGAGGCTCTTCACACTCCTAAGATGCCGTATGATATCTCTGAGACCGAAAGGTATTGAGTAGATTGCGGCAATCCAGAAGAGCCACCAGAGCGGGCTCTGAATACCGTAATAGAGTATGGGGTGCTGCTCTCTACTATCGATGAGGACTGTCACAACATAGAAGCCCATTGGGCTGAATCCTCCGACTGGAAGAACCCAGTTTAGTGGCAGGTCAACTATGGTGTTTCCGCCGCTGTCCTTGTGGATGCAGTAAAGTGGGAGGTGAGGCTCCGCGCAGTTAAACTTGAGTGAGGAGTGATAGCTCAGGATAAAGTCTATGTGGGCGAATGGATTGGGATAGGCCTGAAAATGGACATCATACACCGCTAGACCCACCGTCGTAATTGCAAAGAGAAACAGACTGTAGAATACTACATGCCTTGTCAAATGCGAAATCCGATCAGCTGCATCTCTGTCGGACCTACTTATGATAAGAGCGTCATAAATGATGATTCCTAAGGCCGTGAACAATGCGGACGTCTTCGATAATATAGAGACAGCGAGGGCAATTGTCCCCAAATAGCGTCGTCCAGCTATGAAGAGGTAGGAGCCGGCCAGTGCGAAGAAGAGTGAGGGCGCGTCTAGAATGGCTATTGAGGAGATGTTAAAACTTGTTACGTCTAGCGCGAAGAGGAGGACGGATATGAGGGCCGCCTTCCAATCCCCAATCAGTCTGCGAGCCAGTAGATATAATACTGGAAGAGTGAGTGTCCCGCTGATTACTGAGGGGAGCCGCCAGGCCAGGGGGGTGTCTCCGAGAGCAAGTATGGAATACATTATAAGATATTTTGCGAGTGGTGGATGCTCATTATTCGCGGCTTCACCATTAATCATCTTCCTCACCGCTCTGACATAGTGCGCTTCGTCGAAGACGAATCCACATCCCGAGGTCTGTTCTATGCATTCCTGTGGGGGTCTCTCTGGTGAAGGCGTATTAATTATGGATAGTTTCAGAACAATGTAAATTATCGTAAGCACTAACACGATAGTCTTTGGCTGGCTAAGCTTGGAAAGCCACGAACGCATGGTTCTACACTACCGTCTTAGAGTGATCTCTATAAAGCTGATATTCCGCGGCTTATTGTCCACCACGATCGTCTCTGTGCCGATGTTTATGCTCTCAATCTGAATATCTGTGACAAAACCCCTTCTCAAGGTATTTACCACGTCTACGCATGAGCTTATCCTCCGTCCCCTAGCCCTCAAGACCACCCTGTCACTACCTCTATTGAACGTTGTTAGGCAGGCCGTAACATAGCTTAGGATCGGCTTCTTGCCTATTATTACTTGGGCAACCAACTGGCTTGTAATACTTCACTGTCAGTTTAGATATAACGATTTCCCTTGTTGGGACCGTCTCTAGAGGAGCGTGGCAAGGACGAAACCAATTATTGCGGAACCTATGAGGCCGGATAAATAGACCATGGCGTGACGTCTTACTCGGGTAGCTAGCTTTTCGAATAGCTCCTCCGTGAATAGTCTGACGCCCTCGTGCTTAATCCTTACATAGGCGGCTTCCACCTCCTCAGCTGACGTGGAGGCCTCAGATGAGAGCTTCTCAAAGATGCTTACGATCTCTTCTCGCGAAGTGTTTTCTCCTACCGGATAGTATCCCCGCCCCCCTAACACGACCCCGTTCACAGAATGTGTATCCGTCGTCAATATCTCTACTGCGTGCCAGCCCATGCTCATAAGTCTCTGTCGCAGGGTGTCGGTTACCCATGGCATTGCGTTGTTTCCGTCTATGACGCCTAGTGCCGCCTTGTGGCCGTTTATTTTGAGGGCCACGAATGAGTAGCCACACGGGCCTATACCTCTCCGCGGCTCATGGTCTCCAAACCCCGCCCTACATATAGAGAGCTGTAGTCTGCCACGTGAGGACTCGTCAGCGCCGTTAACTCTTTTTAGAAGGTTTTGGATGTCTGCAAGGTCGTCGGGGCTGAGCCTCTTAAATCTAGAGGAGAAGGAGTTGTGCGGGTCAATCACAGAGGTGTTGAGCTCGTCCGCGAAGGTGGCTATCTCTTCGGGGATATCCTCCATGGGCTCTGGGTGGAGGCTAATTATTGCGGCCCTCCTACCCGCCAGCTCTAGCATGAAGCCCCCCGCTCTTCCAATTCTCATCCATGTCCACAGGCCGGCCTCATCACTCCACCCATCCTTGACACCACATATTCCCGCTATAACTTCTTCCGCAACTCGCTCAGCGTCGCGGCTGGCTATTATATCTGATTTATGGGTTGTGCATCCCTTCACTGTGACGGCTGTAACCCCCCTTTTAGCCGCCTTAGACTCTATCAACCAGTTAAGCATCGAGCTACCCATCCTTCTAAACGGGCCCATATGGAACCCCAAAATGACTAGTGCTGACAGCCTCCCAGTCCTCTTGCCTCTAAACACAAATGCCTCAGTAACACGCTCACCGACCTTTCCAAGTCTATATAGCGTATCCTCCAGAATCCTTGGATTACCTTCAAGCATAAGCCTCGTCAAGCCTCTTGACAGCCTTATAGATGAGACACCGTCCCCATCCGGGAGGCCTAGAAAGAAGAGTGTTGAAGCAGCAACTACTGCTCCTAGAAGCGGACTAGCCAGAACTATGCCGGGTAGTGGTGCCTCCAATGCGAGAGTGACGAATAGGGCCGCGAGGAAAGGCTCCACCAGCGCCCAAGTGGCGATGAGTAGTCCCCGATCCCCGTCTATCACCCATGTAAGTGTGAGCCTGATGAAGGTGGTTATGGTAAGTGAGGAGGTGAGTAGAGGGATAAGAATGGTCAGGCCCATGGCCGTGGAGAGGTATCCGAGGAGGAGCGACGCGATGATGAAGTAGTTTGAGAGGAGGGTCAGCTGGCAGAGACGTCTGAAAGTCGAGTGGAGCGGAAGACCATGGAAAATATTCACGGATATGGCTGCGAGAAGTAGGGGCAAGACTGCGAAGCCAGCAACACTATAGAGCATTGACTGTAAGTTTTTCCCGCTGAGGTAGCCTGTGAGGATTCCTAGGATGCCAGCCGTAGCTACAGTCAATATTACTGGGTGGTGGCTTCCAGGAACCCTGAATATGTACTTGTATCTCGAGGCAAGGTAGTCGGCGGGATCTTCCATTTCAAACTGATGAGGCCGCGGCCTCATAAAAACCCTGTCACCGCCCCCTCAAGGCAGGATCTCCTCGAGGCTGCTAGCCCCCATACTGGCCAGTATCTTGGCTAAGTCGGTGATTAACTGTCTGACGACACGGGGTCCGCGGTAGGCTAGCGCTGTGTAGATCTGAATCGTTGATGCTCCGAGTCTAAAGGCTTGTAAAGCATCCTCTGCGGTGAAGATGCCTCCGACAGCATTTATCTCGCAATTGTCTCCAACAATATTGCGCAACTCCCTAAGCGTCTCCAGCATGTAGGGATTTAATGGTCTCCCGCTGAGTCCCCCGAACCCTGTCGAGAGCCGGGCCTCGCTGACTGGCAGTGTGTTGACGGCGGTAATGCTCTCTAGTCCCCTGTCAACCCAGATCTTTACAGCTCTCAAGACGTGGCTCCTCAGCTCCGCCCGCGCTAGTGGCGGTATCTTAAGCGATAGAGGACACCACTTAACGCTAACAAGCATCTCGACGAGGCGGCTAAACCCCTCCTCAGACCATATCGTAGTAGCATCGCGGAGGCTCGGTGAGCTTAGATTCACCTCAACCCCTGCGACCACCCCTCTCAGCCTCTCATAGCAGGTAACGATTTCCTGTGGGTCTGCTCCAGCGATGCTCGCGACCACCGGGACACCGGCCAGAGGCGCACCAGTCGACAAATTCTTGGCGAAGACTTCTATGCCAGGGTTTGGAAGACCCATAGCGTTTACGAGGGCCTCACCTCGCTTCCTAACTATTCTCGGCCTCTTGTTCCCCGGCTTAGGGTTTAGCGTAACCGAGCCCGCCACCAAGTACCCGAACCCGAGGCTAGACAGGTGCGCTACGCTCTCACCCGTCTTGTCGAAGCCGGCTGCGAGGCCTATAGGTGGGGCGAGCCTGCCGAGCCATGTCTTAAGTTGGACTCCCTCAGGAGGCTCAAACCTTCCTGGTCTTAGGAGCCTGACCAGCCTTAAACCGGCCCTGTGGGCATCCTCGGCTGGTAAGAGTCTTAGAAGCCTGTGAGCCAGGCTTGGTAGTATTGGCCCAGACACGCCAGAGGATATTGTTGCGTAGCCTCTATTTATTCGAGGGCATTGCGTAGAGCTCAGCGGGGCTATCAGCCGAGGCTATTATCCTCCCACTCTAGGGGCAGTATGAGCCGACGGTGTCGACCCAATAGTCGAGCTCACTCTCCACATAGCTTGGAA
This sequence comes from Nitrososphaerota archaeon, assembly GCA_038741355.1. GTDB lineage: Archaea > Thermoproteota > Nitrososphaeria_A > Caldarchaeales > Calditenuaceae > HRBIN02. Next base: position 6,362 of record JAVYLC010000015.1, read on the forward strand.
GACCATCACACAGCTCTATCGAAAACTCAGCCAACCTGACCGTGTCGGGGTGGAGGTGCCAGCTCCACGGCCAGTTAAAACCCCCATCTCCACGCTCAAGCTCACCAATTGGAAAGAGACGATTCAACCCCCTCATATTATCTTCAGCCAGCCTTATCGTCTCCGCATCCGTTACATAGATGACGAATCGCTCACCCAACACGTCGACCAGAAAATACCTGCCCCCTCTCCGCCCTCCCCCTGCCAGTAGAGGAGAGAAAATCAGCAGCGCTATTACAGAAACAGCAAGGACTGCGATAAGGAGAGCTAGGAAGACTCGACGCAAAGCCTAGACCTAAAAACGCTCGGACAATATTTATTGGTTTGCTATACAGCCGTCTAGTACAACCTGTCCCACTCCTTCACCACGTATCTTCGGAGCCTATACTTCACATAAGGGTCAGACTCCACTATAGACTTGGCCTCCTCGATATCTTTAGCCTCCAGTATGTAGAGGCCCCCGCTGCCGTCTTTAAACCGTCCGGAGGCAAAGAGGATTCCGCGGGACTTGAGGGATGCTAGATGATCGAGGTGCGACTGCCTCTGGCTCTGTGTGGGCTCCACCCCCGCTATGGTCTCGAGCAGGACAACGAAGTATGGCATTCTCTCGGCCTCAATGAGTTGTGGAGAGGGCTTAATTTAAATGCTATTTCATAGATTTAGGTTAGATCTCCATGAAGACAGTTATTGAATCACCTGTCTTTGAATAGATTTTGAGCGGGCTTGTCTTTGCACCATCCATCCCCGGTGACCCCTGCAGCATTCCCGGGAGGGCGATGCCCTCCACATTAGGCCGCTCCTCCAGAAGTTTCGAAATGGCCTCTAGGGGGACGTGCCCCTCGACGAAATAGCTCTCCACAACCGAAGTGTGGCAGCTAAACAGCCGGCTCGGTATACCGAGCTTCTTCCTCAAATCCTGCAACCCCTGCTGATCCACTATCATCGTCTGCACCTCGACCCCCTTACTCTTCAGATAGTTTTCATAACTTTCACAACAGTCACAGAGCGAGGTTCTATACAGCTTCACCACAGGGTAAGCTCTGCCCGTATCAGCCTGACTCTCACCGTTAGTCGGACCCTGATTAAGGATAACAATCACTGCCAAGAATAGCGTTATTATGCTGGCGATGATGGCGTATAGTCGAGTGTTACTCTTTCCACGGTCTTTTCTCTTTCTTACCATTTGTATTATCCCTTTTCAGCCGGTGTCTTCCAAGTGAGTGCAAGAATGCCTCCCACTATCCCCAGAAGAGATCCCACGATGAAGCCGCCAAACCCTACAAGCCCGACCAGCGAGAATACGAGTATAATGGCTCCCCAGACCTGCGATAGTTTTGGATCGCTGAAGATAGCTAGGGCTCCGATTATAATCACAGCGCCTGAGGCTATTCCTATAATCGCGGGAATCCACCACATCCATGGCATCCACCACATCATCATAGGCATCATCATGCCACGCCATCCGTTCCAGCTGGGATAATATGCCCAGGTTAGAGCAATGGCGCCTCCGATGAGCATCAACACCCCTGCGGCTATAGAAAGTATGAAGGCGGCTACCGGTTTATTCCCTTGACTCAATGCTCCTCTCCACCTAGCTCCAACTCCCTGATAAACGTTCCATGCCACGAGTGATACCACAGGTCCCCCGTGTAGCCGTTTACGCTGAGCATTCCGTGCACCTCGCCGTTTAGCTTATAGTCCATGGTGTAGTAGCCGTAAAACCTTGTAGGCTCCATCACCTCCACTACTCCATCATATCTTCGGGAGAGATAGTCTTGGGCCAGCCGCATAGCCTCATCTGGGCTAACAGGCATGTCAGCTGAAGGCTCTAAGCTCTGCCCCATCATTGAGTAATGCATCCCATACTTCCTGTTCCACATCATGTTAGGCCCAGGCTCAGGAGAAACAGAGCCCGTATATGGGTCGACAAGCAGTTCAAATGCGCCTATACCAGAATCCTCCTCAATAACGATGGCGTAGAAATTGTTCTCAAACTCCATTATCTCATGTATTCTAAATCCTGGCCCGTATCTTGTGGAGACGTAGTCCTCGACCAACTCGAGCGCCCGCTCGATGCTTATTCTAGCTCCTCCTGTAGACGATGTTTGACCCCACATCCACGGGCATCCACCCATCATCCAACCACCCATGCCGTAACTAGGAGGCGCCACATTCTGCGGATAAGGGGCCATCGTCCCCCTCCTCCAAAAATCATAGACGGCTACAGCGCTAACAGTCGCCACTACTAGTACGGCAGCTAAAGCTACTACGGTGATTAAAACCGATCTTACCATACCTTAACACCTACCACATAAAATATTGGTGGGAGGTGAGAAATAGGGATATCTTGAAACGGTCATGAAACAGTGAAATCCTTAATAAGTGATTGCTCGTGTCAGCATGTAACGCTTAAATAGGCTGCTACGAGAGTTAAACCTGTATTGGCTCTTAGACGCCACGGCAGGGTTCTGGGCCTTACGATGGCCGCCCTCGGCGTATTCTTATTCCTAATCACGCTCTTCAGTCTATGGCAGCATAACAATATTGTGAGCCGATTTATGAGGGGTATAACCGGCATGCCTATGCACGAGTCGATGATACTCTGGATAAGCGTCCCGATAATCGCGGCATCTCTCATGCTTATCATAGCCGCCATCGCCATCTTTCAAGTGCAGCAGAACAGAGTAAGTATTGATGTGATGGGGCTGAATGATAGAGAGAGCATGGTCGTCAAATATCTGATAGGGCGTGGAGGAGTAGCGGAGCAGAGGGAGATAGCCAAGGGGCTTGGGCTCACGCGGCTCCAAACCCACAGGATAATCGCATCGCTGAGAAATAGAAATATTGTAGATGTGGAGCGCTATGGCAGAACAAATGTGGTAAGGCTTAAAGCCGACAAGATAAAGCAGTTAGGCGAACCCTCTCTTAATTAAATTACTTAGACTTAGCTCGCTCAACGAAGGAAGCTATCTTCCCGGCTGCCTCCACAAGCTTCTCAGGGCTCGCCGAGAGAGTAACCCTGAAATGCCCCTCACCACCCTTACCAAACGCCTCCCCCGGAATAGTAACCACACCCTCTTCTTTTGCGAGTTGGTTGCAGAAGTTTTCTGAGTCTAGGGGGATGGGTATGCGGGGGAACAGGTAAATCCCACCTTTTGGTAGGTGTGCGGGTATTCCATGGGCGTTTAACGCCTTGTGTAGGGCGTCACGTCTCCTCCAATACTCTGACACTTTCTCGTTTATCATTTTCTGCACCTCGCTGGATTTGAGGGCGTAGAGTGCGACGTGCTGTGCTACGCTCGGTGGGCAGGCATTGATGTATGCTTGCAGCTTGATGACGCGAGCTCTTAAGTGGTCGGGCACTATCATGTATCCCAGCCTCCATCCAGTCATCGCAAGGGTCTTCGAGAAACTATTAACAATAATAATCCTATCATATTCTCCCCAATACTTCGCAGCGCTGATATAGTCTGCACCGTATACAAATCTTTCATAAACTTCATCAGATATCAGATAGACTCCGCTCTCCCTGCACTCCTCCACCAACTCCGAGAAGGTTCGCTCATCAATTACAGTACCTGTAGGGTTTGTAGGGGTGTTGAGTATCACCGCGGCCTTCTTATCCTTGAGTGTTGACTTGACGCCCCCTACATCAAGTTGGAAGTCGCTCTCCGGAAGCGGCTCCACCTCTACTACCCTGCCACCTAAAATCTGAGTGAGAGCCCTGAAAGAGGGGAAAGAGGGGGTGGGAATAACAACCGCCTCTCCCAGCCGAATTATTGAGGCTAACGACATGAAGAGGGCGCTCGAGGCACCTGGGGTCACCACCACGTTATCAGGGCCTATGTCAATACCCCATCTCTTGCTATAAGCCTCCGCTATCTCCTCTCTCAGCTTAACTATTCCGGCTGTCTGAGTGTATTTGTTTAACCCCTGCCTAATTGCGCGTTCAGCCTCCGCCTTGAGCGGCTCAAACATGTCAAAATCCGGCTCACCAATACCCAAGTTTATCATGTTTCCTCGGCTGTCTACATTATCAAAATATTTTATTGCCCATGAAGCTTCGCCGTCATCGAGCCGCACCTCTTTATCCTTTTTCATCAGATAACTAGTACAACTCCTCGCTATTACTTTTCCCTACCCAATTATGATGGAGCCTCATTACTTATTAGCAAGACCTGTTCATATAGATGGTGGAGTTAGTCTTGAAGATCGCGGTGCTACAGATAGCTTTAAGGGAGGATCAGGCGGAAAGGTTCAAAGATGTAGAAGCGCTAATCAATCTTCTACATATCCGCGAACCAGATATAGCCTTGTTGCCGGAGGCGTGGATAAGCCCTGACCCTCTTAACAATCTTGATAAGGCCGTGGCGGAGAGCAGAGCTGCACTTGAGAAGCTGCGCAGACTTGCGGTAGAATATGGGGTCGTCATACTTGGTGGTGGCCTATACCTCGCCAGCGGAGAGAAACTCCATGTTTCCTGCCCAATAATCGGCAGTAATGGCGAAATTATTGGTTTTCAAGAAAAGATACACCTGTTTAGGCGCGAGAACGGCTTAATCCAAAGGGGCGAGTCTTTCAGAACATTTGTGGTTAAAGGCGTGAGAATAGGAGTGGTAATCTGCCATGACATAGTATACCCAGAGGCTGTAAGGACACTCGCCCTAAATGATGCTCAAATCATATTTAACCCAGCAAGGATAGTCTCCCGCGGAAAAGAAGCCTGGCACCTCTACCTCAAAGTCAGAAGCCTCGAGAACCGGATCCCCCTCTACGCGGCAAACCTCTGGTCACCGCCGAAATATTCAGGCGGCTCCTGCTCGGTCAAGCCAATTCACTATGGCGATGAGATATATCTTCCAGAGTTGATAGAGGCTAGGCCGGGTGTATCAGCCGTTATGGATGAAGTTGACGAGAAGGCATTGAGCGAGGCTAGACGTGAGAGACTGGGTGGCAGAATACCACATGCCTACTATTAGTCAAGTAGCGGATCGGTCATTGGTGATGGCCACTGAGTGAGGGTGGGGAGAGGCTATACAGGAAGCTGAGCCGGGCAGAAGCCCTAGCAGACATAAAGAATAGAATGCTAGAAAAGGACCGCTCACTGGACTCGTCCGCATTTGAGGAGGTCTTCGACCGTGCCACACTCCAATCCCTATACGAGCTGGTGAGGCGCGGCGTCTTCGAAGACTTTTATGGAGTTGTTAGCGCAGGTAAGGAGTCGAGAATATATTATGCGCGGAGTAGGGATGGTGAAGAGCTAGCAGTCAAGATATACCTAGTAAATAACACCGAGTTTCGAAGAACACGGATGATATATGTGGCTGGTGACCACAACTTCGAGAGACCTGGGCTCAGCCTGAGAAAATTCATAGATGCCTGGGCTAAGCGAGAGTTTAGGAACCTGAAAACAGCTTTCGACGCGGGTATACCCGTCCCGAAGCCCTATGCAGTCCATAGAAACATTCTGGTCATGTCTTTTCTGGGCTTGGATGGTGCTAGATACCCCCTGCTCCGCGAGACAAGGTACAGTAGGGAAGAGTACTCCCTAATCTATGAAAAAGTCATTGACTACATCTTCAAACTTTACAGAAATGCTCGGCTGGTTCACAGTGACTTAAGCGAGTTTAACATCATGGCCCCTGACACAAACACGATCTATTTCATAGACCTGTCCCAGGCTGTCCCACTAACAAACACATACGCTCAAATCCTACTCATGAGGGACTTGAGAAACGTAAATCGGTTCTTCTCCAGCATGGGTGCAGACACTTGGGATGAAAACTCCCTATTCAGGGAGTTGACAGGTGAGGAACCGCCAGCAGGGCTTACACCTATATAGGAACACATCTTATATTCATTAGCATGACCCAGTGGCACTCGGACTCTCACAAGCGGAAAAAGAGCGGCGGAAAGAAGGGTGTGCATAGGAAGAAGAGGAGGTATGAGCGCGGTAGAGACATGATATTCTGCACGGTTGGCGAGCCAGAAAGGATAAGCATCAGGACTCGGGGGGGTGGCATCAAACAGATACTGAAATCAGATAGGCTCGCCAACGTCTATGACCCCTCCAGCAGGAGAACTATCAGAACAGAAATACTTGGCGTGAGATCCAACCCAGTGAACAGCGAATTTGAGAGGAGAGGCGTGATAACAAGAGGAGCAATAATAGAGACCAAGCTCGGAGACGCCAGAGTAACATCAAAACCAGGCTCTGATGGTGTAATAAACGCTGTGCTGATAAAGCCAGTCTCAACCAATCCAGCATGATTCGGAGAGATGGCTACATCATCTGGACTGTTTATTTCGACGCAGCTCTAAGTAGGTCTGAAGGCAGGCGCGTACCTTTAAGACTAGCATTCAAAAACCCCACACAGGAAATCTTACTCAAATCACTGCAGAAACTAGGATGGCAGTACGAGCTTTTAGATAAAAGCCACCCGGCAGCGTGGTGGAGGAAGAATGCCTTAATATTGGTTAAGCCCCCTAAAAATATTAAGAAGACTGAAGCCATAAGACTGATTGCGCAGCACATATGGGAGAAGCGTTGACTCAGAAAGGGCTAGTGCCTATCGGAGAGGTTTTCAGAATATTCCAAGGGAGTATCCTCCTAAAAGGTAACGCCATTCCTAAGCTAGGTGATACAGTCTACACCACAGACGGCAAGGTAATCGGTTATGTCTCAGACATCTTCGGCAGAATAAGCGGCTTCTATATCGTCGTGAGACTGACTGGCGAGAAGCTAGATCTCAAGATAGGTGAGAAGCTCTATCTACTGGGCAAGACAGGCCCTGCGAGGCCCTCAGGACAAGTTAAGCCGCACCCGTGATTTTTCTAAGATTATTGACAAGCTCCTTTACTTTAGACTTCGCCACATCCTGAATAATCCTAGCGCCGAGGCTTGCCGCGGCACCCCCCACAGTAACGTCTGAGACCCATTTCACCTCAGAAAGCCTCTCCCCCTTGTCAATGATATCCAAGTCTATTTTCAAATCGATTGTCGACTGCATGCCTGATCCCTTCCCAACAAGGGTCACATGGCTTGGCTCCCTCAAATCGACGTATGTGAAGTCCATCTTTATGGTGCCGCTTAAAACGCCGAGCTTCACCTTAAACTCAGCCTCAAAGCCCCGGTCAGACTTGATCTCCAGTTTTTTTAGGTCGGGTATTGCCTTGCTAATCTGCCTTGGACTTGTTACCAGCTGCCAAACTCTCTCGGGTGGGAGTGGTGTCTCAAAAGACCCTTCTAGCCTCATCGCGCCTTATTGTGTCTCCCCTCTAAATAAGTCTACCGAGAATATAGTGTGAGGGCAAAGTTTTATTAAGTCAGTTAACGCGACTGATTTGGATGGTGTATCAATAGGTTGTCTAGAGCCGATATTCTCGAGGGCTTAACGATAGATACTCTGATCGAAAAGCTCGAGAAGCACCTTTACGTTGCAGATAGAAGCTTGGCGACTGCGCTTTATCTCGCCATCAAGATGAATAAGCCCCTCCTTATTGAAGGTGAGCCTGGTTGCGGGAAGACGGAGATTGCCAAGGTGCTTGCCGAGGTTCTCCAGACAGACTTGATTCGGCTGCAATGCTACGAGGGTCTCGACGCCTCTGACGCCATATATGAGTGGAACTATCCTAAACAGCTCCTCTACATTAGGCTACTCGAGAATAAAGGTGACTTAAGGGATGTTGAGTCGGAGATATTCAGCGAAAAGTTCCTTCTTAAGCGTCCGCTCCTAGCAGCCGTGATGCATGAAGGTGAGATTCCGCCGGTTCTTCTGATAGATGAGATTGATAGAGCTGATGAGGAGTTTGAAGGTTTCCTCCTCGAATTTTTAGCAGAGTTTCAGGTTACCATACCTGAGATAGGGACGATCAAGTGCAAGAAGCAGCCCATAGTCATACTTACATCGAATAGGACTAGGGAGATTGGAGACGGCTTGAAGAGGCGCTGCCTCTACTATTATCAGTCTTACCCGAGCAGGGAGAAGGAGTTGAAGATACTGAAGCTGAAGGTGAGGGGGCTGGATGAGTCGGTTATGGCGAAGATCGTTGACTTCGTGAACGTAGTTAGACAGAGGCCCGAGGTTTCGAAGAAGCCCGGGATCTCCGAGTCCCTCGACTGGGCGAACGCGCTAGCTAGGCTGTCAGCGAGGGATCTCAATAGAGATACGGTATTGGCTACACTCTCCTGCATAATTAAAACCCAGGAAGACCTGATGAGAATAGATGTAGACTCAATTCTCTCCATGATAGGGGGGAAGAGCGTCTAAAGATGCATCTATACGACTTCGTCTGCGGACTGGCGAGAAGCTTCAGGAGGCAGGGTCTAAAAGTTGGTATCTCAGAGTCTATTGACGCATGCCAAGCCATCGGCCTTGTTATTGATAGGGGCCTCGAGGACATACTTACCGCGATACGTGTTACAATGGTGAAGGATCCCTCGAAATATCACCTGATCGAGCAAGCCCTTGAGGAGATTGCCTCTGGAGGTGCTGGGGAGGGCGAGGGGCAGTCTGGTGAACAGGGTAGTGAAGGCTCTGAGTACGCTCTGCAGCAGATGGGTATGTCGAAAGGCTCAGGACAGGACCAAAATAGCGCCTCGACCCAGTACATCATGTATAGTCCCGCAGAGTCACTGCACAGGAGAAGCCTAAGACCAATAGACATCCATACACTGAAGACCGGCAAAAGGATAATCAAGAGAATGCGCAGGAGGCTAGCCGTTCTCCCCGGAAGGCGCTCAACATTTTCAAAGAAAGGTGATATAGCGTTTGCAAAGACTGTCAGACATAGTTTTAGAACTTTTGGGGAAATAATGGAGCTGAGGAAATCTACTAAGATTCTCTCGCGCGCGAGGCTGGTTGCCCTTATCGACATAAGTGGCTCGATGGACACATATACTGAGTGGCTTGTCAGGGCAATGTACCTATTCAGCAGATTCACTAGACGTGTAGAAGTATTCGTTTTCAGTACTAGGTTGAGGCGCATAACTGATCTTCTCTCAATAACAGACTTCGACGTGATAAGGAGGAGACTATCAAGCGAGATCGACCTATGGGGGAGTGGCACGCGTATAGGCTACAGCCTGAAAATATTCATAGACAATTATGGCAACATGTTGAACAGGAGCTGGATAGCGGTAATAGTGAGTGATGGCTGGGATACAGGTGAGCCCGAGTTGCTGAGATTGAGCATGAGCAATCTAAGACAGAGGGTGGGGAGAATAATATGGCTGAACCCACACACAGATAAGCCTAACTTCAAACCCCTCACAATCGGGATGATAACAGCCCTACCATACATCGATGTTCTAGCAGGTATGAGCGTGCTTGAAGACTATAGCTCGTTTCTGAGGTTCTTTGGAAAGTCAATTAAACCCTTGAGGCGTGGTGAAAGTCTTGTCAGCCGCCAGCCCGAGAGACTGGCGCTATAGGCGGATATCCAAATTTAACGAGGTTGAAGAAGTCCTAGCCGAAGTTACGCACCGTATGACGGTAAAGCTAGCTGCGGTTACCATGAGGACTAGGTATGCTGTGGGCCGTATCTTGGCAGAGGACGTTTTTGCACGAATCGATCTACCCCCCTTCCACATGTCTCATATCGATGGATTCGCAGTTCGGAGCTCGGATCTTAGTGGTGCTTCAGAAGATGCGCCTGTAGGGCTTGTTGTCGAGGGGCATATTGGGCCCGGAGAGCGTGGAGGGCGGATAGGGCCAGGCGGTGCCTTCAGAATCCACACTGGAGGGTATCTCCCCGAAGGCGCTGACACAGTTGTCCCTCAGGAGGATATCTTCACTAATGGCTCGAAGATCTATGTCTCTCGACCATACCGTCCATTTGAGAATGTCGTTCCAGCTGGCAGTGATGTACGCCGCGGACAGCTATTGGCTAGGAAGGGTGATGTTTTGTCGCCGGCCAAGGCCTCGCTACTCGAGGCGCTCAGGGTATACGAGGTTAGTGTGCGCGAGGCCCCGCGTGTCACCATACTCTCTTTCGGGGACGAGCTTACTGACAATCCCGCTGAGGCCGAGGGTGGAAAGATACTGAACACACACGCGTTGTTAGTGTCTGAGATGGCTCGCGCCCTCGGATGCGAGCTTGTCAGAACCGCCATTGTCCCAGATAGGCCTGAGGCTGTAGGGACGGCCATAGATGAGAGTGTCAACAACTCTCACTGCGTCTTGACAATAGGTGGGTCAAGTGTGGGTGACATCGACCTGGTTGGTGCTGAGCTGAGTAAACGGGCGGAGCTTTTCATACAGGGGCTTAAACTACAGCCCGGTAGGGTGGGTGGAATAGCGTTAATAGGGGGCAAACCCTTAGTAATGCTTCCAGGGCTCATACACTCTACTGTCAACGTCTTTAACTATCTTGCGGCGCCGGTGTTGTTGCATATGCTTGAAGCTAGCTTAGAGCAATTCGTCATAAGGGTTGATGCATATTTGGCGCAGACTGTGGAGTTTCAGCGCTGGGTTGACTTCAAGAGGATCGTCTGGGCCACTCTAAAGAGGCAGGACGGCGAAGGATATGAGGCACACCCCAACGTCGCCGACGCCTCCAATATCTCGTCAATCACCTATTCCCATGGATTCATAGAAGTGCCACCCAACAAGCCCGTCATCGCTAGGGGGGAAAGAGTGGTGGTAAGGATTCCACTCTGGATTACTCGAAGCATCAAAGAACTGGTCTAGGTAGACTTAGTGGTCTCCGCAGCAATATTCTTAATCTTGATGGGGAAAAGAGGATACTCCTTATTAAGGCGCGAGAATATTGATATGCTGTGGCGCACTCTAATCCTGAATATCGGATTGAGAAGGACACGATGGGTGAGATGCGTGTCCCAGTAACCGCTTACTATGGTGCACAGACTGCGAGAGCCCTTGAGAACTTCCGGTTCTCCCAGCTCACGATGCCACGCCAATTCATCAAAGCCCTGGGACTTATCAAGGCTGGCGCTGCAAAAGCTAACACCGAGCTTGGATTGCTGCCGAAGCACATCGGTGATGCGATCTATAAGGCTGCACTTGAGGTTGCAGAGGGCCTCCATGACGACCAGTTCGTAGTGGATATCTTCCAGACTGGATCAGGCACCTCAACCAACATGAATGCAAACGAGGTAATAGCCAACAGGGCCTCGGAACTGCTGGGCGGTAAGAGGGGTGATAAGATGCTCGTCCACCCAAATGACCACGTCAACATGGGACAATCGACCAACGACGTGATACCTACCGCTATAAGGGTCGCGGTTGCGTCGCTGATTCATGAGAAGCTCTTAAAGAGGCTTGACCTCTTGGCAAGCACACTTGAGCTCAAGGCCCAAGAGTTTAGAGACATAGTCAAGAGTGGCAGGACGCATCTTCAGGATGCAGTGCCTGTAACTCTGGGTCAAGAGTTTAGCGGGTATGCAGAGATGATGAGGAAGAGTGTCTATAGGGTTAGGAGGGCCTCAGAGGGGCTTCTAGAGCTACCTATAGGTGGTACAGCGGTCGGGACAGGTTTAAATGCTCACCCCGAGTTTGCCCCGAGGGTTGTAAAGTTCCTGTCCGAGTCTTTCGGCATTCCATTCGTAACTGCGAGGAATAGGTTTGAAGCGATGGGCAGCCAAGACGCCTGTGTCGAGGTCAGCGGAACACTAAGGTGCGTGGCAGGTAGCATCCTGAAGATATGTAACGACCTGCGGCTTTTATCGTCTGGCCCGGTTACAGGGTTCGGAGAGATTGAGATACCAGCCGTCCAGCCGGGCTCCTCAATAATGCCCGGCAAGGTCAACCCAGTGATTGTCGAGGCGTCAATGCTTGCGGCCTGCATGGTGGTTGGCTATGATGCAGCTATTTTTGAGGCCTCTCGCGTAGGTGAGCTCGAACTGAACATGGGCAACCCACTCATCGCCTATTGTCTGATAAACTCTGTAGAGCTTCTAAGCAGAACCGCCCAACACCTCGCCGATAAGGTTATACCAGGAATCACGGCAAATGTGGAGAGGTGTAGGCTCTATGCGGAGAGCAGCCCAGCCACAATCACGGTACTGGCCCCTCTAATCGGGTATGATAAAGCCGCTGAAGTAGCTAGGAGGGCGTTGAAGGAGAGACGCTCGATAAAGGATATCGTTGTTGAGATGGGGCTGATGAGCAGGGAGGAGATTGATAAGGCGTTTGACGTGAAGAAGATGACTGAGGGCGGCATAATAGTGTTAAAGAAGGAGCAGGCTCCTCAAGGATAGAGTAGTGGCTCAGGGTCTATTTCTCCTAAATCCCTAATTTTTTCAAGCCTCGACATCAGATAGTCGCGAATAGCACGGGTGCTTGGAAGATCCTCCACTATCTCACCGTTGAGTATGATGGGCTTTAACAGCTTCTCTACCGACCTGCCGCACTTTGGACACCGTTCAAGCTTTTTCTCCCGCGGCACAACTGTGTCGTGGAACATTTCACACCTGTAAACCTGCTTGGAAGAGGGGAGTTTCCCCCTCTTAGACACAGGCCGGCCCTCAACCTCTACGATATCCAACGCCAAGTCGATGGATGGCGGGAAGGCTATCGAGGTTCCCACACCAAACCCATCAACAATGTCGTTTAGCTCCTCAACATCACCTTCATCGATCCCGCCGCTCACGTATAGCTTGACGTCCCTGTAGCCGTTGACGGCAAGGGTCCACTTAACCTCCTCCACAATCCTCCTCATATTCCCCCTCCTGGAAGAGGGGGTGTCCAGTCTGACGCCATAGAGCCTGTCTCCGAGGGTCTTTGCAGCGAGGAGGGCTTCCTCCCTCTCGTCGAGGAAGGTGTCGCAGAGAGCGATTCTCGGAACATCTTTGGGTATGGCTGCGTCGAAAGACTTCCATGCCTCTGGCTGGCTTCCCGCGACTATTATCATAGCGTGGGGCATTGTTCCCACAGGTCTCTCACCGATCAGCTCCGCCCCTAAGACTCCGGAGACTGCGTCGCAGCCGCCGATGAACGCGGCTCTATCTACTGCAGGCGCCGCGGCAGGGTGGACACATCTTATCCCAAAGAAGATGAGCGTTTTTCCCCAGCCCTTCAGCCTGATCCTAGCCGCCTTTGTAGCCACGCTGGAACCGTGCCGAAGCATGCCTAGTATCGAGGATTCATAGACTCCAAACTCACCATAAGCCCCTGAGACCTCCATCACAGGCTCGAAAGGCCTGAAGACCTCTCCCTCCCTCATCGAGTAGACATCGACACGCCTCCCCTCCAATACGGCCACAACCTCTTCCACACCGGCCAGAACAGCCCACCGATACCCACTTGGAAGACCATAGGCGTGGATATCGGCAACCACCCGCCTATCGAGGAAACTCTTAGAAGAAAGGGTCTCTCGGGCCCTGACAAAATAGACATCAGTAACCCTTCCCCTTTTCACATCATCAATCGAGGCGGTGTAAATCTTCGGCCTCACCAAAACACTTCAAGGAATCCACTTAGTGGAGCATGATAAAAACCCTTAAAGGAACCCTCATCCTGAAATTCTTCACAAGAGTAGGAGATCTCTCAGAGATAGGCCTTATAAGCAGCCGGAGGGGAAGGGCCTCAAAGGGATGCCGCGGTTTAGACTACAGCTCAATAGGCCATATGGTGTCATCAGCGTCGAGGCAGAAAGCGTCGAGGAGATCGCCTCCTCCCTAAACAAGCTGATAGAGCTCTCAAGCATCGTGGACAAGAGCCTAGGAGTAGTCTCTCCCGCGGCTCAACAGCAGGCGGCTCCACCAGGAAGGGCTAGGCGGAGGAGGGGCAGCTCAGAAGCAGTCCTAGCCCTCGACACGATTGAAAGGCAAATACTCGGGACTGGATTCTTCTCAACCCCCCGCTCAACATCCGAGGTGAGGCAGAAGATCTACGAGTTAACGGGCCTAAGGCTTCAGAGTAGGAAGGTTAGCCAGGCTCTAGGAATCTTATACGAGTATAAGAAAATCATGAGGGTTGGGGGCAGAGGGAACTATAGGTGGTTTGAGAAATAAGCGGCTTATGCGAGATATGCGTAAACGAGCCTGTCTAGGTGTTTAATGCGCTTTGCAGGGTGGGGGTGTGTGCTGAAGAGGTCGCTCAGGGGGTTGGGCTTAGCCCTCCTCAACTCCTCAATAACCCTCTCAACATCGATATATGGATCGACGGCGTGCTCAGGGTCTGAGATGAAGAACATCTTCAGCTGCTCGGTCCGCGCCCTATGCTCTGGCCTGATTCTGCCTGAGAGTGCCATAATCCGGACTAGAGCCCTCTGAAGCTTCCTCGCACCATCACTAACCACGCTTGCAGCGTGGCTGTCGGCATAGTATTCGCGGAGCCGGCTCATTAGAAAGACGAACAGGTTGAATATGAAGCTCAAAACTATGAGGCCGATGCCTATCAAGATTGGTGCTGCGCTGCCTCCATTCCTCCTAGCGCCTCCGAAAAGGCCAGACATGTATAGTGTATATCCGATATAGTAGATTATCGCTGGTATGAGGCTTATCATCAACATGACCACGACGTCTCTGTGTCTCAGATGCCCCACCTCATGTGCTAGGACCGCCTCAAGCTCTTCGCGTGGAATACGGCCCAAAAGGCCGCTGGTAACAGCCACCATAGGGCCGGTCAACGGGCTTCCATAAGCGAAAGCATTTGGAATATTGATGTCCGCTATCATGACCTTAGGCCTCTGGCGCAGGCCACTCTTAGCCGCCAATTCGTCAACCATCTGGTATAGCCACGGATATGCCGTCTGATCTGCCTCGGACACTCTGTAGATGGCGTTGATCAAGTATGGTCCGAATAGCCACTGTATAATATTTAGAATCACTACGAAGCCTATGACACCGTAGATATAGAATGTAGGCAGCCCCAGATATAGTATGAGTGCGGTTAATAGAAGAGCGGCTGTCCCCACAACCGCGAGCCAGATGGTTATCATGCTGACCCGTAGTCCGAGTAGTGAGACCCTAGCTTGCTCCATCACGATAACACCCTGAATTCAACTAGACAGGGCGGCAAGTATTAAAGCTTATCCGACATAAAGCGAATGTTACCAATCCTAATTTATTTAGGATGGGGGTTAGAAGATGTTAATGGTTAAATAACTGAACTGGGGGAGCGAATGAATAATTATTAGATGATCTCGCGTACCTTTCTTTCCTCTCTGGGCCTAACCTTGAGTACTCCATAGTGTATGGCGCAGGAGATGCAGAGATTCTCGGTAATGATGTTCTGGGAGATGTATGCACCAGCCTTCTTCAACTCTTTGAAAAGGTCTCCGCGGACGAGCGATACGCGCCGAGTGACGCGCTGAATCTTGCTCCTCGGAACAAGCGCACCGCAGTTATCGCACTGGACCATCGGCTCAGAGCCCTTCTGCCCCTTCGCTCTCCCCCTATTCTTTCTCTTCACAGGCATGTTTTCCAATAATAATTCATTAGGGGGTGATTTAAACTCTTTATCAACCCACATTCACGCCGTCTACGACTCATTCAGCTCTTTAAGCCTATACGATTCTGCTAGGCCTTCCTCTTCTTCTCCGCCTTCAGGTAGGTCTCGAAAGCTCTTAGAGACTCTTCTTGGACCGGGTCAACAGATCCGGGTCTGATCGTCCTGATCCAGTCTAGCGCTTCCTCGCTGCTCATTCCTTTGCTGTAGATCATGTATGCGGCGACTATGGAGCCTGATCTTCCCTGTCCCGCGGCGCAGTGGACCAGCACACTACGCCCCCGCCTTCTCATCTCGTCGATAAACTTGACTGACTTCAGGATGGTTTCGAGTGGTGGTGGATCGTGGTCTGCTGTCGGTAAGTGTTCATAAACTATGTCGAAGCCCTCGAGGAAGATGGGAGGGATCTTGTCCTCGGTCAGGGAAAGTATTGAGCGTATGCCATTCTCGTGAAGCCACTGTATTTGCTGGCGGGTAACGGGTCGACCTGAGACGGCCAATCCCTCATCAACCCAGCCAAAATTGAAGGGTATGTCTGTAAACATCCCCCTTATCCGTCTGGCAACATCCCCCAAATTATCCACAGATAACAGTATTCTAGGCTGGTATAAGACCGTTGTGGGATTCATAGGCTTTCATCCCTTCCCTCTCACCTCTAATGTTAGAGGTTCATGGAGGGCTTTCGGGGGCAACGGGGCTCCCCTCATCCTGAGCATGTTTAAACATGCAGTTACATCTCTGTCATTCTCATATCCACACTTGCACTTAACGAGCCTATGCCCATTCGATGCTTTAACTAACTTACCACCACATATTGGGCATAGGCTTGAAGTCCCTTTCGGGTTGACGTAAACGACTGGTAAGCCTTCAAGGTTAGCCTTATACTCAATGAAGGATTGCAGCCTTCTAAAGTTCCATGAGTGCAGTCTACGGTTGAGGCATCTAGAGTGGTTAATTCTCCTCCTAATTCCTTTGAGGTTCTCCATAATTATCCCCATACCACGTTGCTTTGCGAAGTCTACAAAGCTATCTTATGCGTCTCATCCATAACTCTACGCCTTCTTCTACCGGAGTACTTTCTGAGTAGTCTTTCAGCAGTCTTGGGCTTATGTCTCTTCAGCATTTGAACCCCTCTGATGATGTTGAAGTAGGCGGTATGGGTGGTTCTCAAGCTGCTTTCGACCCTCAAGATATGTGGATTGGAGGAAACGGCTGTGACGTTCCCCTCATTAATGTCTATGGCTATCCAGTCGCTTGGATTGGTGAGGTCTACATCCTTTTTGAACGGTATGATTATCTTCGTCTCATTTATGGTGATTTCGCCAGTCCTCAGCCCCCATCCTTCCAAGCATCTATGAGCTTCTTCTGATACTCACCATACCTCAACCCTATGTATATGAATTTTCTAGGCTTAACTGATATTCTAACCATATCGCCGTAAAACTTGTATAGTTGGGGGTCGAGCTGCATGAAGAGCTTTTTAGCCTCAGGTCTACCACCCTCAGCTAATCCCTTACGCCTAAGCCTCCTAAAGCTTTTGAGCATTGCTAAGGCTATTTTACACGCTGAGTGGCAGAAGTGCGTCGAGTAGTTCCACCTCCTCCTCCATTCCCCATAAACACCCCTCCTGAGCTTGGCGTAGGATGTTATCCCCCTCTCAACGGCAAACCCTATGCAAAAGCTAACCATACACCTAAAGTCCTCTAGGAGCTTTCTAACCTCGTCGTCCGCCTCGTAGACAAATGGGACGCTGAGGACTACTTCCACAAACAGAGTATACACAAAAACATCTATAAAAAAATCTATCTATCCAGAAACTGCTGCCCTACCCTTGAGCTGGGGAGGGGATATAAACCTCGAGGAGAGAATAGTCTCGGAGATGGTGGGGAGGTTCTCGGTAGTAGCGGGGCCCGCTTCGAGTGAGCTGGGACTTAAGATCGCTGAGGCGATGGGTCTAAAAGCCCTGAGGCTCCAGCACAAGACTTTTCCCGACGGTGAGTCCTATTTCAGATTCCTCGAAAAACCAGACTCTACAGTCGTTCTTGTTCAGGGTACGCATCCGCCCCAAGATAAACACCTTCTCCAACTGCTCCTAATGTCGATGGGCCTCAAAGAACTTGGGGCGTCACGCATAGTGGCCCTAGTCCCATACCTCGCATATGCGCGGCAGGACAAGGCCTTCCTTGAGGGAGAAGCTGTGAGCCTTAAGATAGTTCTCCACCTGATGAAGTCGGCTGGGATTGACGAACTGGTAACGGTGAATCCGCACGCACCATGGGCTCTCCGAGAATCTGAGGTTGTGAGCCACTCCATCAGTGTTGCAAGGACTCTAGCATATAGCGTGAAGAGGCGTGGCTGGCAGATATCCTATGTTGTCTCACCTGGGAAGAAGGGGATGGAGCTCGCCGCCGAGGTCTCGTTAGAGCTTGGCGCAGAGCCGGTAAAGGCTGAGTCGTGGAGAGACCCCAACACTGGAGAGGTCAAGGTAGAGGTGGAAGACGGGCAGAGCCTCAGTAATAAGGGCGTGATGATTATCGACGACGTGGTAAGCTCAGGGGGAACCATGGTCAAGCTCGTAAAGAAGCTAAAGTCTGCGAACGCTTCAAGCATCTATGCCTGCTGCATCCATGGCCTATTCATAGGCGGCTCAGATCAGAAAATCCTTGAGGCTGGAGCAGATGCAATATTAGCCACAAACACCGTTCCAAACAGGTATGCGGAGGTCGACATATCAGCTGAGGTCGCCAACTATTTAGCATCACTGATATCTTGAAGCGTCTTCTAGCATTGCTTTCAGGCGAGGTGCTGGGACTTGCTTTAAGCGAGCTAAAGTCAATACTCCATATCCTTTACGACACGAACAATGTTGAGAGGATTACTGATAGGGTTGTCCAAATTAACGCCAACATTAGTGATGCCGGAGTCATAATTGGCCGTGCGGCATATGTGAAAGAGCTGGTGGACCCTATCATCTACTCTCCCACATGTGAGGTCGGTGGCGCAGTTGATGTAATCGAGTCTGAACTCCTAAGAGGTGTGCGTAGTTTTGCTGTAAGGGCTGTGAGGCTTGGTGGCGTCAAGTGTGATAGGACGGCCGTAGAGAGGTGGCTTGGGGAGGTAGTGCTGTCGAGCCACCCCCGCCTCAAGGTAGACCTATCCTCGCCCGACGTCATTATTCACGCATACATCACGGAGGACGGCATTTATGCGGGGCCTCTCCTCTCACGTCTAAAATACAGCAGACTAGAGGCTAGGCGGCCTAAGATGAGGCCTTTCCGCCATCCCTCCGCCCTTATGCCAAGACTCGCAAGATGCATGGTCAACCTCACTAGGGTTAAGCCACCAGGATGGATAGTCGACCCGTTCGCAGGCACTGGATCGATCCCAATGGAGGCGGCCGATATGGGGTACAATGTTCTTGCGATTGAGTTGAAAAGGTGGATTGCGCGTGGCTGTCTCGCGAACCTGAAGTGGAGTGGCCATGTCGAGAAGGTTGAGCTGATATGCGGAGATGCCACATCTCCTCCGTTGAGGGGGAGATTCCAGGGGGTCGCAACGGACCCACCCTATGGCCGCTCAACGCAGCTAAGCGACAGAAACATCGAGAGATTGTATCTCAGTGCATTCTCATCGATTGCAGGGTTACTTGAACCTAGCAGCAGAATTGTCGCAGCGATTCCGCAGCAGCTGGTTGACCCATCATTGCTGGAAGAAATTGGCCTCCACCTCCTAGAGCAACACCCCATCAAGATTCATTCGAGCCTGACAAGAGTGGTTTGTGTTTACAAGTTAGGGTCTTGAACGACTCGCCGTCATTTGGCTAATCCTAAGCAATGGCAAGTATACGGAATAGCTTAAAGATCGTCGTCAAAAAAACATAATGCCATCGTAATGATTGTTAATATCACGCTCATACGTCTCAAATCATGTAAGAATGCTTATTAATGAGAGTTAACATTCTAATTTGTAACTTATGGAGACTGAAGTCAGTGTAGAACTCCAAAGACTCGTGGAGATCCTACGGCAGAGTTGGAAGATGGTGAGGACGCCCCGTATGAGGGCCATACTCAAGGTTCAGGATGTTGCGTGCGACGCCATGCGTAGCCTCTTGAAGTCTGAGGGCTTCATCGAACTGCTCCCACCCATAATTGGCCCAGTCACAGATCCGGGCATCAGGGGTGCAAAGCAGGCGACCATCGACTACTATGGCAGGGAGTATAAGGTGATGAGCAGTGCGATACTGTATAAGCAGGCGGCGATGAGCGGGCTCGGCAAGATCTTCTTCATGTCACCCAACGTGAGGCTGGAGCCCATCGACTCGGCCCTCACAGGCAGGCATCTAGTGGAGTTTGTGCAGCTCGACCTTGAGATAGCGGAGGCAAGCTACTTTGACGCCATGGCCGTGGCAGAGCGGCTCTTATCCGAGGCAGTAAATACCGTGCGTGATACTTGCCAAAAGGAGTTGGAGCTGCTGGGCCGGCAGCTACCAGCAATTAAGCCACCCTTCAAGAAGCTCACCTATGACGAGACCCTAGAATATCTGAGGATGAGGGGGATTAAAGTGAGATATGGTGTCGAGATTCCGTGGGATGCGGAGCAGCTCATATCAAAAATGATTGGTGAGCCCTTCTTCATAATAGATTATCCGAGAGGTGCTCGCGGCTTCTATGATATGGAGGATGTGAGGCGGCCGGGGATACTCCGGGACTTCGACCTGATATATCCCGAGGGGTATGGTGAATGCGCCTCTGGCGCCGAGAGGGAGTATCGATACGAGAAGGTGTTGGCGAGGATGAAGGAGACTGGTGAGGACCCGAGGAAGTATGCTTGGTATCTTGAAATGCTTAAGGAGGGTATTCCGCCTAGCGCTGGGTTCGGGATAGGCATTGAGAGGCTTACGCGCTACTTATGCGGACTGGAAGTTGTGTGGGAGGCAAGGCTCTGCCCAAAGCTAGCCGGAATATACTCACCATAGACATGAAGCGGGGCGATACGCCTCAAAGTGACCCCCTCAAGCCTCTTCTTTAACATCTTCCTAGCCCTCCACCGGGCCTACTCACTGTTCTCAGACCTCGCTGAGATATGGAGGAGCTATCCGTTTAGGGAGATTATTGAGCGCGCCCGTAAAGGGGTTGACGCAATATATCCTACAGACGTCTTGAAGCCCTCAATAATGCTGCTCAAAGGCGCCAACATATACAAGCAACCAACACGCTACGCCACGCTTGATGAGCTGCTCCTTCTCCCACCCGCATTCACCCCCCTAAGGCTCAAAAAGATGTCCGAGCTGCTGCGCGAACCAATCTTCAGTGATGTGGATTTGAGTCACAGCGTGGGCGGCTTCAATGTAAGCATGCCTGTGATGGTGGCGTCTATGGGCTCTGTACAAGTTGCGAATAAGATATCCCTAGAGGTTGCGCGTGGTGCTGCGCGCATTGGTATCCCGATGGGGATAGGCGAGAATGTGGCAACCATGTGGGGGTATTCGAGGAGGGTTAGGAGTGGTCAGCCGTGCTTTAAGGAGAGGGTTATGACGTATCTCGAGAACTTGGATGGTAATGTTGGGGGAGTAACTATTCAGCAGAGCGTAGAAGACGCCTACAACGAGCTGTGGAACAAGGTCTACTCAGACCCCGACATCGAACCATTCATTCAGAAAGGGCTTATCGGGTTTGAGATTAAGGTCGGCCAAGGCTCTAAGCCAGGGCTCGGGGGCGAGGTGAGGATCTCGAAGGAGGAGGCTGAGCGTCTCAGGGACAAGTACCATCTATCAGAGGATCCACAGAATACGCTGAGAGACAGCGTTGAGAGACACTCTGCACCGGGGACGTTTGTTCCCGAGATACTTCGAGGCATGATTAGGATGATGAGGAACAACTACTCCAGGTGCAGGGTTTGGGTGAAGTTGGGTCCATTCAGAGACTTGCCCGAGGTTCTTGATGTCTTGATCTCTGAGGGTGTGGACGCTGTATGGATTGATGGGAGGGAGGGTGGAACCGGCATGAGCCCCTACGCCTCTATGAGGCATCTCGGCCTTCCCCTCGTCGCAGCACTATGCAGCATATCGGGGCTGCTGGAGTCGAGGGCTGGTTCGACATCGTTTATAGTCTCGGGGAGGCTCTACGACGGCGGCCACCTTGTCAAATGCCTGTGCCTTGGTCTCGATGGTGTGGCTTTTGGGCGCCCGGTCGCCGTTTCAGCATGGGTTGCGGGTTCCCGGGGTGTTGAAAACTATCTTAGAACCGTGGAGCTTGAGGCCAAGATGCTTATCTCCGCCTTAGGTAAATACCGTGTGCGGGACTTGTCACGCGAGGATCTGGGGTGTCTGGATAGGGATATTGCTGAGAGGCTGGGTGTGAGATACGTCTATGCGTAAGCCTGAGTGAGGGCTATAACCTCCCAGCCAGAGGACTAGTCTTGTGGCTCGGCGATGACTCAGATGCTTGTGTGCTTCTTGGGTACTAGCGGTGGCATGCCCACCCCTCACAGGGCTCTGCCAAGCGTTGCTGTGAGGTTTGCTGGCTCTCTACTGGTCTTTGACTGTGGGGAGTCAACCCAGAGGCAGCTCCTATCATCAGGCCTCGGCCTCCCCAGTGAGCTCAGGATCTTTGTTACACACCGTCACGCCGACCACCTTCTAGGCATACCTGGAGTACTATACACCCTAAGCATGATGGGGAGGGAAGACCCCGTGGTCATTTTCGGACCCAAATCCGCCTGCGAAGTCATCGGCAATCTGCTAGAAGCCCTCGAGACAGAGGTCGGGTTCGACGTGGAGATCAATCCCGTTGGGCCTGGGCTCGTATATCAGGGGAGGGGGTTTAGGGTCGAGGCTGTGGAGGCATTGCACTCTGCCGAGGCGATATGCTACAGGCTTTTGGAGAACGAGCGGCCTGGAAGGATGAGGGTTGAGTATCTGGAGAGTCTTGGCCTACCTAGGGGGCCGCTCTGGGGCAGGCTTCAGAGAGGAGAACCTGTAGAGTATCAGGGCAGGGTGATTAGGCCGGAGGAGGCGGTAGACCCGCCGAGAAGGGGGAGAAAAATTGTATACACAGGGGACACAAGATACTCGGAGAAGATTGTAGAGTTCGCCCATCGGGCTGACCTACTGATACACGACGCCACATTCGACCAGAGCTTATCAGACCGCGCGGTGGAGGAGGGCCACAGCACCGCCTCCGAGGCCGCTACCGCCGCCCTACAAGCACAGGCCCGCACACTAGCCCTCTTCCACATAAGTCCTAGGTACCATGGCAAGGAGGAGGCATTACTGAATGAGGCGAGGAAAATTTTTCCAAACACGATCCTGCCAAAAGACTTAGAGAGGGTGGAGATTCACTATCCGGAAGAGTGACGCCTCAGCGTATATATGCGCGGAGGCCACTCAGCTAAGTCTATCCACCCCGTCAAGACATCATCTAGTGGAAAACTCTTGACCGCCTCAGGCTCCTTCCCATCCGGCTTTCGGCGGAGCCTGTAATCACTGTCGACGATAAACTCATCCTCACCGGGGTGGGGAGTCTCGATCCTAACCTCGTCGCCCGGCTTCACGGCGACTGCCGTGGCATCGGGAGGCACGGCTCCAGCCCCCCTCCAGAATACGACAACCCATCTAGCCTCGCCGGGCTCCAAGAGGTCCAAAAGACCTTCTGTCGAGGTCATGGTCCCAGGCCCTCTGAGCCCCACCTTCGTCGCACCGCACCGCCTACACCTCCACGCCTCCACAATCTTCACCACCTCCTCGCCCTGCATAATATTGAAAGCCCCAGCGTACTTCAGGTCGTGGACGCATCCGCTGGATGACACTTAGAGATCACCCTACTCCTCAGGTTCAAGAATCTCGACCCTACATCTCGCCCTCTTCTTAAACTCCTCTGCATCCTTTCGCGAGCCTACTATCGTACCATAGTGCATCGGGATTGCGACATCAGGCATTATGGTGTTTGCGGCCTCAGCGGCTTCAGCAGCTGTCATAACATATACCCCGCTTACGGGTAGGAAGGCCACGTCAATCTTTCCCAACCCCCTCATCTCGGGGATAAAGTCGGTGTCGCCTGGGTGGTAGACCCATACACCTGCCAGCTCTACAACATATCCCACACCGCCATACTCCCTAGGATGATAAACAACTCCCGGCGCCCTGAACTTATTTACATTATAGGCAGGGACTACGGTGTATCTGAGGTCTCCAACTTCTCCACGATCCCCGGTCGTAACTAATACTCTAGATTTGCATGGCACGCCTCCGAGTCCAGCCATGCAGTTTTTTGCAGCTACTATAGTTGTTTTGGCAGGCGAGGAGACTTTAGCGATGTCGTTGGCTGAGAGGTGGTCGAAGTGGTCGTGCGTAATGAATACAGCGTCAGCCTCTCTTTTACTCTTGGTCTTGAGCTGGTAGGGGTCGAATACAATCTCGCGGCCACCCCAGCGGATGCTGAAGCCCGCGTGGCCAAGCCACCTTATCTCAAGCCCCTTGTATGCCAGCATCGGAAAAACATAGCTGCTGCTCCCCTATTATATCTTATCTGATGTATTGTTCTGAGGCCTCTCTTGTATTTCTGCGTCTTCCTCAGCCTCATCCTCGCGGTATTGTCCAGACTTAGAAGATTTGAGAACCTCTCCTCTAATCGTCTTAAAATGTATAGGTCTGAAGCCTTCCTGCCCGAGGGTAGAACATCATAGTCAACATCTATTGTTAAAAACTCTGAGACGCTCTTATTTCTCTTTCTCCTTGGTTTTTTCCTTAATACTCTGTTGGAGTTGGGGCATTTATCCCTGTTGGAGAAGGTTTGACAACATTTGCTTTTCTCTTCAGCTGGTCCGAGTTCCTGATACCTCTCCTCCTAGCCCCCAGTGAGAGCGCCATGCCGCTCACGGCTTTGCCGGATACTTCTCAAACCAGTATGGAATATTGTAGAAGCCCGTATAGCTAGAACCTTTTACGACTTCACGCTGTACTAGGTCCGGCACACCTCGTTGATTCCAAGCCCGTGGCTGCCTTTTAAATATAACCACCTTCTTTGAAGAAGGGAGAAAATAGGGGAGGGTTTGGCTAGAGGCCAACCAAAACAACATCAAGGAAACCCATAAGAAAGGCCGGGCGTCTATATAATTGGCCGTATCCTATAGGATACGGTGTATATAAGGGCTGCGCCGGCCTTTCCAGAGGGTTTTTCCCTGCTGTTCAGGCCGGTGCCTCCAGCCTTTCCCGGGTCTCCTTAACAGTCGTCCAAATCATCCTAAGTATTCTTTCTTCGTCCCTTGCTCGGTGTGTTTTTCAGAACCGCTGCTGTCAGCCTCGAAAGCGCGTATCTCGCCGTTTTGCTATAGAACTTGTTAACCCCCTTCCTGCCTTTGAATAATCCGAAGAAATTTTTGAGACGGCTAAAAGACCTGGTTCTTTCTACGTAAGGGATTATCTCTGCCAACGACTCTTTGGAAAGTAAACTGGTTATCCCAAGATCCTCCACCACCTTGTTGAAGTATGGGTATCTTTTCTCAGCCTCATCGACAATCACCTTCGCCATTACTTTCATCTGCTCCTCTAAGGCCCTCACCGCATTCTTCAAAATATCCCTCTCAGAACCGTTCAACGCCTTCATCCTGTTAGTCAGAGCAGCATGGCTTTTTAGAAGGCTTCTATAACCACTGACAAGCCTACGCATAACCAGAAAACCCTCATCAATCTCTCTGAACCACTTTGGGTCTAAAGCCATCATTGCTCTGACGTCATTCCTAGAAGTCTTTGGAAGTTGAAGCTCTTTTCGCTTTTTGGCGAGCATTGTCAATCTGCGAAGGTATAGAATCTTAACGCCACGCCTGAGAACCTCTACGAACTCCTCGGTGAGCTCTACGGGAATTGTATCTACGTAGAGCTCATCCCCGTGCTCAGCAGGGATGTCAGCGATCTTGCAGGTTTTGGCAAAGTTTATGCCGTCAACAGTGTAGACATGGAAGTTCTCTTCGCTCTTTCTGCTTCTGTTTTTGTCCGCCATCCGATGAATGTCGGCAAAGAATCGTCGCTTCTCTCTCCCGAGTGTGTCCCCCCTCCCCCCACTTGCGCGGCCGTCCGGGCAGACAGCCGCGCCCGGCGGCGAGTCCGTGGTGGGGCATCGCCCCTCCCCACCACGGGCGCCCTCTTCAAAAGCCCCCCGGGCGTCTAAGGGGGTAGCCATGGAATCTTTTTCCATGGCTTTCCCGAGAGGCCCCTAGGCCGCCGTGCTCCCCGACAGGAGGGAACCCCCGCCGGAGAGCATGCCTCCGGCCGAGGGTCCTCCTATCGGGGCCTAAGTGGGTGGAGATTCGCATAAACAGCTATGTATCGATTGTCTAGTGTTTATTCTGTCCTCTCCCGATGGCCGTCACCATCTCCGGGTCAGCCTCAGCTGCTCGGAGAGGGGTGGAGGACCCCACACCTCCACTAGGACGGCCGGCAGGGAGAATTCTTTGTCGGTATTCTGTGGTCTTCATGGATTGTCTCCGGAAACCTCTGAAGATCATTTCGTGTCTCCAGCATCCATCCACAAACCTTTCTCAAACACCCCCACGGCGTCCGGGAAACATAAGTGGAATGGATGTGGAGAACGTCATCAAGCAGACCATCAGTAGTATTCATCAGGAGTTGCCGTCCCCGCCCCCGGCCGTTGTGCGCGGCGCCCTAACCCTCCAGACGGCAGCGCCTGAATGGGGGCTCGGAACGTAGCGCCGGCGGCTGTAGCGGGGCTT
>JAVYLC010000016.1:0-31648 GCA_038741355.1 Nitrososphaerota archaeon
GTTCTATGCACGGCGAGTCTCTACAGCGGTCTACTCGATAGGCTTCGACGGAGTTTACGTGCTATCTCCCCAAGAGGGCCTCGTCTCAATCAGAGATGTAGAATGGATTGAGCCGCTGATGGTTGAGCTACGCGCCAATCTCGAGAGCTCGAGGGAGATTTTTGTTGATGGTGTAGACCCCATACTAGGGAGCGATGCCATGGAGAGGCTGATGAGCCACGCCGACTACATAGTTATTAGATCGCCCATATGGCTCCGCGAAATAGCCTCTGAGGAGCCGAGACTTGGCCCTGAATACATTGAGCAGTTAAGGACTGTGTTAGAGGAGCTGGGCGATCTGAGAAAGTCGCAGATACTTTACTCGGTGAATGTAATGGATTTCTCCAGCGGCTGGCTCATACCCGCGATACAGGTTCAGCTCCAAGTTGATACGTTCTCTTCCCTAATTAGTAGAGGATATGTGATTTACTTCGCCTCAAGGTACATCCCCTATCGCCTAACCCTACACTCATTGGCGTCAAGGAGCGGGGCATAGGGCTAAGGTTCTTAAGGCAGGTGTGGCAACTCGGATGGATAGATGAGTACAGGGTGGGAGCCGAGGACGCTCGTCGGCAGGCTTGTCAAAGAGGGGAAAATAACCTCAATAGAGGAGTTATTCGCCAATAACTACAGGATAACCGAGCCTGAGATAGTCGATTTACTTGTTCCCAACCTCCAGCAAGAGGTCATAGATATCAAGCTTGTGCAGAGACAAACCGATGCTGGCGAAAAATCGAGGTTCAAGGCGATAGTCGCGGTTGGCAACGGGGATGGTTTGGTCGGCCTCGGTACTGCAAAGTCAACCCAGGTGGTAATGGCTATTGAGAGGGCTGTAGGTAGGGCTAAAATGAACTTGATATATGTCCAGAGGGGATGTGGTAGCTGGGAGTGTGCCTGTGGTGAGCCACACAGCCTCCGCGTAACAGTTAAGGGGCGGTGTGGCAGTGTCGAGGTTCATCTCCTACCCGCCCCACGCGGGCTGGGGCTTGTAGCAGGCGACATCGCCAAGATCATGCTGAGGCTTGCCGGTGTGAGTGATTGCTGGCTGAGGAGCTTCGGCGAGACGCGAACACCATTAAGCATGGCCGGGGCAGTATATGATGCGTTAAAGAGAACGAACTACATAGTTCTGCCGAGTATGTGGTGAAGAGGCTTTGGATAAGCCCCAACTTGTGGTTGTCATAAGGATTAGAGGGCCTTCGGGGATTGACGCTGAGACGGAGTACACATTGAGGCTCATAAACCTGAAGAGAGCTAACCATGCCGTCATACTTCCCCTCAGTACGAGCGTTAGAGGTATCCTAGGGAAGGTTGAGCCATATGTAACTTGGGGTGAGGCAACTCCTGAGACGCTGGTCAGGCTCTTCAGGAGGGCCGATCTTCAGCCAGGCGTAAAGGTTGAGGAGGAGCTTACAAAGCTGGGGGTCACAGGCTATGAGGAGCTGGCTGAAAAAATCTGTAGGGGCGAGATAGATGTGAGTACGTTGAGGAGGATTTTTAAGCCCACTTTCAGGCTCCACCCACCTCGAGGAGGGTTCAAAGGAAGTATAAAGCGACCTGTGGGTCAGAAAGGTGTCCATGGATACGCCGGAGAGAAGATTGGAACTATTATAGAGGCTATGTGTTAGAGGGTGTCGGGAGGATATATATCAGGGATTGGTGTGAGAAGTTAGGGTGTCCCTGATGCCCACGAGGCTTCGAAAGGTGCGGAAGAGGCGTGGATCCCGCACGCATGGCTGGGGGCAGATAGGCCAGCATAGAAAGCATGGAGCGAAGGGAGGCCGAGGGATGGCAGGAGGACATAAACACAAGTGGACATGGGTTATAAAACATGCCCCAGACCATTTTGGGGAGAAGGGCTTTCACCCGCCCACGTCAAGGGAAGTAAAGGCGATAAATCTTGACCAAGTCTCACTGATCGCTGAGAAGCTTAGAATGGGAGGATCGGCAAAGAGCGAGGATGGAAAGATAGTAGTCGACCTACCCTCACTTGGATATGATAAGGTACTTGGCAAGGGTCGGCTGACCATACCTGTAAAAATAGTTGCAAAGTCGTGGACTTCTAGGGCTGAAGGGAAGGTTTTAGCCTCAAACTCCGTAATAGTGGCGGCTGAATAAGGAGATGTCCGAGGAGAGAAGACGGCTCGGTGAGGTTCTTACAAGACTTCTGCCGGAGGCCGCTAAGCCGATCAAGAGGTTGACGCTTTCAGAACGACTGATCTGGACAGCGCTTGTGCTGGTGATCTACGAGGCTATGAGCAGCACCGCACTCTATGGAGTATCAGTTTCAGCCACACAGGCCAGTCCCCTACTCCTCAACATAATCTTCGCATCCAACATCGGGACACTAACTACCCTCGGGATAGGCCCCATAGTCACTGGAGGCCTGATCCTCCAGCTACTCGTAGGAGCTGAGATACTGCGCCTAGACCTGAAGAAGAGTGAGGATAGGGCGCTATTCACAGCCCTCAGCAAAGTCTTCACATTGGTTATAGCGATATTTCAGGGAGCTGCCTATATTTTCGCAGGATACTTCGGGGCGCTAACACCTACTACACAGCTACTAGTATTTGCACAACTCTTCTTTGCAACGGTAGTGATAATGTTAATGGACGAGCTGGTGCAGAAGGGGTGGGGTCTGGGAAGCGGCATAAGCCTCTTCATCGCCGCGGGCGTAGCAGGCCAGATATTCTCAGACCTCTTCTCACCTCTTATACTACAAGATGGATACTTCCACGGAGTAGTCCTTGCAGTAACTCAGGGCCTTTTCAGCCCGCAGGGTATTGGGCCGCTCTTCATAAGGCATGTTGCTCAGCGCGGCGACATCCTAGGCCTTATATCAACCGTCTCAATAATACTGGCTCTAATCTATTTGGAGGGGGTTAGGGTCAATATCCCCATCAGTCACTCAAGGTATGGTGGATTTAGAGGAACATACCCCATCAAGCTACTCTACGTCTCCAACATCCCGGTCATCTTCGCGTCAACTATCTTCACAAACATCTACTACCTCTCCTCAATCGTATGGTCAAGATACAACGCAGACAACTCAAACCCCATCCTAAACCTCCTAGGCACATTTACCGTCAGCGAAGGAATAGCCCAGCCCATCCCAACAGGCGGCCTAGCCTACTACGCGCTAGGCCCGTCAAACTTTACGGAGGCGGTAACCGACCCCATAAGGTCGCTGGCTTTTGTCGGGCTGATGGTAGGGTTCTGTCTCATGCTGGGGCGGTTCTGGATCACTGTTGGAGGGCTGTCGCCTGAGAGGGTTGCAGACCAGCTTATAGCAGCAGGCATGCAGGTCCCAGGCTTCAGAAGGTCACCCGTCATCATCTCATCAATCCTCCGCCGATACATCTATACAGTGGCCATCATAGGCTCGATCATTGTTGGCCTATTAGCAAGCACAGCAAACTACGTCAACGCCTTCGGAACAGGGACTGGTCTACTACTCATGATCGGAATCCTCTACCAGTACTACCAGATACTGATACGGGAGCGCGTCGCTGAGACCTATCCAGCCCTCGCCCGGCTGGTGGGTGAAGAGTAGGGATGGTTGAGGCCGCAGTTTTCGAGATATTAGGTTTTTCAGCTGTTCTGGCATTAGTCTCGGCCGGCCTGAGACGCGCGATTCTAAGTAAGGAGGACATGCTTGCTATGCAGGAGGTTACCAGATATAATCGAGAACTCATGAAGGCTCTCAGGGAGAAAGACATGAAAACAGTTGAAAGGCTGGAGAAGAAGAAGGAGTACATGCAGAGGATTCAGGCAAAGATATTCGGCAAAAACATGATACTTATGTTAATCTCCATGGTCATCTTCTTCACCTTTTTCTTCTTCGCAAACGCGAGGTATGGTAGCACACCACTCCTAAGCCTGCCGCCCGGGCTCGAGCTACCATTCATCTCGGTCAGGGGAAAGATACAGTTCTTCGGATGGTACCTCCTGACGTTCTTTGCAATTAGCCTGCCAATAAACAAGTTTTTGAGTATGAAGATTACTACTTCAAGTAGCATCAAGAAGTAGGAGAGGGTGTTCCGACGGTTGACTCGAAAGTGCGCGTGGTGTGGCCGGCCACTGGGCGGCGTCTCTGACGGGAGGAAGTTATCAGCTAGTGAGAAGCGGGTGGAGAGGGTGTATGGCGGATATCTCTGCAACACTTGTCTGAGAAGGGCGATACTTAGATGGGTTATGAGGGAGGCCGCGGCAGGGCCTCCTACAGGTCAAAGTAGTGCCTGACCGCTAGGTAGACTATCTCAAAAACCTCCTCACCACTAAGCCGCGAAGTATCTAGGATGAGGTGAAAGGGATTGAAATCCTCGCCTAGTTTCAAGCCATATAGTCTCCGGTAGAGCTCCATGTTTCTAGCATCACGCTCCTCAAGTATCCTGCGCGCCTCCCCTATACTAACTCCTGCCCTCTTAGCGAGCCTCTCAGCTCTCACGTCTCTATCTGCCTTGAGCCAGACCTTGAAACCGCCCTCGAAGAGCCATGGTAGGACCCAGCTATCTATAACTACTCCGCCACGCCGCGCCAGCCATAGAAGCTCCTCGTCAACCATTCTGTCCAGGCTTCCGTCTCTCTCCCTTAGAGCCAGGAATTGCATACCGGCCTCGCTCTCCCACCACCTGTTCCCGGAGGTATCGAAGCCCTTCTTCTTGGCGATTTCCTTCAATGCCTCGCCTCCCGAATAACGCTCGACACCTAACTTCTCGGCGAGAAGCCGCGACAACGTGCTCTTCCCCGAAGCCGCTAGACCACTCACTATAACCACGATGTCCGTCTTAAGCACAGATACTAATTCATTCGGCGAGTTAAAAAGGGTAGAGATCCATGAGTGGCTGAGATTTATTACAGAGCAGTTTTGATAGGTGGATTCAGGTATGGTGGCCGAGATTGGAAGAATAGTGGTGAAGGTTGCGGGGCGGGACGCCGGTTTAAAGGGGGTTGTGGTAAGTGTCGTGGGAGGAAACAGAGTGTTAGTGACTGGGCCACCCAGCCTGACGGGTCTTAGGAGGCGCGTAGTGAACATCCTCCACATCCTACCCACACAGTACAAGATCGAGGTGAAGCGGGACGCAAGCGACGAAGAGGTGGTAAAGGCCCTCGGGGAGAGCGGGTTGATTGACTACATGAAGAGGAGGGCTGAGATATCGAGGTGGTAGGCATTCTCCTACGGCACAATGTCAACCCATGGCCCACCGAGCGCGAATTCGTAACAATCAAGGAGGCCGACACAGACTCGCGATACGGCTCAAGGCCTGAGGAGCGCTCAATCCACGCCCTCCTCAACTATGGCTACGTCCTCCTAGACAAGCCGCGCGGCCCAACCAGCGGCGAGATAACCGAGCGGGTTAGGCGGCTGCTGGGGGTTGAGAGGGCTGGGCACGGCGGGACCCTAGTCCCTATTGGGTGGGGGGAAATCCCGCTGTCTCCGGGCTCCTCCCAATCCTCCTTGGAAACGCTACCAAAGCCTCCGCAGAGATCCACACATACTCGAAGGAATACATATGCCTTTTGAGGCTTCACGGAGAGGTCGATGACAACATCCTCGAATGGGGGCTCTCACAGTTCATAGGCGAGTTCTATCAGACCCCACCAGTTAGATCCAACGTAGCCAGACAAGTTAGGAAGAAGGAATTGTTCGAGGCCGAGGTTCTAGAGAGGGATGTGCGCGACGTCCTCCTAAGAATGATTGTGAGCGGCGGCACATACGTCCGCAAACTATGCCACGACCTAGGACTAGTCCTAGGTGTTGGGGCCCACATGGTTGAGCTGAGGCGGGTGCGGATAGGCCCCAAGACCG
The DNA here is from genome assembly GCA_038741355.1 of Nitrososphaerota archaeon. Classification (GTDB taxonomy): domain Archaea; phylum Thermoproteota; class Nitrososphaeria_A; order Caldarchaeales; family Calditenuaceae; genus HRBIN02. Next base: position 5,849 of record JAVYLC010000016.1, read on the forward strand.
AGAGGGAGGCAGCAACAATCCAGCAGCTCCAACGCGCAGCATGGCAGTACAGGGAAACCAGGGATGAAAAGGAGCTTCGAAGACTAATCCGACCCATAGAAGAGCTCCTAGAATACATACCCAGAATAGTGATCCTCGACTCGGCCGTCGACGCCATCTGCCACGGCGCACCCCTAGCGAAGCCCGGCGTCGCCCAAGTCGAGACAAGAATCATCAAAGGAGCGACAGTAGGAATCTACACACTCAAGGGCGAAATCGTCGCGACAGCCAAAGCACTAAAGTCCACAGAAGAGATATTGAGAGAGGGAGGAATCGTTGCCAAGACCGACAGAGTCTTCATGACACGCGGCACCTACCCTCCACGATGGGGAAAGGGAAAAACTAAAACAAGCTAGTACACAAGATAACACGGGGCCGGGGTGGCAGAGAGGTTAATGCGCAGGCCTGGAGAGCCTGTGGCCTATTACGGGCCGCGAGGGTTCGAATCCCTCCCCCGGCGATATATGTTATTAGATGTTAGATGGTTAGTTGGTTTGTATTTCTCTTTTTTCTCGGTTTTTCCTTAATACTCTGTTGGAGTTGGGGCATTTATCCCTGTTGGAGAAGGTCTGACAGCAATTGCTACAACACCACTCTCCCCTGCCATAATTTGGCAGACGGCCAGAAGGAATAAATAGAGACCCCCACCCCCCTCATAGCTGAAACACGGTACTCCATCCTCAACCCATAGAGCTATTCTAACCACCCTCCCATCACTAGCCTCAAATAGAAAAGCGGTTTATACATACTCGGTATCCTCAGCCTCCATCCCACCGTAGTATCATACCTCCCCTTAACAACAAATGGTATGTTCAGAGACCGTCAAACAGTTAAAAGCCTCATCGAGCCTGCTTCCTCACACACCATCCCTAGCCACGTGATACCCGGTTTTTGGAAGGAAAATGTCCAAGGTAGGCTGCTGAATAAAACCACCACCCCCCTACTTCCCAGCGCATAGGTCAAAGGTACCGGAGAAGTGGATAAGGGCATGGGGTGGCCTTAAGTTGACAGCCCCCCTCCATACCATGTTATAGCTTTATATCCATGAATTCTTCCCTAGTCTCTTCTTTGGATGGGATGGCTAATAGTGGGGCTGGGGCCTCTCCACAGCAGCTGAGCCCTCCTCAGACAGCATGGGGGTGTTTGAGAAGGGTTTGTGGATGGATGCTGGAGACAAGAAATGATCTTCAGAGGTTTGGAGCATTGTGTGGTGACGGCCATCGTGAGAAGTCAGAATACACCAGACAATCGATACATAGCTGTTATACAAATCTCCATCCACTTAGGCCCCGATAGGAGCCTAGGCCGGATGCATGTGCTCTCCGGCGGGGGTTCTCCTGTCGGGGAGCGGCGGTCTAGGGGCCTCCCGGGAACGCCATGGAGGAAACAATGGCTACCCCCTTAGACGCCCGGGGGGCTATGTTTGGGGAGGGCGCCCGTGGTGGGGAGGGGCGATGCCCCATCACGGACGGGCCGCCTAGCGCGGCTGTCGGCCCGGACGGCCGCGCTGGGGGGAGAAGGGTGAGAAGAAGAGGTTCATACCTTCCCAGAGATCTGAGGATTAAGCTGTACGAGGAGGTTAGGAGATTAAGAGGGCAGGGGTTGTCGTATAATAAAATCAGCGACTCGGTGAGGAAGAGTTATGGCGTTGTATTAGGGACAGGCCAGATTAGCCAGTGGGTTAGAGGAATACACAGCCCATACAATGACGCACGAATAACTTCGATAGAGTCTCTGAAACCATGTAGGGGGCTTGCATATGTTATAGGTGTGGTTGCTGGAGACGGATTCGTACGGCGGAGCCAACGGCCTCGAAAATCGTATCACGACGTGCATGTAGTGTTGAGAGTTAAGGATAGGGAGTTTGCCGAGGAGTTCTCCAGGTGTATTGCAACGGTCTTGAAGAGAGATCCGCCTAAACCTAGATGGGAGGGCAGACGATTCGTAGTTAAAGTACGGTGCAAAGCCTTATACCAGCTGCTGAGAAAACCTCTAGATATTGAGAGATTAAAACCATTCGTCGAGAATGATACAGAGTGTATAGCGGCTTTCCTGAGGGGCTTCTTCGACAGCGAGGGAAGCGTAGCTGAGAATGGAGTTGTAACAGTCTGTAACACCGACTTAAGATTGCTTGGATACGTCAAACAACTTCTATCTTCTCTGGGGATAAAGACTACAGGACCACATCTTAAATCAGAGAGTGGAACGGCCTTCAGAGACCCGAGGACGGGAAAAACATACAAGAAAAAGAAGGACCTATATGGATTATATGTTACTGCCGGCTCTCGGCTGATGTTCTACAGGCTGATAGGGTTCACGATCGAGAGAAAGAGGCAGAGAGTGGAGAACTATCTCACGAGGACTGGGCGGCTAAAGCCCCCGGCCGACCATCCCTCATATCCCCCCAACAATGTCATCATGCTCACGATGATAATGTAGATGTGGGGCCGGCCGGATTCGAGCCCGCGGCCTCCGGGTTAAAAGCCCGTCGATACAGAATTAGGGCGAGTCCAGTGGAGCGGTACCGGTCTCCGATGGTTCTCTCTATATTCTCTGTCGGGGCCTTTTGCCGCGTCTTTTCCTCTGGGCGCGCGGCCTCAGCCCGGCGGTGGATGCCCAGCCCCGCGTAAGCGTGAGCGGCTCCACGACTCCGCGAATACGAACGGTGCGGCCGCCGGGATTTGAACCCGGGTCCCCAGCGCGCTGCTCGGAGGTTGATTGGCAGGCTTACACGCACTACCGTGCTTGGTGTCCTACCAGGCTAGACCACGGCCGCTTCAACGCAATTGGATTGGGAGCCTGTATAAAAACGCTAGATCCGGCCTCTCAACGACCTATCTTTCCTTCTAGCCAGGCCCTATTTGGGACCCATCTTATGAGCACTTATTTTTATTTGGTGGTAGAGGGGGAGGGTTGTGGGGTTGGCTTCGGCTGTTGAGGTGGAGGGTGTCTGGAAGTTTTTCGGTGAGAGGGCTGCTTTGAGGGGGGTTAGCTTTAGGGTTGGTGAAGGTGAGGTTTTCGGCCTGATAGGGCCTAATGGTGCGGGCAAGACAACTTGTTTCAGGATCCTAGCCACGGTTTTGAAGCCTAGTAGGGGTTTTGCGAGGATATTCGGTTTCGATGTGAGAGAGGATGCGCAGGAAGTGAGGCGTGTAATCTCATACCTCCCTGAGGAGGCTGGAGTGTATAGGAGCCTGAGTGGTGCTGAATACATCAGATTCCTAGCAAGGGTCTACAGCAGGGATGAGGAGGAGTCGCTACGTGAGGCTGAGGAGATTTCTGGGCTTGGTGATGCGCTCCGGGCTAGGATGAGCTCCTACAGTCTCGGGATGAGGAGACGCATTCTCCTAGCTGGGACTCTGATCGCGCGTCCACGGCTAGCCATCCTAGATGAGCCGACATCAGGCTTAGATGTTATGCACGCGGTCTATGTGAGGGATGTGATAAGAAAGTACTCGCGTCAAGGGATGACTTTTCTTGTCTCTAGCCACAACATGTTGGAGGTAGAGTATCTCTGTGACAGAATCGCCTTTATTGACGGAGGAGTGATAATCGCGGAGGGTGAGCCGAGATCCCTGATGGAGAGCGCGGGCGCAGAAAATCTCGAAGAGCTTTTCCTATCGCTGAGGGGGGCTAGATGAGTTTTAGTACTCTCGTTTGGAAGGAGTTGCGCGAGCTGCTGGCTGAGAAAACGATCCTTATAGGGGTTTTACTTATGCCACTCATTCTCTTCCCTCTCCTCGGACTCACGATGAGCGCGGGATTCTCCTCAGCAGGGAGGGCACAGCCGGGTTTCGAGGCAGCGGTATTGGACAGAGATGGTGGATGGGCGTCACACGAATTGTTAGAGACGCTTGGGAGAGCTGGGGTCAGACTTAAGATCGCTCCGAGTGGGAGCGACCTGCGTGAGATTCTGGAGGGCCTAGATTCGAGGCTTCTCATAATCATCCCCGAGGGATTTTCCCAGAACATCACCAACCACAGGCAAGCCTCAATCCAATTATACTACCGCCTCGAGAAACCCTCGATTATTGAGCTGGAGACCCTCTCAAACGTCTTAACTCTCGTCAGCCAATCCTCCGCTATTTTCGGAGAGAGGCTTGCCAGCGGTGAGGGAATCAATGTGAGGTTCTATAAGTCGCCATTCGCGGCCTCAGAGTTTATCGTCTATCAGGGTCAAGTATTAGGTGGGGTGTACACTACTGTTCTCCAACCCGCACTTTATCTCTCCCTGATAATACCGATCGGAATATTCATAATCGCCATAACAGCCGGCAACGTCTCTGCAACCAGCGTAGCCTTGGAGAAGGAGGCGAAGACCCTGGAGATACTTCTGACCCTACCCATACACAGGCTGAAGCTCCTCGCATCTAAGCTTCTCGGCTCGGTCATCTTGGCGGCGCTGGGCGGAGCCTCCTTCATGATAGGATTCCTCATTTACTTCCAAGGGATAATGTCAATGATGCGTCAACCCCTAGGAGAGGGGGTTCAACCAGGTGCTGAAATGTTGGCTACTGTTTACAGCTTATCTGCACCGGTCCTGCTCCTCTTGGGCTTGATTGTGATAATCTCGCTTGCTTTGACACTCTCGATCGGTATTTTGGCAGGAGTCATTGCAGGGGATGTTCGCGGTGGTCAGCAGCTCGCATCCCTCCTTCTATCGCTCCTCTTTCTCCCCCCATTAATTCTACAGCTGCGCGGCGGGCTTGGTACCCTTGACCCTGCATCCCGCGCTATAATGCTGGTAAATCCTGTTACACATATGTTCTTAGCACTCGAGTCCGTAACAGCCTCAGACATACCTGCCGCCCTCACCCATATCCTGGTCACTCTTGTTTATCTTGTGCTGTTGCTGGGTGTTGCGGCATGGCTCTTTAGCGGGGAGAGGCTGATATCCCTAAGGGTCAAGCTGGGGCGAAGAGGCAACCTCGACACCGTGTGAGGGGCAGGTTAGTGGAAGATATTTAGCGTCGCCAGCATCTACGGGACGCAGGACTCTTGCTGTGGGAGGTATTAGCCGCGCTAGCGCTGTCGTGGGCTAGAATCGCTGCGGCACTAGCCATATCCATCTTCGCCGCAGTAATTGTCGGGATATATTCTGGGATAAGTAAACGGGTGGATAGGATTGTTATCCCTATCCTAGATGTGCTGCAGAGCGTGCCGATACTGGGATTCTTTCCACTGGCGGTCTATGTGCTGGCAAAGGCTATACCCGTTCTTGGCTATGAAGTTGCATCAATCTTCCTCATATTTACCTGCACGTTCTGGAATCTTGCTTTCGCGGTCTACGAAGGGGCCCGATCCATTCCACAATCTATGGTCGAGGTTGCAGAGCTCGGCAAGTTGTCACCGAGTGATAGGCTTAAGAAAATCTATGTCCCAGCAGTTTTCCCCAAACTTGCAGACCAGCTGCCCGCTAGTCTAGCCAATGCCTTCTACTTTCTAGCGGCCAGCGAGGTATTAGCCCTTGGAGAGGCTGATGTTAGTGTGGCAGGAGTTGGGGCGCTCATCCTGAAATACCAAGAGATAGGAAATTATACTGGCATCGTGATCGGCATACTCGCGACAGCTCTCAGCATTATTGCCGTTTACTTATTAGTTCTAATGCCTCTCGTCTCCTACTCTGACAAGTATAGGTTCGACATAGCTCAGCTACCCGAGGTTCAGAGGGCCCCGATACTCATGGGGCTCTACACCCGTATCAAGTCCATCCCTGCCCCGCTGAGGTTGGAGCAGCGACGCATCGCAGGGCTTGCCCACCGCGTGTTCCCAATACAATTCATCAACATAAGGTATGTGGGGAGCGATATTAAGCGGCTAATATTCATTATCTTTATTGTGGCCCTTCTTATTTTCGCTGCTCCGAGGATCTACGCGAACATAGACGATGTTCGGGCTGCGATTGTGAGCGTGGTGGAAGCTGGTCTGAGGATTGGATTGCTGAGCGTTGTAGAGGCACTCACCTACTCTTTCTCCCGCGTTTTAGCATGCCTGGCCCTCATGCTAGCATTCAGCCTGCCGCTCGCATTCATCTTCTCTGAGAGACCTCATGTGAGGAACTTGTTCCTCCCTGCTCTCCAGATTGTTGCATCTATGCCGTCACCACTGATCTTCCCAATCATCTCAGGCTTCTTCGAAGCTGGCACCCTCACACGAGAGATGGGAGCAATACTGCTGATGTCGCTGGGCTCAGTATGGTATGTTTTCTACTCAACGCTAAGCGGCTTTAACAAGGTTCACGGAGAGTATCGGGAGCTTGCTAGGCTGTATAACCTCTCAGGACTCAATAAGTTCAAGTATATTTACCTCCCATTCGCGACACCATCGCTAGTGACAGGATTGATTACTGCGACCGGCGGTGCATGGAACACTGTAATAGTTGCGGAGAGGCTCGGCGAGGGAGGGCGAATATTTGAGGTCCAAACACCAGGTCTGGGTAAGTTGATGTCCACACTAGCTGAGCTGGCAGACACCTCCGGCCTGGTATTCACCGTGATAATCATGACAGTTTTTGTGATACTGGTCAACAGAGTATTATGGCGTACCCTCTACGACTACTCCATAAAGGCATTGAGGATACATGAGCAGCTCTGAGATACTGTTAGAACTTAGGAATGTGACGCACGGGTATAGCCTTAGGGCTGGTGCTACTCTCAGGGTTATCGAGAACCTGAACATACAGGTCAGGTATGGAGAGTTTCTGGGAATAGTTGGCCCCAGCGGGTGCGGGAAGAGCACCATACTCAGGATCATGGCCGGACTCATCAAGCCTCTATCAGGCGTGGTGATATTTCGTGGAGAAGTGTTGAACGACACTACGCCGCGCATATCCCTCATGCACCAGACCCCCACCCTGCTCCCCTGGCTTACGGTCAGAGAAAACATATTCCTCGCCCTCATGTCACGGAAGGATCTAACCGAGCAGGAGAAGCGGCTAAAGGTTTCCGAGCTTATCGAGCTGGTTGGACTTAGTGGCTACGATTCAGCATACCCCTATGAGCTGAGCGGAGGGATGAGGCAGAGAGTTGCGCTTGCCCGGGCACTAGTTACAGACCCCGACCTACTCCTTCTGGATGAGCCATTCAGCAACCTTGACCCCCTTACCTCGCTCAGCTTAATTCGCGAGCTAGAGAGCATGTGGTTTGACACGACACTTCCACCCATCTCTATTGTTATGGTGTCACACAACATCGAGGAGGTAGTGATGCTTGCTGACAGGGTGATTGTCCTAGGTGGGCGGCCGGCGATGATTCTAGCTGAGGTCCCCATCGAGCTCTCACGACCAAGGAACAAGAAGTCCGAGGAATTCTACAGGCTAGTCGATGAGCTGTTCTCTCTGATTAGCTAACCTTTACCCCCCTCTTAACCTTGAATAAACCCGCATCACCGTCATACTCTAGGTACCCCGTCGTAATTAGCCAGTCCAGGAGGAACGATTTCGCCATGGTGACGCTCTCTGGGCTATCGTCGCAGAGGCTAAGGTCTCTGCAGATCTGCTCGACGGGTATAGGTTCCTTTTTTTCGACCATGTAACGGATTATTGACTTAAAGGGCTCGGCATTTTTGGTTAACTCGCGCAGCATCCTGATTTTTCCGGAATGCCTCTTTCTCGAGAAGGATTGGCCCAGTTCAGTAAGTATCGCGTCACCCTCATCAACTTTCACCAAACCGAGGGCCTCACAGGCCTCCAGTATATCCAGCACAAGCCCCGATTCCATCCCCACCTCTCTTACAATTGTTGCTACATCTGCCCTGTCCTTCAGCAGCGCTAAGACCTCAACCAACCCTGAAACCATTGCAGGAGTAACGCGGAGGGGGCATTTAGGCCCCTGTTGGTCCAACACCCTATCACTCAATAAATCCGTATTCTCATATATAACTATGCGGATTTATATTTGGCAAATTCGCCAGAAAAGAAGGGGAGGACCCTCACTTTCATCACGAGCTTAATATCATTTCTAGCACTTTATCAACAGGCCTAACATTGGCGGCAAAACTAGAGTATCTATGTAGATCCGCGGCGTCTATCTCGTCTAAAGCGTTCTTAACTGCTGATGATAGGCTCTCAACACTTAAATCCCCCTCTTTGAGGATTACTGCTACTCTATTTTCTGCGAGGGACTTTGCATTTGATTCCTGCTCTGTCTGCCTCGGTATAGGCACTACAACGAGTCTACAGTTGAATGCCAATGCCTTAGCTGCGAGCGTCTGGCCAGCCCGCGTCACAACAACGTCTGAGGCAGCCAGCAGCTCATACTCGTCCTCATACCACTCCACAATCCTTACACCCTCTTTTATCTGATCCCCCACAGCACCTGTCATTATGGCTTGGAAGTCTTTTTGGCAATGGAGGAGAGGCATTACGAGGTCTCTAAATCGTATACGGTCTGGGTGGGGGCCGGTAGGTATTACCGCTACCAGTGGGATGGATGGGTCGAATCCAAGCTTCTCCTTGAGCTTATCCCGGGGCGGGTAGTCGCCTGGTAGCTTCTCCAGTATCGGGCCAACATACTCTGCACGCAACTCGTCCACCTCTCGCATCCGAAGATTCTCTGTTGAGATAGTGAGAGGGGGTGGATAGTCAGCTATTAAGAGCTTGTGAGAGAGGCTCCAAGCAACTGTGAATGAGTTTATGATGTCTTCGAAAAAGGCGGCCAGTCTAGGTAGACGGTCCCTTTGAAGCAGGACATTGTATTGATTGAGGATGAGGGCACATGGTATGCCGGTCAGGCGTGAGGCTAGGACGGCCGAGGCTCTAGTGTCTGAGACTACAGCTTCAGCTCCAGACTCTTCGATGATTCTGGCCTCGATGAGTGTTTGGGCAGTGACCTTCAGCGGCAGGAAGACGTTGTTTAGCAGTGTTGCCTTTATACTCACCGCGCCCCGAGCATCCCGCCCATAGTCGACCGAGGGTACTTTCAAGACCCTCAGACCCAGCCTCTCAAAGTAGTCGACCGCGTCACCATAGGTAGATATCGTGACACTATACCCCCTCTTGATGGCCTCGAATACTAATGGCCGGCACCTAGATGCATGCCCCAGTCCTATACCGCACACGCTGAAGTGGATGCACGTCATAAACGACCCGGCTCCCTTTAAAGGAGTTTTAAGCGTGTGGTGCCTTAAGCGTCACCCTCTTAACTACGCCGCTAGGTGTCTCTTCTGCGAAAATATCCGCGTTAAACCTGTAGATCTTCACTTCTCCTCTCAGCCAGTCAGTAGGCCTCAAGCCGGCCTTTAAGCAAAGGTGCATAAGGAACTCCTCAGCATCCCAGCCATACTCCACAGGGACTTGAGGAAGTAATAGACCCGCGCCCTCATCAGCCTCTATTATTAGACCGTCGCGACCTATTCTAATGCGTTCTGGAAGCGAGGATCGCGGCTCGGCAGTTACCTCTTCGGGCTCTGTGAGGAATGTCAGCTCGACAACTACTTCCCCCACCTCGGACCGGGTTAGTGGCGGGAATCGCGGATCATAGAAGGCTGCAAGCCTCGCAGCTGTGATTGTGTCTTCAACGATGTTGGAGCGGGGTCGTGGGAGGCCCATGCAACCCCTTAACTCCTTTGATTCATGTTGATAGAGTGTGACGAAGACGCCTCTTCGGATGGATAAGCCCTTAAGAGAGCTCTCCACGTCCAACTCCTCTTTGAGCCCAAGCTCTCTCATAATCGCCGACCTAGCCAGTTTAACTAGCCCCACCCCCACCTCTTCGCTTATCATTCCAGCGACATATGTTAAACCATTCTTTTATCCCTTGCTCAAATCCTCTACTAGTTTTCTCACTCTCTCCAGAGTCCGTGAGATGTTCTTCCAATGCCCACCGACCCAGTATTCTTGGCCACACGACTCGCACCTCCACCTATTGTTAGAGGATGATAGTAGTTGTCCGTTGCAGAGGGAGCATAGTCTAAACTTCACGGCTAAGAACTCGTCGTATGATATTCCGTAGTCCTTCATCAGGCGCATGGCAATGTGGGAGAGCTGAGCCTCGGTCCCGCTTAGCGGTAGGAGGATGGATTGGCCGCTTTTAGACAATATCCGTCTATAAAGCTCGGTGTCCGAGGTGAGGACTATCCGTCCCTCCTCATACGCCTTCTGAATAATCTCATTGTCCCCTCGGGGATAGTAGATGGTGTCGTATCCTAGCATTCTAAGCCAGCGTGTGAGTTTACCATGCATCGAGTCTGCGAGGAATTTAGGTCCTTGTGACGCTACCCTTCTCAAGTTCTAGCCGGCACTCCTCGCAGACGTACTGCTCCTCCATCCTCACAAGCATGTCGCTCCACTCACCACACGAGTCACAGTATCCCTCGAGGTAGGACTCTCTCCTCACGATGGGCCCGCCGCTCAGCTTGAACTGCTCCTTAATGATGGATATGATATCGGGCGTAATCTTCAGGACGTCTTTCAGGCTTATGATACCTTGTACATTCCCCTTATAGCTTACTATGAGCCTGCTAATTCCCAGCCTACTCATCAGCCTGACGGCTTCTTCCAGCGTCGCGGAGGGATCTATGGTTACGAGGGGTGAGGACATGATTTCTTCAAGTTTCACTTCGCTTGGCCTTCTATCCAGCGCTACGACCTTCTCTACAAGGTCTCTCTTCGTCACGATGCCCACAGGCCGTCCATCTTTCCTCAACAGTATGCTGCTTATCTTGTACTTGGCCATCATCTCAGCAGCGACGTTGGCTGTGCTCTCCACACTCAACTCTATGACGGGACTCGTCATTACTTCTCGAACGGTTATCTCCTCGCTTAGGAATGGGCCCATCCAATGAATCCTTAAGGCAGCCTGATAAAAACGTATCTAAACCCAATTCACCATTGGGGAAGAGACAATACTACCTTATCAGCGCGACCAGCTCAGCACGCGGCACTTTCCATAGGGGATGAGCGCTTCGAAACCGCTTGGCCTGAGCTGGCCTGGGGAGAGATTAAGTATTTCCCCCACCTTAGCCGCGAGGGCTTTAGCCACAATAGAGGCGTCTTCTTGGCCAGGAGATAGGACGGCGTAGACAACCGCTTCTGCTCTCACCCAAGACTCGACACCCACAATCGGGCCTAGCTTCTCAGAGTATCCTATACAGATTTGGAGTGGTACATGTATGTAGTTTTTGGGTGGTTTGACGATAAAGGAGCCTCGAGGAAGATACATACCCTGTGGGGGTGTGAAGCTTATCTGATCCGGAGCCACCCAGTATACAGACATCGTTGAGAGACCCTCCCGCCACGCACGGCTGAAAGACGCGCAGAGCGTGGCCGCCTCGCGCAGCTCCTCTTCTCCAGCCCCAGCCCCGTCTTTCAAAATGGCGACGGGCGAGCCCTTCACCTCCGCGTGTAAAACAATGTCGCCCTTTTCTAGGTGTTTCTTCAGTAGCCTGATGTTTGAGCTAGCGTCTCTTCCGAGGACGACGAGTCTACCCCCACTGGTCATTGACCATCGGTAACTATGAAACCATTCTGTTCCTCTCCTCCGAACCTCAATAACCTCTACGACTTTAGGGGCCGTAAAAGTGGACTTTAGACGCGAGACCTTCTCTTCAAGCTCTGAAATCTCTCTCAGCAGGTTCTCTACACCTTTCATCGTCGTTTTAGCGTTCTTGAAGAGCCTGTCAATCTGGTCTGTGACAGGCTCCCTAATGCTCAACTGCACAGCCCTTCCATCAAGTTCGAGCGTAACTAAGCCTGTGTTCATGTCTAAAGACTTCAAAATCCCACCGGGCTGCCCACCCGCCTTAATCTCCGTCCACAGATCCTTCAACTCAGCTAATCTCGAATGAAGCATGGTGGCCAGTTCTCTGAGCTCCTGAGCCTTCAGTCTTAACCGGTCCGCAAAGGCCCTCTTCTCCGCAATCTCCTTTTCAATCCTTCGAACCTCCTCCTCTATTTTTTGTCTATGCTCAGAGATCTCAACCGCCCTAACGTAGGACTCATAAACTAAGCTAACCGCCTCGTTCAAACTAGTTGTTCGGGTCTCCTCAAAGCCTTGCTTGCCTAGATGGATGAGTGGGAATGGTGCGAACGCTACATATATGTCACCGGTCTTGTATGCTGTGGGCATAGGGTTTTCAAGCAGCTTAAGGAGATACTCTACACCAGCCGCAATTTTCATTTTCTCGTCATCACCTAGTTCGGCGACTTTTTTAGATGGAGGGACACCAGTTCTCGCCAAGACCTCGTTGGAGTATTTCGTGCCTAGCCCTAATTCTCTAGCTAGAGCTACCCCGATTTTGAGCCTCCCCTCGACACTTGAAAGCAACGCAAGCGCGTCCTCACGCCCAGACACTGTCGCCTTCCTAACGGGCCAGGAGTAGGGCTCACCCCTTCTCAAGTTTGTTGATAGAAGTACAATGCCCCTCTCATCTAAGAGGCTTAGTCCTCCCCCCGGGAAGACCTCTACGAGAAAGTCATGCATAACTCCACGACCCTCAAAGCGGAGCCTAGCTATCCTCTCACCAACGACCTGCTCGACAGATCTCAACATACAGCCCTTGAGATACCTCCTAAGCGAGGATGAGAAATCGTCTAACTGGCCGTGGGTTTGGTACACGCCTGGTGCGAGAAAGATTGCCTTACCAGAGACTATTTTTAGGTCTCTTACATCCTCCGGCCCTTTTAGCCTTAGAATATATGATGAGTCCACACCCCTATAAATCTGGGAGACGTATCTTGGCTGAGATTTATCGATCTCCCTCAACAAGACAGTCAGGTCCATGCTGTTTATCTCGAATCTGGGCTTCTCTAGCACTAATAATGAGGTATTGGGGCGTTTTTATCAATATTTAGGAGAGGGCCTGGAGAACATGTTCGATGTAATGTATCTCAGGAAGAGCGCCTTCAAACTCTACCTTATCATTAACGACAGTTTTAGGCACCGCCATCACACGATACCTTTGAGCTAGGTGTGGGAACTCTATGACTTCTACCATGTCGGCGACTATTTTCGGATTCTCTAGTGCCATTTGGTGGGCGGTTCTAACAGCGCGGGGGCAGTAGGGGCAGGTAGGCGTTACGAAGACCTGTATGTGGAGAGGCTTATCCACCGATTTAACCATCTCAAGTGCACGGGGTGGGAGCCTAGACCTTCCCCTAGATACGTCCACGATGTCTTCTAACAGGCTTATAAACTCGTATCCGCTGGGGACTCCGAAGAAGCGTATCCATGACTCTCTCTCACCAAGAAGGATAGTGGCCGGTATCTTGTCGATACGCCACCTCTCGGCTAAATCCCTGTCACGCTCAAGGTCGTAAACCTCCAGCCTCAGATTCCCATTTAGCTCGGCTAATTCGCTCAAGAGACGCCCAGTAACCTCGCAATACTCGCACTCGATCTCCTGAGTGAAATACAGTATCTTGACAGTAGAGAGTAGCTCCTCGCCCAACTTTTTCTTCACAAGTTCCCTGTCGCGCGGCTTAAGAATCGAGCTCACAGTATAGACACTCCACTCCGCGCCTATAACTATTATCCAGCACCTCAACCCTGACCCAAGGATTAAATTATGACGAGACTATCCAATTTTGAATGGTTGTAGAACGGCTGCTGAAGGCGACCGTGGTGGCACCATCTAGCAGGGCGCAAGACCTTTTAAAGGCGCTGGTCCAATTCGGAGAGTTCCACCCCGCTTCGCATGAGAATCTAAAACCTGCGAGGAGGCTTGAACCGTTATATGAGCGGGCTAGGAGGATCTACTTGGAGCTCGAGGCTGCGGCTAGGGAGCTGGAGGTGGAGGCAGGGGGTGGCGTAATAGAGGTTCTCCTGAAGGGAGAGCCTGAGCCTGAGAGCATAAGCGTCAGAGATTTGGAGGATCTTTTGGATTTCCTCTCGAGCCGAGCCCAGCCCATCCTATCAGAGCTGAAAGAGCTGAACAAGAGGGTGGAGGAGATTAGGCCGGTGATTGAGAGGCTTGAGAGGGAGAGGGCTAGGCTCGCCACATATGTCCAGCTCGGCTTAGACTTCTCAAGAATATCGCGGCTCAGACACCTTTACACTGCAGCATTCATAGCCTCGGTCCGCGACATAGACGAGATAGCCAAGTCGCTTGAGGAGGCCTCGGTCGCCTTAAAGCCGATACAAAAAGACATGGCTCTCCTAGTCGTTGTGTCAAAACCCGTACATCGAGAGAGGATAGAAAGAGTTCTGAGGACATTTAACCTGACACCGGTCGAGCTGAGGGTTGATGAGCCTCTCGAGAAGCTCTCCGAGAAGCTTAGGGAGGTTGAGGAGAGGCTTGCCGGGCTGAGGGCTGAGGCGGAGAGTGTAGAGGGGGGGAAGAGGTGGATTAAGGAGGAGAAGGGGCGGGAGATTGCCACACTTAGGATGCTTGCGCAAGGTATAATCGACTCGGTCCAGAGGGTGAGAGGTGAGAAAGGCAGGCTGCTAGTCCTGGAGGGCTATGTCCCTGAGAGACTGAGCGGAGACTTCATCCGAGAGGTGGGCGGCATGGCTTACGTCCAATTTTCCCCTACTACCCACCACCATGGCTCGGAGGAAAAGCCCCCAACCCGCCTCAAGAATAACTGGATCACAGAGTCTTTTAAACCAGTTACTCTCATCCAAGGCCCACCCTCCTACTACGAGGTGGACCCAACACCTTTCGTCTCAATCTTCCTATCAGTATTTTATGGAGTCATGTTCGCCGACCTTGGGCAAGGTCTAGTTCTAACCCTTCTAGGCCTCATTCTCTCCATGAGGGCCAGGAGCGGTTTTAGGCTGTGGGGGCGGCTCATAATGATGCTGGGAATCTCGTCATCGATTGCCGGCTTCTTCATACAGGAAGCGTTCGGATTCAAGCTTTCACCAGTCACAGGGATGAAGCCTATCCTAGAACTGATAGAACACCACGGAGAGTCAGCAGCCATCAGCACTGACGCCGTCATCAAGCTCTTCACGTTCGCCCCACTCCTGGGCTTCATCCACGTCTCAATCGGCCTAGCTGTCTCAGCCTACGTTCTACTCAAGCACGGCGAGGTGGGTGAGGCCATCTTCTCCAAGGTAGCCTCACTTGGAATGTATGTCAGTGGGCTTCTATTCGCTCTTGCATTCATCACTACACGAGGCTTCGAGACCCTACTCACGAGTAGCCAGCCAGTTCCACTTCTGGGGCTTCCAGCCGGCCTCGTAGGGGCCATCGGGGCTTACGGCTTATTGACCGCCATGGCCCTAATCGTTGGAGGTAGGATTGCTGGATCGTTCATAGGCCTCTTTCCACGTGGGAGCGTTATCGGGCACTTCGGAACAGGCCTTCTCGAAATACTTGAGAACATAATCCACTTCATGTCGAACACTCTGAGCTACCTCAGGATCTCCATTCTGATGATTATTCACGTGGCCCTGATGCTCTTGATTAATGCGGCTTGGGAGGCGCTCGGCCTAGCCTCTATAGGAATCCTCTTGATCGGTAACATAGGCGTCATGGGACTTGAGGGGCTGCTCGTCTTTATACAGGCTCTGAGGCTCCACCTCTACGAGTTCTTCACCAAATTCTTCACAGGGGAGGGCGTACTCTTCAAACCTCTCTCACTCAACTCTGAGAGGATAAGAGTGGTCTTCAGGGACTAGGACGACACAGCCCCTGTTTAATCTCTAGACACGAGGTCTTCTATTCTTGGAAATGAGGCAGGCAAATATACTCCCGGGCAGGGATTGTAGTAGGTGCCTTGCTGGCGATTAAGGGTGGAAAACCTGTCCGCTCAGAGCCGTTTCCCAGCTGGCCAGTCTGGGGTAGAGAGGAAGAGGAGATGCTCTTATCGGCCCTTAGATCTGGGATTTGGGGGCTGGGCGGCCACCTAGTAAAACGATTCGGCGAGGAATTCGCAGGCTATGTAGGATGCAGGTATGGTGTCCCCTGCATGAACGGGACCACAGCATTGAAGATTGCCTTAAGAGCACTCGGCGTCGGCCCGGGTGACAGGGTGATAACCACACCCTACACGTTCCTCGCGACCTCTTCCGTAATATTAGAGCTGGGGGCAATACCACTCTATGTCGACGTTGCAGAGGGCGGGGTTAACATCGACTCTAAGCTTGTATGGGAATTGGTTGACGGAGGCGTCAAAGCCATCCTACCTGTACATGTAGGTGGACATCCAGTGAGGATGGACCTGATCGATAGGGCCTCGAAGAGTTTCGGCGTGCCTGTTGTTGAGGATGCCGCCGAGGCCCATGGGGCTGAGTGGAGGGGTAGGAGAATAGGTAGCATAGGCGTTATGGGGTGTTTTAGCTTCCAGTCCAGCAAAGTCATGACGAGTGGTGAGGGCGGTATTATCACTTTGAACGACTCAGAGCTTGCAGAGACCTGTAGCTCTCTTGTAAACTGTGGGCGGGGGCCAGGTAGGGACTGGTACGAGGGCGATCTTCTGGGCTACAATTACAGGATGACAGAGTTCCAAGCGGCCATACTCCTATCACAGCTGAGGAGACTGGACGAGCAGATTGAGAGGCGCCAAAGAAACTTTGAGGAGCTAGTGAGGCTTTGTAGGGAGCTGGAGGGGTTCAGGCTGATTATGCCCGCTGATGGGACTGATAGGACTCCCCACTACCTCGTGATTATTCAGGCGGATGGGGGTTACTTTAGGAACGTCTCCAAGCAGAAGATTGTAGAGTCACTCCGCGCCGAGGGCATACCTGCCTCGGTCGGATGGCCCATACCACTTTACCGCTTCCCCCCGATCAAGAGATACCTCGAGCATAACGGTATCAGAATCAATCCGGGCGAGTTCCCCAACACAGAGAAGGCAGCCGCCGAGTTCTTTTTCATACACCACAGGGTACTGTTAGGGGGTCTTAGGGAGGTTGAGGATGTTTACAAGGCTTTGAAGAAGATTGAGCAACATGCTGGTGATATTGCATGAACTTATTGATTTTTGAGGATGAGGCTTGGCGGAACTTTAAACAGCTCACCTACATGAGGCCTGTCTACAGGATATTCACCCCCAACGGCCCCCTTATAGGAATCATTCTGAAAAACTTCAGGGATGTCAGGGTATACACCTACGCAAGAGAATACTTTGCTAGGGTCGAGATAGAGCGCAACCCCCTCGTAAAATTCAATTCAAGTCCCGAACATGATGATGAAGCCGTATTGATTAATGGGTTGGCGAGGAGACCAGAACTAGTAGCTTCGCTTGCCGAGAAAACAGGGGGACGAGAGTTCATTCTATTGGCCAAGGGAAGGTTCTTGGCCGCTCGGCTCAAGGGCGAGAAGGTTGCAGGTGTTGAGAAGCCTATGGACATATTGGAGAGACTGGCCGCGCTGATTGGCACTACCGAGACACTCGAAGCCCCTCCCGAGAGCATATACCAGTACCCCTGGGAGGTTTTTGACGACCAACAAATATCAATGCCATCTGTAAAAGAAGTGCCGCAGCTTGACAACAGGGTTGCGGTGCTCGGTGATCCGGCAAACATGTCTATTCCAGCGAGCTGCGAGGTTGAGCCCTTTACCGTGATCGATACGCGGAGGGGGCCTGTCATCCTAGGTGAGGGTGTGAGGGTTGAGTCGGGGACCAAACTGATAGGACCATGCGTTATCGGTGAAAACTCGATAGTGTATGGAGGTAGGGTGGGGCCTCATCTCTACACAGGCCCGGTCTGCCGCATATCAGCCGAGATAGAACACACCATAATGTATGGATACAGCAACAAACACCACTACGGATATATTGGGCACTCCATTATCGGGGAGTGGGTCAACATAGCTGCAGGAACGACCACATCCAACCTTAAGACAACCTATGGAGAGATAAAGGTGGTACTTGACGGTGAGACCGTCCACACTGGGAGACAGTTCCTCGGCGCAGTTATGGGAGATCATGTACGCACAATGATCGACACATCCATAATGACTGGAAAGCTTGTCGGGCCCTTCAATGTCCTGAGTGGCGTCGTGGCTAAGAATATTCCACCCTTTACTGGAATAAACTTCGCCAGGGAGATGTACGAGCTGAAGCTGGAATCGGAGCTTAGGGTCGTGGAGAGAATGATGAATAGGAGGGGTTTGAGGCCTAGTGAAAGCTACTTCGAGCTTATAAGGCATCTCTACGAGCTCACTCTGCCCGAAAGGCAGGGTCATCTGGGGCACAGAAGCGACCATCCTTGAGGCGCCGGCCACGCTTCATACTAGTCGGATGTGGCCTAATGGGTAGAAGACATATACGGGGACTCGCAGTGGCTAGGCGGCACGGGCTATGTAATGCGGAGCTTGTAGGAGTTATCGATACGGTTCCCGAGAGGTCCTCCGAGGCCGCAGAGCTTGCTGAGAGGCTGCTCGGCGAAAGACCGGCGATCTTCACCTCGTTGGAGGATGCTGTGAAAGGTGTCGAGTTCGAGGCCGCTGACGTATGCACAGAGCCCTCCTCCCACCACTTAGTCGCGGAGCCACTCTTAGAGGCTGGTGTCAACTGTCTCGTGGAGAAGCCTCTCTCCATTACTGTGAGGGGCTGTCGGCGAATCTTGGACGCCTCAGTCAAGGGTAAGGCAGTGCTGGCTGTTGCGGAGAACTATAGGAGAGACCCCGTAAACAGGCTAACCAAGGCCGTCATAGACGGTGGTGAACTGGGCAGTTGGATTGGAGCGCTGCATATAATTGCTGGTGGAGGGGATGCCGTGCTATTATCGCCATGGCGGCATAAGCTGTCTGGAGGAATATTGATCGACCTTTGCTGCCACTACATGGACGTCTTCAACTATTTTTTCGGGGCGCCGGAGAGAGTATCTGGGCTCGCCGCACTCCTCAGAAAAGTGAGATACATGAGAGAAGGCGGAGGCGAGGAGGTGAAGAAGACTCCAGTTGAGGCTGAGGCTGAAGACTTCCTTGACGCAACTCTCCACTACGGAGACAACATTGCCGCTAAATTTGTAGCGAATCTTGCAGTCACTGGCGAAGGTGTTTGGCGTAGGCTCATCTTCTTTGAGGATGGCTCAATAGAGATACCGATGGAGAGGACAGGGGAGCCGCTTAAAATCTCCAAGCCTCTTGACCAAGACTACCTAGGTTTGATGCCCCATACAGCCTTTCTAGGCCAGAAGCTGGGAGAGCCCTACAGGATCTCACCGGCCGCCGCGGCAGAGATCTATGACAGGGAGACTAGAGTTCTCTTTCCCGGGATACTCAACGGGTATAGAATGGACTTCTGGGAGGCGGACAGCAAGCTCATAGCGCTGGAGCTCTCTGACTTTTTCCGCTGCGTGGAGGAGGGAGGCGTTCCTGAGACTGGTGGCAGAGAGGGGATGCTCTCAGTAGCCATGGTTGCTGCAGCCCTAGAGTCATCCTATGTAGGGAAAAGTGTCAGGCTCGAGGATGTGCTGGACCTGAGGGTTGAGAGCTATCAAGGGAAGATAAACCGGGAAATCGGGCTAATCTCAGATAAATAGAGGAGGCTCCGCTATAGATTGTGGTTATGGAGATCTCGGTGGGTGTAGCGTCGTTTCAGGGGGACGTTGAGGAGCACCTAGCCGCCGTGAAGGAGGCGCTGAAGAGGATCGGAGTCAGGGGAACCGTCTCCACCACTAGGCTGCCAGAGGAAGTTGAGTCGGTGGACGCTGTGATAATCCCGGGAGGTGAGAGCACGGTCATGGGAAAGCTATCCAGCTATAAAAAATCCTTAGACATACTTAAAAGAAGAATTGGTGAAGGCCTCCCCACACTTGGGACATGCGCAGGCCTGATAATGCTGGCGAAACGAGTTTACGACAGAGTCGTGGGAGAGACTGGACAGCCGGTCCTCGGAGTCCTAGACATACTTGTTGAGCGCAACACTTACGGTAGGCAGAGAGACTCCTTCGAGGCCCAAATCGAAATACCTGTCCTTGGTTTAAAGTCGTTCAGGGCCGTCTTCATAAGGGCCCCTGCAATACTCGAGACTGGGCCGAGAGTGGAAGTTCTGGCCTCTTTTGCAAACAGACCTATAGCCGTGAAGCAGGACAACATATTGGGGACCACATTCCACCCGGAGCTATCGGGAAGCACGGTGTTCCACGAGGAGCTGATAAGGCTCGCGACAGTCTACAAGTCGCGATGAGCCGCATCATGGTAAAATAAAGGGAGGGGGAGAGGTCTTAGAGGGGTTGGGAATAAGGATGCTTGAGAAGCTATCCGAAAAGAGAAACGACGTGATCGGTAGAAGCGAGCTTAAACTCTCGGCCATGGTTGAGGGCGGCACCCCGAGTAGGGGCGATGTCCTTAAGGCTGTCTCCGATTGGCTGAAAATCGAGGCTGACAGGATATCTGTAGTGAAGATAGAGCCAAGCTTCGGCTCACCGAAATCCTTTATACATGTCAGGGTATACGACTCCCCTCAGACCTTGATGCTCTTCGAACCCCGCTACAGGCTCATCAGGCTGGGCGTGATTCAGGCCGGGAAAGGTAAGGGAAAGGCAGCAGCATAGTGACCGGCGAGCATGTATTCATTGGATATGTATTTAAGTAGTCGCCACTTTTCATAGGTCAGGTGACCTCAGTTGGCAATGCCTGAGCCGGAGGATGAGGAGCTTGAGGAGATTCGGAGGAGGAAGATGGCTGAGCTGCAGGCTCGGGCCGCTCAGGAGGAGGCTAAAAGGAGAGCTGAGGCTGAGAAGGCGGCCATACTCCGCGTGGTCTTGACTCAGGAGGCCCGGCAGAGGCTTGCAAACATTAAGATGGCGAGGCCAGACGTGGCCGAGGCAGTGGAGAACTACTTGGTAAACCTAGCCCGCTCAGGTAGTCTTAAGTCCCAGATCACCGACGACCTCCTCAGACAGATTTTAGAGAAAGTAATGCCTCCCAAGAGGGAGACCAAGATAGTGAGGATGAGCAGGGACGAGTTGTAGTATCTAACACTCATATAGAGCTGGTTTGGAGATTAATTGGTGAGTAGGGATGGCTAAGACTCTCCCACTTAAGAAGCGTCTCGCCTCAGCCCTAAAGCGGGCTGAGAGTGTCCCTGCCTGGATAATACTGAGGACTGGGGGGGAGGTTAGGGCAAGTCGGCGACGGAGGAGCTGGCGTCAATCAAGCCCCATTAAGCCCTAGGTGATGATTACATGTCGCAACTCCGCAAAGAAGTAACCTTAAACTTGAGAGAAGCTTACAAGGCTCCCAAACTCCGCCGCGCAAAACGTGCCCTCAACATTATACGCGAGAAGGCTGCCCGAATAGCGAAGGCTGAGAGAGTGAAGATCTCGGAGGAGTTGGCTCGGTTCATCCATTCAAGAAGCATCGAACGGCCTCCCAGGAGGGTGACGATACTCGTGGAGAAGGACGAGAAGGGTGAAGCCATTGTGAGGCTGGGGGGTGAGGGGGCTGCCGAGCAGGGCACAGACCAATAGCGTACTCTTCGTTGATGTTTTTGGGACACCCCATATAGGTCTATTCGCTGCGAACAGTGAGAACCTCCTATTAGTGCCACCGGGTCTCCCCTCTAAGAAGGTTGAACTTATGGCAGGCATACTGGGCTCAGAGCCTGTCCAAACATATATTGCCGGATCCATCCTAATAGGCCCGCTCACCTGCATCAACAGCTCCGGCGTCATACTATCGAGAATAGTTCTGGACGAGGAAGTATCACAGATAAGGTCTGTAGCTCCTGACCTCAATGTCTACATCTACAGGGGCAGGGAAACCGCGATGGGTAACTTGATAAGCGCCAACGACCACTGCGCCGTGATATCTCCCGAGGTCCAATCAAGCGAGATCAGGGCCATAGCCGATACCTTGGGGGTCGAGGCCGTATCCATGACTATAGCGGGTAGAAGACATGTAGGCTCGATTTGCCTACTGACAAACCGTGGCGGATTAATCCATGTAGAAGCGACTGATGAGGAGGTTAGGATTATTGAGGAGTACTCGAAGGTTCGGGTCTTGAGGGCTACCGTAAATAATGGAAACCTCTTCGTAAAGAGCGGCATATTGGCTAACACTAAAGGAGCCCTGATAGGCGTGAGGACGGTTGGGCCAGAGTTGATGACGATATCGACCGCACTCGGCGTATAGCATGGTCTTAAACGGCTCTGTAAGTATCCTGGACGCCGCAAAACTGTATTTATATTATCGACACACGATATCTGCTCTGAGAGAATGGGTGTCAAAATAACCCGCGAAGACGTTGAACGGGCTCTATCAGAGCTGACCATTTTAGAGAGGATAGTCCGCGAGCTTCAGGCTCGACTCCTAGCATTGGAGAGTTCCATAGGAGAGCATAATAGATGTTTGGAGCTTCTCGACGAGATTGCTAAGACTCAGGGCGAGATTAGGGGGCTCTTGCCAATCGGGGGAGGCGTCCTAGTGGAGGGTGTTATAACGAATCCAGACATTTTCAAGGTAAACATCGGTGATAACGTGTTTATCGATATGTCGTTAGATAGGTGTAGGGGGTGGCTTCTCGCTAGGAAGCAGAGGCTGGAGCGAGCGAGGGCTGAGGCCGGCCAGGCACTACAGTCCTATTCCGAGAGGATCGACGCGATTAGAAGGTTTCTAGCATCTGTTGAGAGGGGGGCTGGCGCCGGGCAGGCGGGTGAGGGTGGGACTTAGATGCTGGAGGGCCTCAAGAGGGCCTTCCAAACACTTACTGAGAGGGTTTCCAAGACAAGGCTCTCTGAAAAGGAGCTTAGGAACGCACTCGATGACTTCAAACTCCAGCTAATAAGCAGCGATGTTTCGATCGAGACAGCCGAACATATTGCTGAACTCCTGAGACCTAGGCTTGCCGAGGTTCAGGTTCCAAGATTCGGCGACGGCGGAGAGGTCGTAATGAAAGTCTACAGAGACGTGCTATCAGAGATTCTGTTAGAAGCTTCTCCTGAAAAGCTACTTGAAGAGATTAGATTAAAGGAGAATAAAAGTGGGGAACCCTACGTTATACTCTTCGTCGGACCAAACGGAGGAGGAAAAACAACAACAATAGCAAAGATTGCGCGGTGGCTAAAGAAGAATAGTTTAATACCTGTTCTAGCATGCTCCGACACGTTTAGAGCTGCTGCCATAGAGCAGGCGAAGAATTTGGCGGCGCAGGTTGGGATTCGCGCTATTAGTCAACGATATGGGGCCGACCCGGCTGCGGTTGCTGTGGACACCATACTATCGGCTAAGGCTGGACGAGAACCAGTAGTGCTGATAGATACAGCTGGTAGGAGTGAGGCGAAAAAGAACCTACTGGAGGAGATGAAGAAGATAAAGAGGACCTCAAACCCTGACTGTGTTATACTTGTGCTGGACTCCTTGACCGGCTCCACAGCCCGCGAGCAGGCGCGGATATTCCATAACGATGTTGGAGTAGACTATGTTATACTCACTAAGCTGGATAGCGATTCTAGAGGTGGTCTAGCATTAACCGTATGCCACGAGATAAAGAGGCCGATATTATTTATTGGTGTCGGACAAGGTCTTGACGACCTAATACCATTCCGAAAAGAGTTCCTAATAGATAGGATTCTAGCCTAAGCTCTTTCTCATAACCGCGGACCTCAGAAGCTCTTCATTCGCTTCCTCCTCTCTCCCCTCAAGCAGAGAGATTAGGAAATTCTCCACAGTGTTGACATATTTCCGGTCTGAGAGTGTCCGTGGTCCGCATTTAATTCCGAGCATCTCCTCTGCTGTAGCTATATCTTCCATGTAGCTCGGTATGAAGCGTTCCAGAAAGTTAAGTCCAAACACTTTCTGGACGTGTTGTTCCCTCTCTGCAAGGACTGAGAGGTTCTCCCAGCTAAGGTGTCTTGCAGCAAAATTCAGATCGTGGACCAAGTTGACATGCAGCTCCCTGACGAAGCTGTACTCCTCCTCTCCCAGTTCTCTGAGAGCTCTTAAGCCAATTAGCTCGGGTGGAAGGCCGAGTGAGAAGAAGAATGCGGTAAAGGGTATGGCTCTGGGGAGCGTTGTTCGTCTAAACAATCTGGAATAGCTGAAGAGGCCTATGTGGAGTTTTCTAGCCCTCCTCTGTGGTATGAGGCTGGATTTTGCATTTACTTCTTCAGCAGCATTCTCAAGCGAGTCGCCGTAGACCTTCATAAGCGTTGAGACAATCTTCAATATTGTCCCTTCATGCTTCTTATCTATCAAAATCGGATTGCCGCGTGGTAGTAGAGTATTTAGTCTCTCAATTGCGCCGACAGCAACTTCCTTAGGATAGTCGTACCTGAATGCGGATTGAATGGTCACTGTCCATACACCGGCGTATTCCTCGACAAACTTCTCCACATTAGTGGGCGAGTTGTGGCCCCGGAAGGGTAGACATCCTGCACCGATGATGGGGTATATTGGTATGCCGAGCTTCTCATTGAGAGTCCTACATTTTGAAAGGGCTATTTTCGCCAGTACTGTCGCGGTTATGAACCCGTAGGTTAGAGCGGGGTCAGATCGCGCTATGAAGACCCTGAGATAGGGTGGGGCAAAGAGTTCTACATATTTGGTAATAATGTCGTCGATTTTTACAATAGTGTCTATGTCCTCGAAGAGGGGGATTACCTCCAAATCCCTAGGCGTCACGTCTCCTAATAGGTCCCTGAGCGTGAACCCCCTAAAGTCTATGGAGGCACTTAAGGGTTCCACGACACACCTCCTGTAGACCTCTCTGACCCTGACCATGTCGGTGTGGCTAGACGTAAATGGGAGTATGACCTCGAAGACGGAGGCTCTGTCACCGTTATAGAAGATTCGGGCCACGTCGTTGTGGCGTGGGATTGCTTGGAGAGACTCTAGAAAGACCTTTCTTTCAGCTATCTCTATCAGAGGGTTGGGAATCCTGAATGTCAGAAATACGTCACGCCCCAGGACTTTCCCCTGAAAGTATTCTGGGTATGTGCTGAGTAGCTTTCTGACGACGTGGGGGTCTATGTCTTTTCCCTCAGCATCCCACATAACCTCCTGACAACCGTACTCTGAGTAGGATAGGTAGGCCTCCTTAACCTCATCCTCCCCGGCTATCACCTCTCCGCTACACCACGGGGGGAGGACAGCGTTGTCCGGGTGCTGAGACGCCATAGTCCTCGGAATTAGTCTCTCCAACCCCTTGAAGAGCGAGAATAGCCATTATTTATCTTAATTAGAAGATAGTGTGCTGGGCTGTTATAGGGGCCGGGGTGGCAGAGTGGATAATGCGCAGGCCTTGAGAGCCTGTGGCCTATTACGGGCCGCGAGGGTTCGAATCCCTCCCCCGGCGCCTCCTAATCTTTGAGAGGTTTCCACACTACCCAACTTAAAAGTTTCACAAAGATAAGAAAAAAGCAAAGACTCGAAAACTACCTAAAAAGCGAATACTAGTGAGAGACAAGCCACCAGCCAAACCCTCCTCACCATTTTCTAAACACCCACTTACAATACATAAAATAGAATATCCGGGATTCTCCGCATCTTTTTCCTACATCTTGGGAAGCCCCATTCTCAAGATAAGCTGTCTGGGAGCTATGAAGCAGTCTTTAGTGGCTATGTGTGGAATACCTAAGTAGGTAAGGCTTTCAGAAACCATTTTACTGTCCACTCTGGATGTGTAGATTGTTACGTCGTCCTCACCTCTCTCAAGCCTGTCAGGATGGTTTAGAGCAATAGAGGCATGTATTTCTCGGGGGATAGGCTTGTCAAATGTTTGGTGTTGTGGCTTAGCTGGGATGAAGAATTCTCCATGGTTCAAGCTCATCACCTGTACGTGGATGTGTTTTTGGGGCGGTGTTTGTGAAGAACCTGTATGCCTTCTCCTCAAGCTTACCTCTCTGACGTTTAAAGCGATGTTTCTTAAAGCTTGGCCCGGCTCCTCCGCATACCCGCAAACCACAGCATCTGCATCCTCAACCA
>JAVYLC010000017.1:0-12670 GCA_038741355.1 Nitrososphaerota archaeon
AGGCCTCCTCCCCCTATCCATAATCCTATACCTCGTCTCGCTAGGTGTGGACCAAGGCTCTTGGCTGGTCCCAGCCACCTACACTCTGGCTATGATTGTGGACGCCGTCGCGGCAATAGCGCTAGGAAGGGTTTTCGATAGGGCTGGGCCCCGCATCTTAGTCCCTGTCATGGTCTTGGCTGTGGTTCCATGCCTCTTTGTTGGGAGGCGGATAGACCTTCTGCTGCTGGCGGCAGGGCTGGTTGGAGTTGTCGTCGGAGCGCAGGAGTCGGTCTTCAGGGCGATGGTGGCACGACTCGCGGTAGCGGGCGGTATAGGCGGCTCCTACGCGGTCTACGGCCTCGCAATAGGTGCTGGTAGCGCTGCAGCAGGCTTCACCTATGGATTGATGGTGGACCTGGGCCTCGGCCTCCCATACCTCCTCGCATACTCCATAGCCGCTGAAGCCCTAGCACTCATAATATTCTCCAAGGCGATAAGCTCATAGTCTCATTGGGCTGGCCGAATTTTACCAATTCTACATACAACTTTTATATATAGCTTCACATGTATTTAGCCGAGTATGGCTGAGGAGAAAAAAGTTGGTAGGAGAGCGTTTATAGGCACTGTTGCAGGCACTATTGGAGGCCTCGTTGTAGGCGCTGCTGCAGGATGGGTTGCAAAGCCTGCTGAACGTATCCAGCTGCCGGGCGAAACCGTAACCAGGACAGTAACCGAGATGAGGACAGTCACCGCTACCGCACCGGTTTCTACGAAGCCTATGAAGATAGGGGTGATAGGAAAGTCAGTACATCCATACTGGTCCGTTGTCGACAAAGGCTCTGCCAAGGCTGGCGAGGAATTGAAGAAGGCGGGGCTGGACGTGACGGTTAGTTTCTGGGTACCGTATAAGGAGGATGTTCCAGCACAGTTAAAGACAATGGACAGCTACATCGCGGAGGGATATTCAGGGATTGCTGTAGCCCCATCAGACCCCGATGCAATAATACCCATTATAAGGAAGGCTCTCGACGCTAAAATACCAGTAATCACCATCGACACGGACGCACCTAAAAGTGACAGGCTGGCCTACCTAGGCACGGACAACTACATGGCTGGAAGAGCTGCAGGAGAGGCTATGCTTGAAGCGTTGAAGAAAATGGGACTAGCTAAGCCAGGCGGAAAGATAGCCATGGGAACAGGATCTCTTACCGCCAGAAACTCCCTTGAAAGGATGCAGGGCTTTAGAGACGTGGTGGAGCCGGCTGGATACGTTGTACTCGAGCCCGTGAACGATAATGAGGACGCGGCGAAAGCTTTGGAGCTGGCCGCCGCCACTCTAGCGGCCAACCCTGATCTAATTGGAGCCTTCGGTGTTTACGCATATAATGGCCCCGCATGGGCTCGGGCCGTCGAGGAAGCAAGGAAGGTAGGCAAAATAGCCATAGTTGAGTTCGACGCTACTAAAGAAAATATAGAGCCGATTAAAGCAGGGATAGTTTACGCGACAGTCGCCCAGAGACAGTACTTCATGGGATATTATGGGGCCAAACTGCTAGCTCTTATGAGCCAATGGGGCTGGGAATCTGCGCTCAGATTCTACATACCTAGATACCCAAGCAACAAGATTCTTGATACGGGAGTTGACATTGTCAAGAAGGAGAACCTCAAGGCGTATTACGAGGAAGTAGTTGGGCGTGGAGAACCTGTCGATTGGACACCTGATTAAAACTAAATATAGCCTTCCTCTTTTTTGTGAGTATCTATGGGTAGGAGAATCACCTCCTCTTTTAAGACTACCCAATTATTATTAAGACCTGAAACAACATTAATCTTTACTACATCGCTTATATTCGCATATTTCGCCACCTCTGCACCCTTGTTCGCTTCCACGTCAAACCTGCAGAATATCGGAAGGTGGGTTGGAACATACGGCTTCATGGTTCTTGGCGAGATGCTTGTGATTATTAGTGGAGGAATAGATCTATCAGTAGGATCAGTGGTAGCACTTAGCGGCCTTATTCTAGCATATTTTTTAGAGATCGTCGGGATACATTGGATCCCCGCAATAGTCCTAACTCTTTTAGTCGCTGCCGCTATCGGTGCACTTCACGGAGCTTTTGTTTCAAGGTTCTCTCCTCCGCTGCCGCAAATAGTCCCTGCATTTCTGATAACGCTGGCCACTCAATTTGCCTTAAGAGGGATAGCTCAATTTTGGACAAAAGGCTACCCCATAGTGTTAAGCAAGGATGAGCTCCTAGACTTCATCTTCTTAGGTAATGGAAGTATCTTAGAGATACCGGTACCGCTTCTTTTGACATTAGTGATATTAGGTATAATTTTTCTCCTTCTCAATCTTTCAAAGATGGGGAGACATATCTATGCTATTGGAGGCAATCTCGAGGCAGCAATAGTAACTGGCGTGAGGGTAAATAGGGTGAGACTACTATGCTATATCCTAAGCTCCATACTATCAGCTGCAACAGGAATAATAATTACTGCTAGACTAAGCGCGGCTTACCCCGGAATCGGCTCGGGCTATGAGCTTCAGGCAATAGGTTCATGTGTTCTTGGTGGAGTAAGCTTGGTCGGTGGAGAAGGTTTACCATTTGGAGTCTTATTGGGTCTTCTATTGGTAACCGTCATAGAAAATGGACTTGTAGTAATGAATGTCTCTCCATATTTGCATCTGATAATAATAGGTGCATTACTATCAGTAGCTGTTTCGGCAGATTTTCTGAAAAGGTATCGGGTTAGAAGATGATCATTCTGAGATCATTCCACGTATTATGTCTTGCTCAGTCACCTCATTCGCCGGCCTAATGAATACTAATTTTCCTCTTCTTAGCAACATTATTCTGT
This sequence comes from Nitrososphaerota archaeon, assembly GCA_038741355.1. Taxonomy (GTDB): domain Archaea; phylum Thermoproteota; class Nitrososphaeria_A; order Caldarchaeales; family Calditenuaceae; genus HRBIN02. The sequence goes on from JAVYLC010000017.1 coordinate 2,842, forward strand.
GTGAGATGCTGAGGACGTCTGGCAATCTGTGACTTACATATATTACAGAAATGCCTCGTCTGCTTAGCTCTTTAACCACCTCTAACACGTGTCGTGCCGCCTTTACGGAAAGAGAGGATGTGGGCTCGTCAAGTAGAACCACCTTAGGATTAGATGCAAAAATCCGACCTATCGCAACGATTTGCTGCTGTCCTCCTGACAGCGTGTAGACTTTGCTATCTAAAGGAATATCGTCTCCTCCCAATTTTGATAATATTTCTTCAGCCCTTCTCCTCATCCTTGACCTATTAAGTAGTATACCCATGAGGCTTTCCTCTCTTCCAAGGAAAATGTTGTCTACAACTCCTAGGTTGGGCGCTAAAAGTAGCTGCTGGTAAATCATTTCTATGCCTGCAAGTCTAGCCTCGAGAGGGGAGGCGAATTCAACCCTTTTACCATTAAGGTATATCTCCCCTTTATCCGGTCTGTGGTAGCCTGCTATAGTCTTTAAGAGTGTCGATTTTCCGGCTGCATTATCTCCAACCAAACCAAGGATTTCTCCCTCATGTAAATCAAAAGTTACACCGTTAAGCGCTTGGATAAAACCAAACCTCTTCGATATCTCCACACATCGAAGGAGGGATTCTGCCATCACTGGCCATCTAAATGTGTAATGCTTCTGAGAAATAAATCCTTAGCTCAAGATAGGCGGCAGTGGCCGGATAAGGGTTTGTTTAAAGGTAGGGTCGTCTAGAGGGTGAGGGCGCTGCGCGGGATGGCCGAGGGCGGGGAGGCTGCTAATCGAAGACTGTCTCGGCAGACAACACCCTAGTCTCTAGAATACTTATAGATGGTGAAGATAGTGGGCCTGTGTTTCGAATGCTGAGGGGATGTTAGAGTTTTGATGACTTGAGCTCCACTCCCACAGGATTTTTAGCCACCATGGTCCCGCTCCCTTCTATCCATGGGGGGTGTGGGGCCGTGGTGGTCCTGTGCCCCTTTGGATGGGGGGTCTCCTTTCGCGGGCTCCGGCGTCCAACACCTACCAATAATGTGGTTGGTGAGGGCCTGGCCGGGGGGTGACCCGTGGTGGAGGCCGGGGTGGAGGGCCGTGCCCGCTCGCCCTCAGCCCGCCGTACTGCGGGTGCGGTGGTGTGTGTCCTGAAGACCGCGCATCCAAGACCCGCACACTCCGGTTGCCGTCATGTGGTGAGGTGCGCGGCTAGTAGGGCTCGGTCTGCCGCATCGTCGGCGTACTGTGGGCGGAAGTAGGCGGGCCGGGGAGGTGGTGTGGCATGAGAGGCGTTGCAGGTGATTGTGGTGGGTGTGGGGATGGTTAATGACCATCTCAGACGAAGCATCTGCTAGTGTGGCTGGTGAAGTATATGTCTGAGACCCCGAAAAGAGGTTTATAAGCCTCTCGGGAGAGGGCTAAGAAGGTTCTACGTTGATGTTCACAGGCTGGCGAACAAGAACCGTAGTAGGAAGAATGATGATAGCTATCATATATATACTGTTGATGGGGGAAACTTCGGAAAAGCCTGCAAGATAACAGAGATTCCAGCAGAACAGGGCGACGAGCTCTACGTGGACACAGTTCCCGTAGAGCTCACCGATGAGTTCTTGGAGGTTCTGAGACGTGGTGTCAAGGTCTTCTACCTCAGACAGCTGACGTTGTTCAAGAAGATGTATGAAAGGCTTGGGGTTAAGACGAAGAGCGCTAAGAACGACGTCAGAGCACTGATGGCTCTAGAGCGTAAATGGTTTAGAGAGGTTGACGAAGACTTTCTGGTGATGCGTAGGCTTGTCAGCGATTACAGGAGCCTGCTCAAGAGCCACGCTTCACTAACTAACAGGATGAAGGCTTCAAGCGGCGTTGGTAGAGATGTCTTGAAAGATGCTGTCAAATCCTTGGAGGAGCAGATGAACGCTATGGCGAAAATAATAGCCGATGAGGCGGGTAAAAGAATACCCGCCTACAATAAGGTTATTGAGATGTTGGAAATTGGAGAAGATAACCATCTACCTGCAAGAGAGGCTTTAGCCGAGCTTATGACACACATAGACCCCCGCATAAACTTCGTAAAAACAGCTAACTACTTCGGACTGTTCAAAGGAAGACCGAGAATCTTCAACGGAAAAGCTAGGAAGGCGTTGGAAAGGCTTACTATGGCTGTAAACGGAAGGATAACAGCAAAAGAGCAGAAAAACTTCTTTACACAGTCTGGAAGACGATGAGAGAAACCCATGGAAGGCTGGAGGCCATACCGGCCTGAACAACAGAGAAAAACCCATAAGGCCGGTATGACAAGCCGTGTAACAATGCAGGTATCCCTGCATTTGACCCGCTTACGAACAGCCGGCCTTTCATGGGTTTCTTTAGTGTTGTTCTGCTGGTTGGCCCCCAGCCAAACCTCCCCTTATTTTTCCTTCCTTCTAGGTGAAATAAAGCTGTAAACCCCTATTCAAAAAAAGTCATTATGTAAAATTTGGGGCTGCCCGGATTTGAACCGGGGACCTCCGTCGCGTAAGGACGGCGTCCTACCAGGCTAGACCACAGCCCCAAACCCTAACACCTAACCGATGAGCTTATTATTAATTTCTCTTTCAGTGTAAGGGCGGCATCATGGCCGCTAGACCACGGCCCCTATCTAGGCCACTCTCTCGGCGAGTTAATTAATCTCTTCTCGGGGGGTCTTCCTTCTTTCTCAGCTTTCCGAGCCTGCTCGGCTTTATGGTGATTTTTGCATCCGGGTAGTTTATTGTCAGCTCCTTTCCCTGGTGTATACGGTCTAGGGCTATTGCGAGTGCAGCTATCTCGCTGTGTGGCTGGTTTGTGACCGCTACGTTAATGTCTGCGAGCTCGTAGACCTCGATTGGCACCTTGGAGGAGCCGACGACCAGTATGATGCCCCGGGTGGCATACGCCTCTCTGAGTTCTTCCTCCACGTCTTGGATGCCGACGCCATACATTGTGAGGTGGGCTACGTATTCGCCCTGCGCCTTCCTCTCTTCCAGAAACCTCCTCCAGTCCGGCGTGTAGCTGGCCTTGAAGCCCCCTCCCCATTTCTCGACAACCTTGGATATGCTCTCTAGGAGGGCTGGGTCGTGGTCTCCGGCGAACACTACCTCGTCGGCCCCTAGTGCTCTTGCTGTGAGGGCGACGTGGCTTGAGACTCTCTGGTCCCTCACAATTCTATGTCCCAGCCTTAGGACAGTTATCCTCCGGGCCAATCCATCACTCTAGGAGCTTGTTTATCTCGGCCAGCGTATCGTCGACTGCTTTGAGGAGTTTGGAGTGGTCGTAGACCATTAGTTTGCCTCCGCAGCTGGGGCATTTGAAGAATTTGTCGAGGGCCTCGTCGAAGGTGTATTTTCTGCACCCTTCGCTTCCGCACCAGTAGAGCTGGTTGGACTCGTAGTGCCTCTTCAACATCTGGAGCCTCTCTGCGATCCTCTTTAGCTGTGTTTTGACAACTCCTTGGACCTGCTCCTGCTGAAGCCTCCAGCGGAAGACCCTCTTATTCAACTCCTTGTCAACAACTATGTCGTAGGCTACGAGTGAGAACTCGCTGAGCTGGTGGAGGAGCTTTCTAACCCTCTTCACATCCATCTGCAGCGTGCTTGCGAGTTCATCCTCCCTCATCCCAGGGTTTGCTAGGAGGAGTTTCGCCAGCTCCTCCGCCTCCACTCCACCTATAAGTTTGAAGACAGAGAGTAATCCTTCTGTATCGATGTAAAACATCTGAGGCCTCCAAGCATACATGAGGCGATGGCCTCAATTATATCTATCTCTCACGGCCTAGTCCAGCCTAGGTGTTGTAGAGGGGTTGGCTGGGATATTGGCGGCTGAGGCGAGAGGCGTGCGATACTCTGTGGGCGGCGTGGAGATTCTCAGTGACGTGAGCTTGATGGTGTTTAAGGGCGAGGTTACAGCCCTCCTCGGGAGCCCGGAGGGAGAGGCGCTTATAGGCCTGTGGGCTGGGATTAGGCGGCCGACAGGCGAAGGAGTCGCAGTACTGGGACTCGACCCATATCTGGCGGTGAAAGAGGTTGCTGGACGGATTGGCTACCTGCCCTCCGAGCCTTGGCTGCCGCCGGAGCTGAAGCCTGAGGTGGTGGCCGGAGTCGTTGGGAGAAGCCGTGGGCTCGTCCCCCGCGAGGCCGTGGAGCGTCTGAGGAATATTCTCAAGCGCTTGGGCATAGAGCGTGTTCTGGGGCGTAGGATAGGGCAGCTCTCCGCCGAGGAGAGGCAGGCCGTAGCGGTGGCCCTAACTATGCTCCACGACCCTGAACTGCTGCTTCTCTCAAATCCGTTGAGGATGCTTGGGCCCCTTGCGAGGCTTGAGCTCGCATCCCTTTTGAGGGAGTATGTAGCGCCGGGGCGGGCTGCTGTCTTGACTGTGGATTCTGTGGAGGAGGCTGGCTTCGCGGATAGGCTTGTTGTCTTCCGGGAGGGAAGGATAGCTGCTGCCGGGCCTCTCAACGAGCTCTCCAAGACGATAGGTGCTGAGAACTACTTGGTTATCCAGGCCATAAACACTCAGCGGGCCGTCGACTATCTTGGGAAGATGCCTCAGGTTAAGAGGTTTTCCGTCGCTAGGGATGGTTCGATAAAGGTGTGGTTGAGGGAGTTTGAATCCGACCTGCCCGTGGTCCTAGACCTCCTCCTCTCACTGGGGCTGGGCGTGAAGCTAGTGGATGTGAGGAGGGTTGAGTATCACGTGGCTCTCCTCAACTATCTCCGGAGAGGTGTTGGGGGTAGGTGAGCCTGCATCTATCCTTGGAGCTTAGGCTCCTCTTCGCCTCACCCATCAGGATAGCTGTGCCCCTCATCACCCCGCTAGCCCCGCTCCTACTCAGATACGTAGGGTTGCTGGGCCAAGACGTTGTCGAGCCCCTCTTCCTCTTGACGTATCAGTTTCTGGTGATGACTTATCTCCCATGGATGTTGGGACTTATTAGGGGAGGCTGGAGGCTGGTTTGGCTGCTAGGGCCGCCGAGCTCCGTCCTACTCCTCACCTCTTCATACTTAGGATTCCTCGCACTAACATCCGCCCTGCCGCTGGCGGCCTATAGACTCCTACTCCACCTATCTACCTTCACACCGTTTGATAGTCTGGCAGCATCGCTAATCATCTTCACACTGTCCATAGGCATGCTTCACCACTCCCTCGCAGCTCTGCTCCTCTCTAGGTTGCGAGACATGACGACTGGATGGGCGGCCGTGCTCACATACCAGTCCCTCCTCCTAATTCTCACAGCATCCTTACTCTCTCAAGGGTGGTCTTATGTCCACACCGCCGCGACCCCCTTCTTCCCAGCCCTCCTAACCATGAAACCCCAAACTCCGCTAGAGGTACTATCCCTAGCCGCGGGCCTCTGCCTAATCTTCTCACTAGTCTTCACATACTTGACTGTCCGCGGGGTGGTGAGACCACCTCCGTCTTGAAAGAGACTTAATTTAATAACAGGCTCTCTAGCGGGTATGCTGGGTTGGCGATACTAGTCGATCGTAACACGCGGGTCTTGGTTCAGGGTATAACTGGGAGGCAAGGGAGCTTCCACACCGCTGAGATGCTGAAGTACGGGACGAGGGTTGTTGCTGGTGTCACGCCTGGGAGGGGCGGGTCGGAGGTCCATGGTGTGCCGGTCTATGACTCGGTGGAGGAGGCTGTTAAGGTGCATACGGAGATAGATGCTTCCGTTGTGTTCGTTCCCGCGGCGGGGGCTGTTGACGCGTGCTACGAGGCCATCGAGGCTGGGATACGGCTAATCGTCCTGATCACCGAGGGAATACCGACCCACTGGACAATGCAGCTTGTCAGATACGCCACTCTAAGGGGTGTTAGGATAATTGGTCCCAACACGCCTGGAGTGATTACGCCGGGGGAGTGTAAGCTGGGGATAATGCCGGGCAGTGTCTTCACCCGCGGCCCGGTAGGGATAGTCTCGAGAAGCGGGACCCTAACCTACGAGATAGCCCAGAACCTCTCGGAGAAGGGGATAGGTCAGAGCACGTGTGTGGGGATAGGAGGGGACGCCGTCGTGGGGACGGACTTCATAGAGATACTCGACTTGATGGGTAGGGACCCCCAGACACGGTGCGTGGTTTTGGTTGGCGAGATAGGTGGTGATGCTGAGGAGAGGGTTGCGGAGTATATTGTGAGGGAGAACTATCCTAAGCCGCTGGTGGCGTATGTTGCAGGTAGAACCGCGCCTCCGGGCAAGAGGATGGGGCATGCCGGGGCTATTATCTCGCTGGGGATGGGTGACGCCTTGACCAAGATGAGGAGGCTGAGGGAGGCGGGGGCCTGGGTTGCTGAGACACCCGGAGAAATTGCTGGCCTAGTCGAAGGGGTCATGAGAGCCTTTCAAAGATAGCCTACCCTACCTGGAGAAGCTCTCTTCAACTATGCCTTCAACGCCTTCATAGTCGAGCCTCATACCATACTCGTTAAGCGCGCCGCACAGCGCCTTGAGTGTGGCTTTAACCCTCTCAGGAGTTACCTGTCCCATACTCCCGATCCTGATCATCCTGCCCTTCTCCTTGGAAACTCCCACACCCACGTGCACTCCATACTTCTCAGCCATGACCTTCGCGACGTCGGTGTCGCGTATGTGTTTGGGTAGGTGGATGGCTATGAGTGTCGGAGACCTGAACTGTGGGTGAGGGTATATCTCGAGTCCCAGCTCTCCCAGACATCTGTAGAAGGCCTGAGCCCCTCTCCTATGCCTATCAACCCACTCGTCCAAGCCAACCTCAAACATCTTGTCCAACGAGGCGTCAAGCCCGTAGAAGAGCGAGATGGCCGGCGTGTAGGGGGTCTCTCCGCGGGACATGAACTCCCGGTGAAGGACTAGGTCGAAGTAGGCGGGCCTCCTCTCGAGCGACTCAATCTTATCCCAAGCCCTCTGAGAGACGGCGACGATGGCGAGGCCGGGCGGCCCTGCGAGGCACTTCTGGGTCCCAGCCACCAGAACGTCTATGCCCGCGCCGTCAAAGCTGAACGGCACACCACCCAGAGAGGTGACAGCATCTACGACGAGCAATGCCCCAGCGCGCCTACACACCCTCGCAATCTCATCGATGTTGGGGGCTAAGGCTCCCGTCGAGGTCTCGTTATGAACCAGCAAGACCACGTTGACGTTCCCATTCTCCTCGAGCCCCCTCTCCACATCCTCTGCGGTCGGCGCCCTGTTCCACGGAACCTCCACAATGGTTGTATTCTCCGAGTAGTATTTCGCCGCCGCGGCCATCCGCTCGCCGAACTGGCCGCCCACAAAGGCCAAGACCTTGTCGCCGCTTTCTATTGTGTTGGAGACCGCGGCCTCTACTCCGCCTGTGGCGGAGCAGGTAAGCAGGAAGACGTCCTGCCTCGTCCCAACCACCTTCTTGAGTTTCTCTATGAGCTGCGTATGAAACTCTCTAAACGCTTCTCCCCTGTGGTTTATCAGCCGCCCACCCATGGCCCTGTAGGACTCCTCAGGAATATCGGTCGGGCCTGGAAGCATCAGGATGTCGCGCCAGCCTCTACGCAGCTCCACTTCCCCACTCCTGCAACAAATTCATTAATAAACCATCATCAAGCCCGGGTTAATGATAAAAGTAGGGCCTCTCGGCTCGATAGTGGTCGGAGGGTGGTGTGGAGAGGGTACTCATCGCATGTCCCTTCAGCGAGAGGCTTTTAGACGCTCTACGCGGAGCGGGGGTTGAGGTTGATTACAGGCCCAAGGCTTCGCAGGACGAGCTCGACGAGCTATACACAGGGTACGACGGCCTAGTGGTTAGGGGGAATCTCCGGGTTAGGCCGGTCAAGGGCCGGGGGCGGCTTAAGGTCATCGTCAGAGCGGGCGCGGGCGTCGATAACATAGCCGTGGAGGAGTTCGCGGGACTGGGCGTCAAGGTCTTCAACACACCCGACGCGGTGGCCGAGTCTGTCGGAGAGTTGGTCATAGGCCTCATGATAAGTCTCTCCCGCGGAATAGTGAGGGCTGCGGCAGCGCTATCCAGGGGTGAGTGGCTGAAGCAGGGTCTCATAGGCCAGGAGCTTGCCGGCAAGACACTAGGCATCATGGGGCTGGGCAGGATAGGGCGAGTAGTGGCTAGGATAGCCAACGCCATGGGGATGAGAATACTAGTCTATGACGTGGTAAAGTTTGAGCCAGAGATCCTCGTACAGTACAAGGCTGAGCAAGTAGATCTTGAGAAGCTGTTGTCAGAGTCAGACTATATCACAATACACACGCCGCTCACGGAGGAGACGAGAGGTATGATAGGTGAGAGGGAGCTCAGGGTGATGAAGAGGACAGCGTATCTAATCAACACTGCCAGAGGGCAGATCGTTGACCAAGCGGCCTTGAAGCGCGCCCTGAAGGAGGGGTGGATTGCAGGGGCCGCCCTAGACGTCTTCGCCGAGGAGCCGCCTCGGGACTTAGAGCTGCTGAGCCTCCCAAACCTAATCCCCACACCACACATAGGTGCCCAGACCAGAGAGGCGCAGGAGAAGGCCGCGCACGAGGCAGTAAACATACTCCTAAGAGAGCTTAAGGGTATACGCTCTGGGCTATAAGCCCACTTTAACCCGGCTTTTCTGGCTGAATGTAGCGGATACTCGGCTATTGACTTAAATATTATACGCGTTCCAGTAGAAATGTGCCAAGTGTCAATAGAATCCCCGTCATCGGATTGTTTGGGGCGGTGCTGCTAGCTGTTGCGATGGCTCTGCCCGCGGCTTATGCGCAGGCCTACAACATCACGGTCGAGGATGCTAGGATAAAGGTTAGGCTCACATACCCCCCTGAAGTCGAGATAGGCTCCTGCTTCAACGTCCAGATAGAGGTCACAGCCCTCTCAGCCCTAAACAGCCTCAACCTCACCCTCAAGATAGTCTACTTCTACGACAGCCAGAGCCAAACCCTCTACAATCAAGTATTGATAAACGATGTGGACGTGTCGGCGCCTAGTGTCGTATTATTCAAGAACATAGGCCTCTGTATACCAACACAAGTTGCTGTAGACCCTTGGCTCGAGGCGAGAATAACTTTCAGCTACTTCACAGACAGCACACCAGTCGAGATAACGAACACACTCTACATGAGCACCGTAAGGCAGATATCCTATGAGCGTCTGTCCGCCAGGCTTGCAGACGCGAACCAAGAGATCTCAAGGCTTAGGTCAGAAGTGGCGGACCTGAGGGCTAAGCTTGAGGATGCTGCCGCGAGGGAAGAGGCCTTAAAGGCGAAGATCGAGGAGCTGACCCGGATTAAGGAGGATTTGGAGAATAGGCTGGCCGAGCTCCGGGCGACTATGGATGGGTTGGAGAAACAGCTATCAGATCTCTCTAGCAAGTATAACCAGCTGCTGGTCGACAACTCCGCTCTACAGGAGCGGCACAAGACCCTGATGGACAACTACGCGGTTCTCCAGAAGAGCTATGAGGAGTTGAGGAGGGACTACGAGGCGGTCTTAAGAGACCTATCATCGACGAGGAGCCTCTACAGTGAGTTGCAGTCTAGGCATGAGTCATTGAGGGTTTCGTACGAGGGTGCGGTCAAGACTTTGGGTCAGTTGGAGGGGTCTTTAAGAGAGCTTGAGAGGCAGCGCGAGGTTCTCGAGGCGATGCTGGCTCAGGCCTCTGGGGAGAGCGGCTTCTTCAAGAACGTCGCGGTAGGACAGGGTGTCGGGCTTGTCGCTCTGGGTGGTGGCGTCGCCGCCTGGGTGTTTATGAGAAGGAGGGGTAAGACCGCTGCAGCAGGAGGCCAAGCCACCCCCACGGCTCCCTCACCCACACCACCCCCAGCTAGCCCACCCACCAACCAGCCTCCCTCAACCACACCCAACCCCAGC
>JAVYLC010000017.1:12767-23240 GCA_038741355.1 Nitrososphaerota archaeon
GATGTTTATGAGAAGGAGGGGTAAGACCGCTGCAGCAGGAGGCCAAGCCACCCCCACGGCTCCCTCACCCACACCACCCCCAGCTAGCCCACCCACCAACCAGCCTCCCTCAACCACACCCAACCCCAGCCAGCCCGGCGTTGAGGAACGCGCAGCTAAGGAGCCAGCCCACGTAGAAGAAGCACCGGAAAGCGAAGTAGTCCAGAAGATAATCTCCGGTAGAAGGGTTACCATACCCTCCCGCCTAGCTGAGAGGCTAGGCATCGGTATAGGGGACAGCATAAAAATAGGGCTCCTTGGCGACAGGCTGATTCTCGTCCCGATAAGGGCTAATGGAGCAGCTTATCCGCAGCCTCCTGAGCCTGCCTCACAACCTCGACACTCCTCAGAAACTCGCGCCGCTCAGAATCATCAAGATCGAGCTCGATTATTCGTTTAACCCCGCTGAGCCCCAAAACAGCCGGCACCACGCTGCACACGCCCTCCACGCCGTACTCGCCCCTCAGATAGACGCTGGAAGGAATGACTGCGTCAGTATCCTTTAGGATAGCCTCAGCCATAAGCGCTACGCCAGCCCCCGGCGCATGGCTTGCCGACCATCCCTTAAGGGATATCACCTCGGCACCAGCCTTCCTAGTCCTCTCAATCAGCTCTCCGACCTTCTCCCGCGGAAGTAGCGAGGTCAGCGGCTTACCGAGTACATGGGTTAGGCGTGGCAGGAGGACCATGCTGTCGCCATGCTCGCCGATTATCGGCCCGACGATAGATGAGCGCGAGACCCCCAGCTCCCTAGCAACCAAGTATCTGAACCTGCCAAAGTCCAGCAGGCCGCTAAACCCTATAACCCTCTCCCTCTCAAACCCTGTCTTCCTCAAAGCGACGTAAGTCATTACGTCGAGGGGGTTTGTGACGACTACGACCTTGGAGTTTGGCGCATATTCCCTAACCTTCGCTGAGACGTCCGCGACTATAGCGGTGTTTTTCTGGAGGAGGTCCATCCTAGTCATGTCGGCCTTCCGAACTACACCAGCCGTAATCACCGTCAAATCCGCGCCCGAGATATCCCTATAGTCATTCGACCCAGTGATCTCCACGTCTATCCCGAGTATCGAGGCCATGTGAGAGAGGTCCAGCGCCTCACCCTGGGGCAGCCCCTGCACAATATCCAGCAACACGATATCTCCCAGCCCTTTTAAAGCAATCTGAAGAGCAGCAGAGACTCCAACCCTACCACACCCTACAACACCTATCAGAGGCACACCCAACAGATGCTCAAGGCTCTAAAAAAGGTATTCTATGAGGCTTACTACACTTCTACTTGGATGTCTGTGACAGCTATCTCGCGGGGCGTATATTTGGTTGATACAGGCGGCCTCAGATTCAAGAACACGGTCGCGGCCTATGTTGTGGTTGGTGAGAAGTATGCGGCTGTTTTGGACACAGGGTTCAGCTCCTCCTCGCGAAGAGTAGCAGAGGCGATAGCGAAGATAGGTGCCGCGGATAGGCTCAGATACATAATCCCCACACACGCCCACCTAGACCACTGCGGCGCAACAGGCGACCTGGCGTCCATGTATAAGGGTGCTGAGGTCTATGCCCACGAGCGGGCTCTTCCCCACCTCCTTAACCCCACCAGGCTACTGGAAAATGTGAAGGCTCTATACGGGGACTATGTCTTCTCCCTTATGGGCGGTATGAAGCCTGTCGATGAAGAGAGGTCGCATGTGATGCGTGATGGCGCGGAGATAGACTTGGGTGGGCTGACTATACGCTCAATTTACACACCAGGCCACGCGCCACACCATCTCTCCCTCCTGCTCATGGAGCCTGGCTACATAGTAACCGGCGACGCAGTCCCATCCAAATACCCATTCACCCAATACTTCATACCTAACATCGTGCCGCCGAAATACGACCTCAACCAAGCCCTCCAGAGCCTCAAGAAGCTATTCGACCTTGAGCCCCGACTACTCCTCACACCACACTACGGCCCAATCCTCCCCTCACACGGCCTCCACGAAAAATACGTCTCAGTAATCACCGAGGCGGTGAAGGCTGCAAGAGAGCTGATCAGCAAGGGTCCCAGCTTTGATGAGCTAGTCTCAAGGATGGCCGAGGCCATAACAGGCGGTACAGGCCTGGCAGGGCTCCACCCCACAATCCAAACGGCGGTCAAATTTGCTGCCCTGGCACTCCACCAAACCTACAGCTCATCAACATAGCGGAAGCCAATACTCCCTGCCCCTATCTCCGCGACCGCGGGCTTGATACCGTAGAACCTGCATGAGAAGACTGTATAGAGCTTACCGTCGAAGAGGGCCTCAAACCCCCCCGCTACAGGCTCATGGGATCTGACCAACACTCCACACCCACTCGCCTCTAGGAACTTTTCAAGAGCCCTACGCCCAAACACCCTCGCATATCCACCGCGCGGGCTGGGCCCAAACCACTCCAGCCCCTCCCTAGGGTCATTCCATAGGGCTTGAAACACGACCTCATCCTCCAAGTCCTCCCCCTGCTTGCCGCGCGAGGCAACATCCCAGATGGAGGCCGCAGCCTCAGGGACACCTCCATGCACCAGTATAACCGACCTGTTAAGCACCCCAGCGATGGGTAGGGTGGAGTAGAGCCTTGTGAAGATGCCGTAGGCTCCGGAGCCGAGCCTCCTAGACACAGCGTCGTAGAAGCCGTAGTACATGTTCATCTCCCTCGTCTCATGGTTCCCTCTCAGAAGGAGTATCCGGTCAGGCTCGCTAATCTTGGCCTCAAGCAGCCTGACCATGTTCTCTATCTGGTAGGGGCCCCTGTCCACGTAGTCGCCCAGAAAAACTATCACTCCCCGCCCAACCCTCTCCAAGACGAGCTCACTGGTCTCTAGGTCGCCGTGAGTGTCACCGACAACCGCCGCGCCCTTAGCATCAATCTCTAGGACAGGCTTCTCAGCCGAGAGTATGGGGAGGGCCTCCTCCACAATCCGCCTAACATGGCTGAGACTCAGAGACAACTCTTCAGAGTAACTACCAGCCACTCCACTATTTCTGGTTTAAAACAACTTGGGGAAGAGTAGCGCTATACCGGTCTTCCACACTTGCCGCAGTATTTGTCCTCTGGTTGGAGCGGGTTTCCACAGTAGCCGCAGAACTTGCCTGCCTGGGGCGGCGCTGGCGTGGCCTTAGGCGCGGGGGGCTGCCGACTCGTAGGTGTATGCGGCTGACCTTCCCATAAAGACTAGGAAGACCGGCGAGATTATCAGGGTTATAAGCCATCCTATGAAGGGTATGAAGGATAGCCCAGCCAGTATCAGCCCAATCACAAATATTATAACTATCCATAGTATGTATGTGGGCCAGCCTATAGCTCTGATTCTAGATAATATCTGGTTGAAATCGAACGCGGCACCCAGCCTCCCAGTCTTAGCCATGTGAGCTATCGCCATAATCCATATAATCATTATGACGAATGCAAGGATAAACCCTATTACCACCAGCGTAGCGCTGATGGCTGCTAACCCTATAAAAAACGGGGAAAAGGAGCCTACGATAGATGCACTTATCCCTAAGGCCGCATAAACCACCGGCACTATCATGTAGACAAGTGTTACGACAAAGACCTTGGCCCCATCAACCCAGAGCTCTCCATACTTCTCAAGTGGTGGTGGAGAAGTGTTTCTGGGCGACTCCCTAATCACCCTCACAAAGTATCCGAACGTGATGAAGTTTACTATTGGTATAATGCTTAAGACTATCAGTATCGCGAGCCTTCCCAAGTCACTAAGCAGCTTAGCAGCATAATTGTAGGCGTCCCTTAAGTTATCCTCAAGCCTCACATTCTCACCCCACCAGCAATATGCTACATATTATTGAGTCGGTAGGGGCGCATATAAGTTTTTAAACAAACCTGAGAAACTTTATCATAGTTTGCAGATCCATTGACCAAAAATGATTCAAGTATGTGTGGTGATGCATCCCGAGTCTGGAGATGCGGCGGCCATGAGCCATCATACCCTGACACCTGTAACACCTTACAATCCTTAGACCAACACAACAGAGAGTGTAAAGGGAGAATAAGCTAAATAACCATCATACACCACTGGCTGTCTGTGAGACCTAGGAGGCTTGAGCTGGAGGAGCTCCTAAAGATTCTTGTGGAGGAGCATGGGCATGTCAAGTCCCTCCTTGAGAGGCTCGATATGCTGCTTCGGGAAGGAAGATACAGCGAGGCTGCTGAGGAGCTCAGCGGCTTCAAACCCTACCTAGACCAGCACGTCATAGACGAGGAGGCGACGGTACTTAAGACCCTCCTAGAGGCTTATGGGAGAGATGGCGCCGAACGCGGCGTTAAAGTCTTCCAAGAACACAGGGAGATACATCAGTTAATTTCAGAGATGAGAGCCGCCGCTTCCACATCCCCCCAGCGACTGGCGGAGAAGAGGGATAAGCTCAGAGAGATTCTTAAGAGACATTTTAGAGCCGAAGAGGATGATATTTTTCCATGGGCCTTAGAGACCTATAGGAGGAGGATGGGTGCGGCTAAGTAGGCCTGAGGCCCTGAGATTTGGCTCGGCTTCTCAGACCCAGATGGCGAACTCACATGAATCAGACATGTTGGCCTGGCAGAGGGTCTCGATGCATGAGACGCTGGTCAAGCCGAAAGCCACTCTGAATAGCCCTGCGAGAAACCCCCTGAAGAAGTGGCTTCTATTAACGCCCTCGTCTGCCCGCCTCTTCGAACACTCGAATAGCTCCTTAACGTTTACCCTCCAAAACATCTTACCCAAGTCCGCTTGGTAGTTCTCGGACACACACCACCCGGAGGCCTGTATCTCGGCTAAGGCCAGTTTGACAACCTCCTCGCCGCTCAGCCCTGTCTCCTTCTTGGTCTGTCTCGCAAATGTCTCACCATACTTCTCCCCCATATCGTATAGTAGTGTATTAGCCGCGGGGCCTAGCTTCTCCCTCAGGTGGTCCATCATGTCGCAGAAGTAGTCGGCTGCGAATATGATGGCCCTCTTATCACCCATCAAGAGCGGGAACATGTGGCTGTTGACAGCGATGCCCTTGGCTAGCGCGCCATTCACCGAGAGGCTCTCAACCACGCCCATAGCCCCGAGGCTATACTCTATACCCTCAGGGCTTAACCCGGAGTCAGTATAGTCCACAAAGAGGGAGACGAGCAGACCTCCATCGGAAATCTTAACCATAGAACCTCCCAACACATCGACAGTCTTCTTCGAAGCAATGCTTGAGAGAATAACAATAAGTCCCGCAAGGTCGGGCGCGATTGCTGTTACCTCGGCAACACTCCTACCCTTCCTAACGCATAGAGAGGGTAGGGAGGTTGGGACGCGAAACTTCTTATCCATGGGGAGATTCCCTGGGTAGTACTCTTGGCTTAGGTCTCGTGGCCTCGTAGCGGCAGGGGTTGTGACCACGTGATTAACACATGTGCACATCCTTATAAATGTTGTCAATCAGTTCATCTTTAAGCACGGCAAGACTTAATTTTGTGGAAAACTTTATATAGACGTTACCCCCCTCAATTTAACAGATGTTCTTTGACTAACAAAAACTCAGGATTGGCCAACGCGTCAAAAAGTGTAAATCGCAACGGCGAGTTCATCGAACTCCTCGACGCACTCAAGAGATATGGCCCGCGAAACCTCTCACTCATCTCGATGCTGACAGGAATACCGAGAGAGACCGTCCGATACAAGGTGAAGAAACAGCTCAAGAACCTGGGATTCACAATCCAGATGATTCCCAACGTCTACAGAATGGGACTCACAAGACTCTGCGCAAGACTAACATTCACCAAGACAGGGCTTGGGATAGCGCAAAAAATTCTAGAAGAGCTGGGCAGAAACTCATACCTCTCATACTACGGCAAAATAGCATTCAGCAACGACTACCTAGCCCTAATCAACCCGCCATCAAGATGGGCAGGAACGTTCAGCGATCTCTTCAACAACCTACAGGACGAGGGAATAGTTGAGAGATTCGAGATAAGCGAGATCAAAGAGGTCGGATACCCACACGTATCATACCGCCTCTTCGACTTCGAAAAAGGCACCTGGAAAATAGGGGAGGAAGATGATGCTACCAGTGAAGGAATAGTTACAATTCAGAAAGCCTCAAGCGAGGAGACGACTAACTACCTTGTAGACTCTATGGATCTAGCAATTATCACGGAGTTACTGGGAGACGCATTTAAGCCATTGACAAGAGTGTCACCAATGATCGGTCACGACCCGAGACTACTAAGATACCACTTCCAAGAACACGTGGTCAGGAAGGGGTTAATCGCCGGCTATGTGCTAAACTGGCTTCCAAGCGGATATCATGATCCTAATCTTTCCAGAGTATGGATCCGGACGAATCCAATACCCACTCATAAGCTTAATGAATTCACAATGGCCGTCGCATCATCACCTTTCTGCAAGTTTTATCAAGTGGTAGAGGACAATACACTGTTAATGTATCTACTCATTGACCGACAATTCTCACTTGCTATTCAGCATCTCTCAAATTTGTTTAGAGTGTACGGATTAACTGGCAACTCGTTTATAGTAGAGCATGTTGCTTCATTCACATTGACTACAGAAATGTTTAGAGATGGTTATGGTTGGATAAAGCCCAAGACCGAGTTAATTAATAAAATACTATCTTCTTATCCTCACTTAGTGGAGGGGAGACAAAAGAGCTAACTCTTAATTTAAAGATTACCACGGCTCAGTTCCGATTTTTGGTCCCTCCATCACTTAATCACCTATATGTAGCGGTGGGCATATGGTTTATAAGGTTTTTCCTTTAAAACAATTGTTTGGTTTTTTGTTTGGGAATTAGGAAAAGTGGAGATTGGGGTTTAGTGGTGGTTTAGGGCTTCTGGGCTGGTTTTTCTCTTATATTTAAAATTTGTCTGTGGTCTGTTGGCCCTAGATTTTTTTATTTGTGTAGATTGTGTTAGGCGGTTAGTCGGAGTTGTTGTTGATCAGGTTTGCCGGGGGGCTTCCGAGGGATTTCTGGATCCTCTTACTCTCGCTTTTCTTGATTAACATGTTTGGGCTTGGGTTTAGCCCGTTCATGGCCTATTTTCTCCGCGAGGTCGGTGGGAGTGTTGGTGAGGTTGCCCTTGTCTTGGCGGTCTCGAGGGTTGCGTATACGTTTTTTCTCGTGGTTGGCGGGGTGGTTGGTGATTTTGTGGGTAGGAGGCTGCCCCTGATAGTGGGTCCTATCGTCATAGGCTTCTCATATATTGCATTGTCGGGTGCCAGGTCCTGGGGTGATGCAATAATTCCCCTAACCTTCTCGATGCTGCCTGTGGCCTTCACGGCCCCGGCCGTCGCCGCATACATAGCGGATGTGGTTGATGAGTCGAGGTATGGTAGGGCGTATGGAGTCTACTTTGCCGTTATCAATCTAAGCGCAGTCCTAGGATACCTCATAGTCGGCCACATGATTGAAGTGTCTGGATACAGTGTCAGCCTCGTCGCGGTTGGCGTTGCATCGATCTTAACCGCCCTCATCAGGGTTTGGCTCAGAGAGCCTAGGATGCCGCACCTGGATCGCCCAGTCACAGCATATGTGAGGGAGGCCTATGGCCAGTTGAGGAGCAGGTTCATATCCCTGCTAATCCTGTCGCGCGGCCTCTATCTCGGCCTCGCATCAGCCATGAGCTCGGTCATAATTCCATTGTGGGCCAGGGAGATCGCCGCGCTGGGCGAGGCCCAGCTCTCATTCATCTTCGCCATAGAGGCGGCCATCTACTCCATGCTTGCACCAATAGGTGGTAGGATGGTCGAGTCTCAGAGGTGGTGGCTCCGCCTCAGCCTCCTCGAGCTTCTGATAAAGATTCCAGCCCTACTCATCCTTATCTCCACCACAACTTTTCTCCAGCTCCTCCTAGTCATGCTGCTGGACTCGGGGCTGGCCATATTCATCATACCGGCCCTTGACTCGCGCCTCTCTTCTGGGCTTGCCAGCATCCACAGGGGCGCCATCTGGGGCCTACAGCAGTCCATCACCTCGGCCGCCACAATCACCTTCATACTGATTGGCGGGTATGCGTGGGAGCTGCTAGGCCCGGTGAACACGGTCCTCATACTCTTGGCCTATCCAGTCGGGATGATGCTATTGATTATAGCATTGGCTAGGGCTGGCGGTGGGAACCGATAGTTTTTCCGGCTAGCTAAATCATCAGCTAATTGTTTGTGAAAAGGATAATCAGTTAACAGTAAGCTAAATATCCCCTAAATCAGCAGGCGGAGTGGTGATTAACAGAAGAGGTGTATGCGATGGGACTCGATGTGAAAAGGCAGGAGGCAAGCCTTCTCGCAGGCGTTGACCCCGCCCTCCTAGCCGGCTTCATTAGGAGAGTTCTCAACTACCTAGGTGTCACAGTCCTAAGGCCGAGTATCAACAATAGAAATGGTGGTAGCAGGATTGTCTATCCTCAGGCCGACGCGTTATTCAGGACGAGCGGCGAGGAGACAGTCAGGATGCTTGAAGCCCTCACATCGATGGGGGTCTTTAGGAGGGTGCTTCTCGAGGTTGTCAAAGTCTGCCCGAACTGTGGCTCGTCTTCGATAGAGATGCGGGAGAAATGCCCCTCCTGTGGCGCAGAGACAACGATACAGTTCTTCGCGGGGACCATGCCCGCCTGTCCATCCTGCGGGGAGAGGTTGGATGGATCGGCAGCTCTACTGACTTGTAGAGGCTGTGGGTCGAGCTTTACGCTTCAGAGTTGCAGGGATGTCCCACTATACATGTATGTCCTAGCGGGTCCTCCTGAGGAGCAGCGAAGTGTTTTAAGTGAATGGGCTGGGAGGGGCCGAAACTCTGAGAGCATCTCCATGGAGATGGTCAAGGTTATTGACGCCTTTGCTGAGAGGCTGGACAAGGTTCTCGAGGAATACTTCAAGGCGCGACCAATGTATCAGGTATCCCAGACAACTTCTGTCCAGCCGCAGGGCGGGGTTACCCAAATCCAGCTGGCACCACACCTAGCAAAGACGTACCAGGTTGTGAGGAACAAGGGCAGTGTCACAGCTCTTGACGTGTCAATAGAGACCGGCCGCTCCAGGCCCTTAGAGAGCGTATATCTGAACCAGCTCGTATCCCTCGGGTTGGTCGCGAAGCATAGGGTGGGTAGAAAGCTATACTTTACGCCAAAGGGGCAGTAGGGTTATAATTATAACGTAGGGTCTCTCGGATTCTCTTAAGGATGCCTCGGCTCGGAGTAATCTTTGACCTCGACGGGACCCTGATAAGTTTTCCTGAGCGCTGGATAAGGGAGGCTAGGAGGGCTTTTCTAAAATGGCTTGTAAATACTTTCCCCGTAGATCTTGAGGCTGTAGATGAGCTCTCCATTCCGCAGATAATTGAGAAGGTCTCGAATGGTGACCGCTCAAGGTATAGGTATCTCCGCGAGGTTGCCAACTCGATATATGTGAAGCGCGAGATGGAGGCTGCTGGGAACGCATCTGTAAGGGAGGGGGTTGTCGAGCTGTTGGAGGAGCTTAGAAGGATGGGTGTATCGATGAGTATCGCGACCAACAATTGTAGGGACGCAGCGATACTCTCGCTAGACACCGCAGGCATCAAAGAGTACTTCGACTGCGTGGTGAGTAGGAGTGATGTGGAGGAGATGAAGCCGAGCCCTGAGATGCTCCTGAAGGCCGCCTATGCGACCAACACTCCGCTGAGTATGGGGATGCATGTCGGAGACTCTGTCGTCGATATTCTAGCTGCTCGTTCCATAGGAATGATGGCCGTCTCCGTCACGGGGGGAGTACATAGCCTAGAGAAGCTCCTATCAGGCAGGCCACACTTCATCATAGAGCAGCCAATCCAGCTCCTCAAAATCCTGAGATAGCTTCAGCCTATAAGCCACCAAGAACCACAGACATTGTGGAGAGATTGGCGGCAGGGCGCTCGCTTGTCAGGAACTTGGAGGAGCTTAAGGCCCTATTCAAGGATAGAGAGTCAACCCTTACAGACCTGCTCAGACTGATAGAATCTGCCCTAGCGGCGGTCGAGCCTATGGGACTGGTCAAGAGGAAGGTGAAGGTTAGGGGGGATGAGCTGGTTGTTGGTGGGGAGGCTCTTAGGCTCAGAGAGTTTAGGGAGGTGTGGGTGGTCTCAGTAGGTAAGGCTGCTCCAGGCATGGCGCGGGGGCTGCTCGACATACTAGATAGGCCTGTCGAGAAATGTATCGTGATAGCTCCGGCCGGGTCAGACACATTGGCAATCAAAGGTGAGGCGGAAACCCATCTCGCCTCACATCCAATACCAGACGAGTCTGGGCTCAGGGCCTCTGCCCACCTCCTCGAACAACTTAGCAGTGCGTCCCACGACACGCTGATAATCTTCTTGCTCTCTGGCGGGTCTTCAGCCCTTCTCCCCGCACCCGCCGCCGGCCTCAGCCTAGAAGATGAGGCCGAGGTCGCTAGGCGACTCATGAATGCTGGAGCGACGA
>JAVYLC010000017.1:23335-30746 GCA_038741355.1 Nitrososphaerota archaeon
GGCGGAGAGTCGACGGTGCGGGTCAGGGGAGGTGGTGTGGGTGGTAGGAACCAGGAGCTCGCGCTGGCCGCCCTCACTAGGCTGAGGAGGGATAATAGATGCCTGGTGGTCTCTATTGGGACTGACGGGGTGGACGGGCCCACAGACGCCGCAGGAGCGGTCGCCTGCTCCGAGCAGGTGGCGAGGGCGGAGAGCCTCAGCCTTGACCCTCGAGATTATCTCGAGAGGAACGACTCCTACACATTCTTCAAAAAAGTCGGAGGCCACATAGTCACAGGCCCCACAGGTACAAACGTCGGCGACATAGTGCTGGTTCTATCACCTAGAGATTGAACAAGTTTAATAGGCCCGAGACAATGCAGCAATCGATGCATCACCACCATGCCCACGGGCACGCGCCGGCAGGTTTGACAGGCTCCCTCATCGCGGATCATGAGACAATTCTCACAGCGCTTGACAGGCTTGAGCTGAGGCTCGGCGAGATGAAAAGAAGAGGGATGGTAGATGTTGATACGGTTAACAAGTTCCTCATCTTCGCCAGATCCTTCATTGATAGATGCCATCACGGGAAGGAGGAGAGGTGTCTCTTCCCCTGCCTCGAGAGGAGGGGGATTCCGCGCGAGGGTGGGCCGATAGGTGTCATGCTCTACGAACATGAGTTGGGGCGTAAGCTGGTGGGGGAGCTGGACGGGCTCTTAAAGTCTTATAGCGAAGGGAAGTCAGCTCCAGAAGTTGTTTTCGACAAATGCGAGGAGTATATCAAGCTTCTCAGGCAGCATATTGCGAAAGAGAATAACGTGCTCTTTCCAGCCGGTGAATCTGTAGCGGATAGCGGGGATGTTAGAGAGGTTACCGAGTGCTATGAAGTCATCGAGGGGAAGGAGGTTGGGCATGAGGCCCACGCAGAGCTGGAGAGACTGGCCAAAGAACTCTGAAGACTCTTAAAACCCTCATCGATGCAACTTTTCACCAGACTATCTGATGGGGCATCAGCCTCTTCTTTTTACCTGTTTTAACTATCCTGACAGGGTTAGTGTAGTATGATTGGGAGGCTCCGAGCCACGACAGTTGAGGCCATCCACCGAGCGACTCATCACCCAGCAGTATCGGGTTAGGTGATACGCCGTTAAACCTCCACTCATCGACGATGAGCCCTTTTTGGGAGTATTCGGAGGGCCTGTTGGTGAAGAGGATTTTCTTTACGAGGGGTGGCAGATGCTGGACGGGGTTAACGGCGGATTCGGGGACTTCAGCCCTCTCCGGCAATGTCTCCAGAACGCCAGTCTCCTGCTTTAGCCTGATATAGTTCGGCCTGAAGACTAGGGTCTCAGACCATCTGCCCATGCCATAGGGAACAGCCACAACACCCCGCGCAATCGCCCTAGTAACTACGGCTGGTACCTCAATAGACCCTATGGGGCTTTCAATAACTACGACATCCCCTGTCTCCACTCCCAACTCTTCAGCGTCCGCCTCATTTAATAAAACAAAGTTCTCAGGCATTATCGTCTTAATCCAGTAGTAGTTTCCACTCCTGTGCTTCGTGTAGAGCGGCCCAGACTCGAAGACCAGTTTGAACGGATACTGGCTTGAGGGGTAGAGCTCGTCGAGTAATGCTCCTACGAACGGGATTGTTTTTGAGGCTTGTTTAACCGGCGCATAAGTTGCTGGCGGGAAGTATCCAGGTCCTCCCCAGAACTTTTTACCTGTTATGCTGTTGGGTGTCTTGGCGAGTTTCTCATTCCAAAGCTGTAGAACCCCTGTGCCTGGGACGCCACGTTTCGAGAAGCCCCTCTCGTTAAATGACGCTGCATAGCTTGTGAAGACTCCTCCCCTCGCAAGACAGTATGCAGCGGCTCGCCACTCGTCTTCGGGAAGCCTATCCCTGAACCTAGCTATTGGATAGTTTTCCTCGACGAACTTTACGTCTCCGGCAGGTATCTCTTTAGGAACTATGCCCCTTTCGAAGGCGTTGACTGCACCGTTTGCGTAGACCTTCATAATGTAGTCCCAGAAGCTGTGGAGCGGGAACCACTGCCCCTCATACTTCTTCCCCTTAACTCCTGGGATTGCTTTATCGCCGTAGCCTGGGGCCCCGAGGGCTTTCCCCAAGTCTATGAAGAACTCCCACATCGATGCGTAGCGTGGGCTTCCGTCCGGCGCGTCGGCAACCCTCTCAGTTAGAGGCATTATCGCGGGAGACCTCCAGGCCTCGGCCAAGAGAAGCCCCATGCCGCTGCTGTATAGGAATTGGACACCGTTGGTCCCTGTCTCAAGGTATGTCGCGTCGGGGACGAGGTAGTCGGCGTAGATGTAGGTCTCGTTTATGGTTGTGGTTATGCCGATGAATAGCGGCAGCTTTTTAACGTCTTTCAACACCTCCGCAAGTTTAACGCCGTTATTGACTGATAGGACGGGGTTGGCGAAATAGAGTATCAACGCCTTAACTGGATATGGGTAGGATTGGTCGATGCCTGCGAAGAGCTCGGTGTAGCTCTCCTCAGGCGTCAGGGGATACCATGGTCTCTTAGCGGGGTACGGGTTCTCGCCCTTCTTGACCTTCCTATAAAACATTAAGGTCTTCTCATACTCCGCCTTATGCCTGTCTATGCTCGGCCCCCATCTCGGCGGCTCTCCAAACCCGCTTGCACCGCAGTTGTATAGGTAGTTGTTGTAGCTTGTCGTTGAGGGTCTCGCGAGTAGGCCGCCAGACCTATGGAAGTTTCCGACGAGGATGTCCAGTGCTCGTAGTGCCCAGACCGTATACTCTCCGTTGGGGTGCATGGCTGCGCCTCGATGGATGTATGTGGCAGCTCTCGGAGCTGCTTCGGCGAAATCTCTCGCTATCCGGTTAATCGTCTCTACAGGTACTCCACAGATGCTGCTCCACTCCTCGACTGATCTGCTGAAGGCTGTCTCCTTAAAGATTGTGAAGGCTGTCTTCACTAGGACCTCCTCCCCCGTTGATAGCTTAATTCTGCCCGAGAACTCGAGCTCAGCCCTTTCTACTCCCTCGTTAAGCGCCAATCCCTCACCTGTGTAGACAACCGGCTTACCCTCCTCACCTAGCCCAACCATCTTGTCGGTGAGAACCGAGCCGTAGAGGCTATGCCCTTCCTCCATCACCACAAGCCACGTGGCGTTGCTGTGGTAGGGGTAGCCTATTGCCTCAGCTGCCTTCTTCGAAGGCCTCTCCAGGAAGCCCCTGTTAATCCAGCCGTTCTGAATCAGTATCTGCGCTATTGCCAGTGCAAACGCCGCATCCGTAGCAGGCTTTATTGGCACCCAGACTATGTTCCGCCTAGCAGCAGTTCTTGGAGACAAGGGGTTGACATAGTAAACTTTTAGCTCTCCCTCCGCAGCCCTCTCGATGAGGAGCCCCTGCCCAGTAGCTCCCGGATGGATTCTCCCCATCGCCGCACCCGCCATTATTATGACTTTCGCCCCCCTCGCGTCAGGGTTTATGTCATAGTAGCCCGACCAGAGGTAGTTGCCTGCGTAAAAGGCCAGCTGGCATGAGGATGTGTGGCGCAGCCAGTTTACTGATCCAAAGGCGGTTACAAATCTGTTGGTAAAAACATCTGCGTTGTCCTGTCCTCTTCCCCTCATAAAGACAAGCATGTTGGCCTTTGTGCCGAAGTCAGGGTTATCAGGGTCTACTAAAATGTCCTCAAGCTTAAGACCTTTTTCACCCAGTATTCTGGCCCATTTCTCCTTAAACGTGGACAATAGAGTCTCTAACTCCTCTGCTCTCACTTTTTTGTCAGCGGCCTTTGCCATTATCTCATCGACGTCCTTCTTGATGCCCGCTAATACCTCGTTGGGATTTTCGAACCCAGCGTCCCTTAACCTTCCATAGACGAATAACTCCTTAAGGCCTGGAAGCCTCTCGCCAGTCTCCTCTATAATCCCGCCCTCTACAACCTCCTTGACAAGCTGCTCCCAGCTTATCTCCTTCCATCTTCCACTACCCCTCGGCCCAGCCCTCTTCAACGGCTTAACAATCCTGTAGGGGTCGTAGACATAGTGTATTCCATCTTGGCCTCGCGGGCAGAGGGTACCTGCTACTTTGAGAGACTCGTGTGCGGGTGTGTTGTAGTTTAGAGGGTCGTATCGGCTGAGTTGATGCTCAGCGGATACATATCTGTTGTATGGGTGGTATGGGTTGCCTTCAATCCTGTCTATTACCTCGACGCCGTCGTAGACCGCTACCCTGACTCTTATCCCACACCTAACGTTACAGCCTAGACACGATGAGTACACATATCTGACGCCTGTCCCCGCGATTTTGTCGGGTTTGTAAAGCATAGTTGACGGTTTTATTACTCTTTCAATCGTGTTCCAGTAGCCTGCGAGGAATACGCCTAGCGATGCTACACCTATGACGCCTTTAACAGTCGTCCTTCTACTGACCACTCTCCCTCACCTCTAACGGGAAAATAATCGAGAGCAAGATGAAGAGACCTACGCCTGCCGCTATCGGAGCAATCATTTCCAAAAACCATAGGCCATGAAGCTCCGCTTCGAAGAATGCAAGCCCGGTTTTAGATATGAGCTGGGCGTTAACGAGAATGTTCCACTTATTGGTGAATGTTCCGATAAAGGCTGCTAATGACACTGCTATGCTGATGAGGGGGTATCGAATAGAAAGTAGTGAGAGGAAGAATGATGTCAGAAGTAGCGCTATTACGGCGTAAAAGAGGGGTGTGAGCGGCGTTACCATTTCCGCCATGGAGGGCGACCAAAACCACCAGACAGCCATCTGCAACCCTGTCAACGCAGCCACTGAGAGCGAGCCCGCCGCATGTATCTTCAGAATAGGTATGAGGACTTCACTCTCCAAAGACTTAAACCTCCAAAGATAGTAGACAAGTATGAAAACCGCTGTAGCCACGACGAATGTGTCTGCGAAATAGATTACTAAAAGCAGCGGCCACCCTCTCCACACAGGGTTCCATGTCTGGGTGAGAAGCATCGAGGCCGGATAGATTCCCCACAGCGTAAGAGGCACAAGCATCGCAACCGCAACCGCTTTAGCCGCAGGCTCGACCTTGCGGTATTTCTCGAGAGTAGTTATACCTAGGCTGAAAAACTGGTATATTCTCTTTTTTACACCGATAATTGTCAGTGATGCCTGGTAAGAGTAGTAGGAGAAAGTGAGGACCGCGAATATTATTGACAGGATTAACGCTATAATCCAGATCCATGATTGGAGGGCTATCAATGAGAGGCCTGGGTTTGTAGTGGTAGGTGAGAGATGTGGCGTCGTGAATATCAGAACCGCCCTATGGGCTGAGCGGAGATCTGCCAAGGGTCCTAGAAGCACTACCGCGAAGAAGCCTATACCGAGCATCGTCATCAAGGGGATGGCTTTTCTGAGAGAGCCTGATAAATATGCTAAAGATGCTAGAATAAGGAGGTCGGCTCCAGATATCAACAATGTGTATGCAAACAGGACAGGATGCCAGAGAAGCGGCTCAGCCGCCTCGTTTGGATAATAGTATCCCGGCAGCACCTCACCTGTTCACCTCGTCAGGCAAATCCAAATAGTATATCTGGGGCTTAGCTCCGGTGTATGGTTTCAGCACCTGAGTCAGTCTGTTATTTACAATCTCTGTAAACTCATTCTCCTCGCCGAGAAGGCCGAAAATTCTCGCGCCTGTGGGACAGGCTTCTACACAAGCAGGGAGAAGACCATACCTGAGACGATGATCGCAGAAGGTACATTTGTCCGCAACCCCCTTAACCGGGTTGATGAACCGCGCACCATAAGGGCAGCCCTTAACACACGCACCGCATCCAATGCAGAACTCGTCGTTCACTAGGACGAGGCCGGCAGCCGTCTTAAACGTTGCCCCGGTTGGGCATGGGGGCACGCATGGCGGGTCCTCACAGTGGTTGCACTGCTTAGGTATGAAGATCCTGGTCCCGTCTGGTTTTTCCAGATACTCTATCCATGTCCTGAAGTTTCCGAGTGGGACATTGTTCTCCGCTGCGCATGCGACTACGCAGGCCATGCACCCATAGCATTTCTCAACATCAATCAACATCGCATATCTTTTGGCGGTTTTTTGTTTAGCTGCTGGTGTTGGGCTGACAGCTACTGTTAAAAGGACTGTTGAAGCTGTTTTTAGAAAGTCTCTTCTAGACTGCCCCGTCATGCGCGAACATTAGTGAACACTTTATTTAACGCCAACTCTTCACTTAAATATTTTTTCATACATTTTTACACACAGAGACTATCCTGACTCACGCTGATTGTATTAACCGAATTTGTGAAAAGATTCAACGACTCTGAACTTTCTTCTAAAAATGGACGCCTTTAACCAATTTTGTTAAACAAGTGTCTCTCAAAATCACAGCCTTTGAAAAATACCTTATCCTATCCTCACCAGAGCGCCTCCCTTCCCCGGTCTTCGATGTGAAAAGACTTAACATCATTAATCACGTCGTCTTTTATGTATGTATTCTCTGAGGGATGGTCATCAGCTCTATTCTCGGCCATGGGGAATGGTCTGCCTTTTTGAATTTATTTGCATAATGTGTGGCGGCCCATTTTTCTTCTTGCAAATATTGCTCCTCAGTAGGGTCGTCTGTCCTCCTATCTTATTGACCGTCTCTACTTTCTGGTTGAGGAGTCTGTCTAGGATGTGGCTTCCTAGCAATCCTGCCCCTCCTGTTAATAGTACTGGGCCCTCCATTCTATATGGTAAAATACCTCCTTACATTTTGGACATTCATACTCTACATGGTCTGCTAAGTAGTCCGTTATCTTGGTCTTAACCTCGCTCGGCCATGTCCACTCTATATGAGGCAGAAACCTTCTGAGCAAAATGACTCTCTCCCTGAACTTATCCTCAGGAAGATTACCGTTAGAGAAGCGCTCACCCGTCTATGCTACACCACCATCAAGCGGTATTGTTAACTTTTAAAGTCTTTCGGAAAGGCCTATGGCCTGAGGTGTAGCTCTCCCATTCATGGACATCTTCGATTATATCGTTGATTATATGTCTAGGCTCTTCAGGCTCCACAACTACAGCCCCTTTGATTAAGGCTTATGCCTCCCTACTCTTCACAGCCACAGCCATAGCCCCCACACACAACACACCACTCAAAACCAAGGCAGAAGCAGGTGTAATACTTGGTTGACAGTACCGTGGTGGAATATATAGATGCTCAGGGGCCATCGTTTAAGGCTAAGAGGAGGTATTATCCTCTTTATAAGGCTTTGGGGATTTTTGGCGGGACTGTCAACTTAAGGTCACCCATGCCCTTATCCACTTCTCTGATACCTTCGGCCTATGTGTTGGGAAGCATGTGTTGAACTGTTTTATTCTTCTCTTGAGCTTGCTGAACCAAGACTCTATTGTGTTCCTCCTTCCGAATGTCTCTACCCTCCTCCTAAAGCCCA
>JAVYLC010000018.1:0-29878 GCA_038741355.1 Nitrososphaerota archaeon
ACAGCGTGGCAAGAAAGGTTGGTAGGAGGGAGAAGATATTGAAAAGTCCCTACTCGCACATGTAGGATTCCACGAAGGGGACTATGAGAAGATTCTTAAGTCGCTCCTCCCCTGGCGCGGAACACTCTCCCAATATTCTTCGCCCTAACGCCTATATTAGAAAATGTTGACCCCCTTTATACCACCACACTCTCCCCTTCCTTGGCCTGCTCCATAGACCACATGTCCACCTCTAAGGGCTGACCCCACTCTCTTCGGACTTTCACCACACATCAACCTTTCAACCTTAGCTTGACTAGTATCATATATAACCGCTTAGGACCATATACACAAGCCATTTTTCACCCAATGGCCTGCGCGTACACTTTCGGCCTAGTGTGAGAAAAATTTTATACCTCATCTCACTCTTAATATGAAATGTCGGACGTGGTTGCCCGCGCTGACTATCTCCATAACAACAAGCAGCTCATACTAAAAACAGTCAACAGCCCCCAAGTGGTCGGCCTGACGGTAGAGAAGAGAACCATATAAAGACCTAGTATTAGATATTCAGGTGCCTCGAGCTGGTTTGGCTCTCAGCGGTATGTAGTGTGGTGCTAGGTCTTTATATGGTTCTCCTAAATGCTTCTAGGTCGGAGGCCATCTTTCACCTCCTTTTTCTTTTCTTTAAGATGCTTGTAGACAAAGAATTAAACGATGGATGCTAAAAACGTACATAGGTTCGTTGGAACAATGTGTGGTTGGGGTTTATATATTATCGGTCCTGCTACGTTCTATTAGATTATGTTTCAGACGCCAGACACAGAAGGAGACTAAGATGAGAATTATTGTAGAAGAGATTGCTACGAAGATATATTGCTCTGAGGTTATGCATATGGCCTGCTAAGGCGTAGACTCTGGGGCGATAATAGCTGTATAGCTTCTGGAAGGAAGTTTATATTGAGTGAGTTAGCATTCTTAAGGAGAGTCTTACTTAGATATCTCTGTCATACAATCCTTCTACTCAAAACCCATAGAGAAGGAGTGTAGTAGTACCTCTTGACAGTACCTAATGATTCATACAAAACATTCATTAAAGGCTTATGAGAGTGTTAGCCCAGGGGTAGGTGGGTTCAGGTCTGAGCTATAGGAGTGTCCGTAGGGGGGTTTTGGTAGGGAGATTCCAGCCCTTTCACCTAGGCCACCTTTCTGCTGTCAAAGGGATACTAGAAGGGTTTGATGAAGCCATAATTGCGATAGGGAGCAGCCAGTTCAGCCACACCTTCGACAACCCCTTCACTGCTGGCGAGCGGATAGAGATGATTAGGCTGGCGCTGGCGGAGGATGGCCAAGACCTTTCAAGGATCATCACGGTGACTGTCCCAGATATCGGGGAACACCCACTCTGGGTTGCGAGACTCAAGTCCATGTGTCCGAGATTCGATGTGGCATACACGAACAACCCCTTCGTAAGGCTTCTACTGGAGGAGCAGAACATCAAGACCAGAGAGGCAAAACTATACGAAAGGGAGACGCTAAACGCCACAAAGATCAGAACCCTTATGGTTGAAGGTGGGGACTGGCGAAGATACGTCCCCAAAAGCGTGGGAGACTACATCGAGATGATAGGCGGGGTGAACAGGGTTAGAATCGCAAAAGGATCGGCGACCAGCGCCCTCCTAAGGTGACTTGGTTGAAGATGATTAAAGTGAAGCTCGTGGGCTTGGAGCCTCTGTCCAGCGTAATAGCTTTTGAACTCTCCGAGTTTCTGTCGGGCCTAGGGGTATTGGCTCTGCCACGGGAGAGGGACGTAGTGATAGACTTATCCGAATTAAGCGACTACTACCTGAACGTGGCCTCACTCGTCAATGAGCTGAAGAGGACTTTGGACAAGCTTGGGATGGCCGGCGACTATGTCATTGAGGTTGACGAGGATACGATAACGATAAGGGCGCTATCAAGTGAGCGGGTTGCAGAAATCCTCGAACAGGTTAATAAGAACTCGGTGAGGCCTGAAATATGCCCGCACTGCGGTTTCACAACGCCATACCCCGAGGTCATGCGGGAACATATAAAAATCCATTACCTGCTCTAACCATATTGGTTTGAGGGTGGTGTCATCTGGAGAAAATCACATGTGACGTTGTCGTGATGGGCTCGGGACTAGCTGGCCTGAGAGCCGCCATCGAGGCTGCGAAGACTGGTCGCGGCCGCCTCTCGGTTGCGGTGGTAACGAAGACGCAGCCCATGAGGTCCCACAGCGTCTCGGCTGAGGGCGGTACGGCCGCTGTTCTCTATCCAGAGGAGGGTGACTCTCTAGAGTCGCATATGTGGGATACCGTGAAGGGGAGTGACTTCCTCGCCGACCAAGATGTGGTTGAGAGGTTCGTAACTCTCGCACCTAAGGAGATCATTCAGCTGGAGCATTGGGGAATGCCCTGGGCTAGGCGGAAGGATGGGAAGATAGCTCAGAGGCATTTTGGGGGGCAGAGCTATCCGCGGGCATGCTACGCCGAGGACAAGGTAGGATTCTATGAGATGAGCACACTATATGACACGTGTCTAAGATTCGATGAGATAGTCTTCTATGATGAGTGGATCGTCACTAAGATTCTCAGGAATAATGGCCGCTTCGCGGGGATAGTCGCGATGAGTCTCAAGAATGGAGAGCTGGCTGTCTTTAACGCTAAGGCCGGTATCCTCGCAACAGGAGGTGCTGGGAGGATCTACAGCTTCGCGACCTTCGGTCACAGCTCGACGCCCGACGGATACGCTATAGCCTATCGCGCCGGAATACCGTTAAGGGATATGGAGTTTGTCCAGTTTCACCCAACGGGCCTTGTACCGAGCGGAATACTCATAACCGAAGCAGCCCGCGGCGAGGGAGGAATCCTCAGAAACAAAGATGGGGAGAGGTTTATGGAGAGATACGCTCCCAAGGCTAAAGATTTAGCGCCAAGGGACATTGTTTCCAGAGCCATGATAACCGAGATACGTGAAGGGAGAGGGCTCAAAACCGAGGATGGCGAGGACTATCTCCTCCTTGACCTCACGGTTATAGACCCCGAAGTGATAAAGACAAGACTTACAAGCATACGTGAGATATGTTTACGGAACGCGGGAATCGACCCAATAAACGAGCCCATACCTGTCAGGCCTGTGGCCCACTACTACATGGGCGGCGTAGACGCGAACATAGACGGAGCAACCGAGCTGCCTGGCCTATGGGCAGCCGGAGAGGTTGCCTGCACCTCCATGAATGGGGCAAACAGGCTGGGTTCAAACTCTACTAGCGAGTGCCTCGTCTGGGGGAGAATAACGGGCGAGCAGGCCGCGAGGTTTGCCCTAACACATCCAGCGGTAGAGCCACCGAAGAGCGAAATAGACCAGGAAGAGAAGAGGATCTACGACAAACTCCTCGGCCCAGCACCACGCGTCAACCCATACAACATCAAAAAGGAGATCCAAGCCCTGATGGAGAGGCACTTTCACGTCTATAGAGAGGCTAGCATTATGGAGGAAGGTCTGAGGAAGCTCGGGGCCTTAAGGCAACAGGCGGAGCTGGGTGTAGAGGATAAGAGCAGATACTATAACACAAATCTCGTGAACGTGCTTGAGATAGACTGTATGTTTGATGTATGCGAGGTAATTGGTGCGGCAGCCATTCATAGGAGAGAGAGCAGGGGTGCGCATGCGAGGGTCGACTATCCGCAGAGGGACGACCAAAACTGGCTCAACCACATACTCGTATACAAGAAGGCTGATGGTCTCGAGCTCGCCTACAAGGAAGTGATAATCACGAAGTATAAGCCTGCCGAAAGGACATACTAGTAAGGGGCAGATAGATTACTCAAGACCCGCCCTTCTTGCGGGTTTCAAGATATTCCTTCAGCACCACTGCATTGTTATGTTCTGTGTCCCTCGCCCCGTATAATAGAGTTACTACCCCGTGCATCTTTTCCAGGTTGAGTAGGTCCTCAATGAACGCTGACTTGGAGTCGAGCTCTTTTTCGTATCGAGCCTTGAAGACAGGCCATTTGGACGGATCGTGTCCAAACCATTTTCTAAGCCCTGTGCTTGGGGCTATTTCTCGCATCCAAAGGTCAATACGTGCGGACTCCTTACTCAAACCCCTAGGCCAAATCCTGTCTACTAAGACTCTGTACCCGTCATCCTTTGCGGGCTTGTCGTATGCCCTTTTAATCTTAAACAAACACTATAGTGTGGCTAGCACGCATGAATAAAAAACTACACGATTTACACCTGGGCGTGTTGCCGGGTCACGGTAACGGATGTGGCATGCCCAGCAATACTTAAAGAAAATACACTCAGAAGCAATACATGCGTCGCAGCCATATAGTCATTAATGTCATTGTAAGTGTATTAATCGTCGCAGCAATACTGCTCCTTATCACCACCACACCGTCAAGCCAACCTCACTATATCTATGGGACTACGGTTTTAACGCTTCACGTGGTGGGCCCACCCTCACTGTGAGTGCTGGCGACCGCGTCAGGTCCACCCTAGTGGGTAATGGCTTAGGCCCAACTGTACACAACTTCTCACTAGCGGGGTGAAACACGGGTGTTAGAGTCTGTAGCTAACCGTTCGGGCACTTTCGAGTATTACTGCAGCGTCACCCCTCCTTTCGGTCGGAGCCACAGGGAGAGAGGGCGGGGGGAACGATAATAGTGCTGGAGGAGTAGAGGTCTTTTGAGGAATACTACTCTTAAGCTCTTTCTATGCCTACCCATACTCTTCAGCCTAGTCTTGTTGGTGACTGACGCCGAGCTATGGACTGCTGCTCCAGAACACGCATACCCGTTGATACCTCTAACAATAATGGACTCCATTGCTCTTGATGCCGTCTTTACGGACAGGAATTCCGTGCTTAGGCTCACACTATTCTGGAGGATTTTTAAGACTGTTTTACTGCTGGGCGACATACTCACGGCTCCAGCATTTTGGCTGGCATATACAGAGTTCGCGGCCTATCTCTTCAGCCTCTGGGCCTTCACAGCGCTAGTCCTAAGCCAGCTGGGAATTACGGCCTCTGCAACAGCTTACCTACATAAGAGGAGGCGCGGCTCAAAGGTCCAGGCCTAAAAACGGTTTTAGCCCCGCTTCTCCTCTTTGCGCTTAGCCTGGGATAAAACCCTCTCCAAAACGCTCCATGCGTCCTTCTCAACTTCGGCAGCCAACTGGGCTGTGCGGTTCCTAATTTTCTTCTCGCACTCTCTAATAACCGCCTTTACCTTCTCCTCAATACTCAACTCTGCCTCACCTCTGATCCTGCTTCTATTAAGCTTTGACCAGCGGCCTTCCTTTCCAAGACCTTCTTAATGTGCTTGAGCTTTACAAAATAGTCCCTGTCCGCCTCCTCAAGCGTCATTGAGATGGTCTTGATAGCCTCTTCATACCTGGGTATGATTATGTATTCGAGGGCGTTTAGGAGGCGTTGGGTCTTTCTAAGCTCGTTCGCAACCCTGAAGATGTTGTTCTCGGTTGCAGCCGCCTTACAGATATCTGTAATCACCCTTCTAATCTTTCTAGCAGCCTCGTCTAGGCTTATCGACGTGTCTCCAAAGCCGTATAAGAGCCCCGACCCCTCATTCTGGGCATTGAGAGTCACGAGGGATATGCCCATCATTGTGAAGGTATCCATGCTTATGCTGACTGTCTCGGGAAGCGTGCCCGCTATAGACTCGATTCTCTGTGGGCCCAGCTCCATGTAGGCTGAGAGCAGGTGCCTGTAGGACTCGGAGAGGTTTGAGAGAGCCCTGTTCCTCAGCTCCTGGGCCTCCTCGACCAGCTCGTTCAGGCGAGAGATCAGCACATCCCTCTTATCCTCAAGAATCCTGTAGACCCTCTGAGCCGTCCTCACAGACCTCCTCAACCGTATCAGCTCTAGGCGGGTCCTGAGATACCCCCGCCCAAACGAAACCGACATCCAAATTAGAGCGGAAGCAGCTTCAATAAGTATTTTGCAAACTTCCAGAATCACTGAGGGTTTTTTAACAGGCAGCATGTCTCAAGCATGGATGAGAAGAAGTAGGACAGGAGGAGGGGTAGAGTATACAACAGTACGGGAGATCCGCGGCCCTCTACTGGTTGTGGACCGTGTAACGAGAGTTGCCTATGACGAGCTGGTCGAGGTCGAGACGCCTAGTGGGGAGACGAGGCTGGGGCGTGTACTGGAGGTGGGGGAGGGTAAGGCTGTGGTGCAGGTGTTCGAGGGTACGAGCGGCCTCTCTATTGAGGGGATCAAGGCGAGATTCCTCGGAGATACAATGAAGCTCGGCGTCTCCGAGGAGCTCCTAGGCAGAGTCTTCGACGGATTGGGTAGGCCTATAGACGGCCTCCCTCCACCACCTGCCGAGGACTACAGAGACGTCAGCGGCGAACCAATCAATCCGGAGCAGCGCGAATATCCGAGCGACTTCATCCAGACTGGCATCTCCGCAATCGATGTGATGAACAGCCTCGTCAGGGGGCAGAAGCTACCGGTATTCAGCGGACCTGGCCTAACCCACAACATACTTGCGGCCCAAATTGCTCGGCAGGCAGTAGTCCCAGGTAAGGAGGAGGAGTTCGCCGTAATCTTCGCGGCCCTCGGTGTCCAGAACGATGAGGCCCGCTTTTTCAGGCGAAGCCTAGAGGAGAGCGGAGCAATGGGGAGGTCTGCCCTCTTCCTAAACCTAGCCGACGACCCCGCCGTTGAGAGGATTATAACCCCGCGTGTAGCTCTCACCTTGGCCGAGTTTCTAGCCTTTGAAAGGGACTATAACATCTTGGTAATTATCACGGATATGACGAATTACTGTGAGGCGCTTAGGGAGATTAGCGCTGCGCGAGAGGAGGTTCCTGGGAGGAAGGGCTACCCGGGGTACATGTATAGCGACTTAGCCTCCATCTACGAGAGGGCGGGCAGGATTAAAGGAAAGAAGGGCACGATAACGCAGATGCCCATACTCACCATGCCCAGTGATGACATTACACACCCTGTACCGGACTTAACCGGCTACATCACTGAGGGACAAATAGTTCTGAGCAGGGACCTACACAGGAAGGGTATCTACCCGCCGATCAACGTTTTGATGAGTCTTTCAAGGCTCATGGGCCCAGGTGTTATCGCCCCTAAGAAGACGCGGCCAGACCATGGAGACGTCTCAAACCAGCTCTACGCCTCATACTCTAGGGCCGTCCAGCTCAGATCACTGGCGGAGATAGTGGGCAAGTCCAGCCTTTCAGCCCAAGACATAAAGCTAATCGAGTTCGGCGACCTATTCGAGAACCGCTTCCTGAGACAGGGAGTCGATGAAAACAGGTCCCTCGACGAGTCACTATCTATTGCTTGGGAGATATTGAGCACACTCCCCGAAGACAGTCTAACAAAGATTAAGCCAGAGTTCATTAAACAGTACTATAAAAAAGCAGGGTGACAGCAGCACCAACAACAGCCCCGCACAGACTGCATAGAATGTTCACAGCATGGTTGTCCAATAGTCTGTAACCCTTAATCAGTCTAGCCGGTTTTCCGCAGTGCGTCCTTAACTCCGTAATTTTTCCACATGCCCCACATCTGTACAGCCCCTGTAGTAGCTGGCCAATAATGCTATCTACTGTAGTCCCCACTAGACTTGCAGCGATAACGGCTACCCCCACCATTTGGGGGGAGAGGGGGTTGGATCCTCTCAAAGAGAGGTAGGCCGCAATCAGTATAAGCGCTGAGAATAGAGCGCCCAGGTACCCAAGCAAGGATACTCCTCCTGGGGTCCCTGGGTTTACTCGCCTGAAGCCTATGATGAGTATTGGATCTCTCTTCTGGAGTAGGCCTATCTCTGTTGCCATTGTGTCGGCGAAGACGGCTGCTATCGCCCCTATGTAGCCGCTTAGAACGACCTCGGAGTATTGCGGGATTAGAGCGTAAGCGATCGCAGAGCCCGCGGCGACTAGGCCGTTCCCCATCACATTCCGCCACCCCCTCAGTCCCTTCCTAGGCTCAGCAGCGCCAATCAAGCTCTTCCTATCATAGCCCAGCTTCGTGAAGATACCTGCTACCACAACGAAGACAGTCAAGAGGAATATACCGACTCTACCCACCGTGACGTAGACTATTCCTCCAATAAATGCAGCGAGTAGAGTGCCGTAAATGTCGAGTATCCGCAACTTATAGGAGAGTAGAGAGAGTGTAGAGATTACAATGACTATCTCTAGGGCAAGGATGGAGTTCATGACCCTATCCTAGTCCTAGCTAGAAGAGACTCAGACCGCTCATATATCTCTTCTACACGCCACTCCTCCTGAAACCTCCCCTCTAAGTCTCTCACACTCACAATGTTCTTCTCAGCTTCACGCCTCCCAATTAATACGAGGAACCTTGCACCCCGTCTCTCGGCCTTGCGTATCGCCTCCGAGGCACTGTAAACTGTCGGCTCCAGCTCTGTTGGTACACCCGCCCTCCTGAACTCGTAGGCGGTCTTGAATGCAAACTCTACAGACTCCTCAGCTAGTGGCACTATGAATGCTAGTGGAGAGTCGAGCGGAGGCTTAACCATCAACTTGTCTGTTAGATACTGCATAATCCTTGTTAAACCTATTGCGAAGCCCACACCTGGTATCTCCTGGCCACCGAACAGGGAAACCAGGTCATCATAGCGCCCTCCACCACCTAAGGCTACCTCGGCACCCTGTCCATAGGCCTCGAAGATAAAGCCGGTGTAGTATGAGAGCCCCCTCGCGAAGCCCGGGTAGTATATGATCTTGGAGGGCTCGATAATCTGTGACGTCAAGTTTATAATTTTTCTCAAGTTCTCCAGCTCCGCGGCCGCCCTCTCAACTTTGGCTAGCTTCACCTCTAGCTCGTCTATAGTCTCTATTGCTGGACCAGGTGGATGCGCGGCCACTTCTTTGAAGAGCGACGCCTCCTCCTTGTTCTTAGCTAGTTTACTGACTTTTTCTTCAGCCTCATCCACCCTGCCCTTATCGAGGAGTCCTAGAACTGTGTCTTGATCCTCGTCCGCGATGCCGGCGGCTGACATGATAGCCCTCTGAACGCCCACGTGCCCCACTTTGAAGTAATAGTCCTTGACGCCAACCCTCCTTAGGAAGTCGTCAAAAATGACCATACACTCTGCATCAGTGGCAGGCTGCCTCGAACCGAAGATCTCGAAGCCGCCATGGTAGAATCTCCGCCTCCTCCCCCACTGAGGCTCATCCAGTCTATAACAATCCGCAACGTATCCCAGCCTGATGGGCTGTGGACTCCTACTCAGCTTACCGGCAACCAGCCGCGCAATAGGAGCGGTCATCTCGGGTCTTAGGGCAAGCCGGCGGCCATGGGCGTCTTCGAAGACATACATGTGGCTGAGAATCTCCTCACCCGACTTGGCTGCGAAGAGTTCATAATATTCGACAGGAGGAGTCTCAACCTCCCTATACCCATATAGCCTGAAAAGAAGCCTCACAGTCTCCACGAGACTCCTATGCAAAGGAATCTCCTCTGGGAGGATGTCATCCATTCCTCGCGGAGGAGCTAGCGGGACCTTCACCAACCGTCTATGCAGAAGACAAACACCACCATATAAAACACCTCCTCAAAACCCCCATGATAAGGAACGGAGAGGCCGCGACCCCAACATAACCCTCCAACACATCCACATAACGTTAAATCCACGGAATACCAAACCAGAATATGTGGGCCCGTAGCTCAGGCAGGAAGAGCGACGGGCTTTTAACCCGGAGGTCGCGGGTTCAAATCCCGCCGGGCCCGCTTTCTAACTGCCACACCATATGGGACAGAATTAGCCCTGAATTAAAAGAAAAAATGGTTAGCCGACTGCTACCAGTTGCCACGTCATCGAAGATAATCCTGAAGTCCCCTCCTTTTTCGTCTAATTATAAATCCCGGGTATAGAGGTCTTGAGGGTAATGGCCGATATGTTTGGAATAGAGCTGAGACGCATAGGTTCGTGGGGAGTCTTCCTTATAACACCTTTTACAAATGGGTAGATGGTTTATCTTTATATTAAGGTGTATAATTTTCAATACCCTGTTTTGAGTTCATCTTCAAATGTGGTGGGACTGTGCCGAAAGTGACTTCAGAAGGAGTAGAAATCGTCTATGATGAAACGGGAAGTGGAGAGCCTGCTCTGCTCTTTATGCCCGGCTGGTGCGCTAACCGATCCGTCTTTCAAGACTTA
Source organism: Nitrososphaerota archaeon (assembly GCA_038741355.1). Classification (GTDB taxonomy): domain Archaea; phylum Thermoproteota; class Nitrososphaeria_A; order Caldarchaeales; family Calditenuaceae; genus HRBIN02. The sequence continues at coordinate 10,182 of JAVYLC010000018.1, forward strand.
GCCCCACGCTGTAGTGTGCATAGGCGTACACTTGTCCTAGACTGGCGTGGGCATGGGGAATCAGGAAAGCCTAAGGGCGATTTTGGTGTCGGGGAATTAGTATCAGATGCCTTAGCTGTAATAAAGACCAGCGGATCGAAGCAGGTCATTCCAGTCGCGCTTGCACACAGTGGCTGGGTTGCTATAGAGTTGCGGCGTAGATTGGGAAAACAGATTCCAAAACTTGTACTGGTCGACTGGATCGTCCTCGAAGCACCTCAGCCCTTTCTTGAAGCCCTGAAGGGGATGCAGGATCCAGATAAGTGGCGGCAGACGGTGGAGCAGATCTTCTCACAATGGTTACAGGGGGTAGACAATCAGAAGCTCATCAACTTTGTGTACCAAGAGATGGGATCGTATGGTTTTGACATGTGGGCGAGAGCAGCAAGGGAGATTAGTTCATCCTATTCAGAGGCGGGAAGCCCTCTTCATGCTCTTTCTTTGCTGAATCCACCCGTGCCTGTATTGCATCTGTACGCGCAGCCACCCGATCCTAACTATCTGGTAGCTCAACAGAAATTTGCGGCTTCACATCCCTGGTTCAATGTGCTCCGGTTAGAAGCAAACAGCCACTTTCCCATGTTTGAGGTGCCTGATGAGATGGCATCGGCGATAGAGCAATTTGTCAGATAGTTAGAGTAATGGACGTCCAGAGAGAATCGAAGTTCAAATTAGCTGTGCCAAGGATTTGAGCAACGTGCCTTGAAGGAGAATGCCGACATCTTCTAGAATCTCGGAATTCGTCTGTTGGGGTTTAAGGCTTACGTCCTCGCAGTTGTGTGTAAAGGCCCAGAGCTGCCAATAAAGCTGTAAAGGTGAGGGTGATGAGCAGCGGCACGCCTAGTGTGTTGAGTGATTGGATGAGGAGGAGGCTTCCCAATAAGACGGTTGTTACCGCTAGGATTTTGTCGGAGAGCAGCACACCTATAACGAACAGTATAATGCCAACCACTATGCCGATGACCGTGTTTGATCCAAGCCCAGATGCTATGTTGTATCCAAGTATGCCGAGGGCTACTCCAATACCGAGCTTGAGTATGAAGATGGCTATCAGGCCTCCCAAGGCGAAGCCCACTATCGCCGCAACCAGGGTCAGTAGGCCGCCTAAGTAGGGGTAGAGGAATGCTGCTGTTATGAGGGCAACCGCTACACCACCCGCAATGAAGACGAGGGCTTTCGCTACCTTCCTACCTATGAAGATCAGCGCTAGCGCCACCACGACCAGTACAGCAATCGGTATAAGAGATGCCGATGGGGGTAGAAAGGAGTATAGTGCGTCAAGACCCGCGGACAAGGGCTCTCCAGATACCCTTTCCGAATTCTCTAACTTATAAGTGATTGTGACGCATTAGCGAGACTCTCGCGAAAAGGGTTGGCCAGTGTCGGTGCAGCATGCTTCTCTGGTAGGGGAATGATATTTGTGGCTAGAATATCTGTTTTGTTGTTAAAGCTTATATGTGGGCCAAAATTTCCCTAGTTTTGTGAATGAGCGCTATATTTTCGGTTCTAAGGAGTGGATTGAGGCTTTTGTAAACATTTTGAACAGTGATAAGGAGTATGAGTCGGCAGCGCATAGCTGGGAGGATCCTATTATTCTGGCTATAACTAGTCTTCCCTCCGCGGTTAAAGAGTACTTCAAGGCGGAACAGGTTGCGGTTTGGCTTGACCTCTACCACGGGAAGTGTCGCAGTTTTGAGATATTGTCGAGGGCGGAGGAGAAGGAGGCTCCCATAGTGATAACGGGATCTTATGATGTCATGAAAAAAGTAGCACTAGGCAAGCTCAGCCCCACGGTGGCTGTGATGACCGGGCAGCTGAAGGTTAAGGGTAATGTCGCCAAGCTCCTCTCTAATGCGGCGGCCTCCTCTGCCTTCGTCAACGCTATCAAGAAGGTGCCTACTGAGTTCTTGGCTTGAGGTGTCTCTATGCGGGCAGTTAAATGGTATGGTCCTTTTGACGTGAGAGTCGAGGAGGCGCCGGAGCCCACCATCAGGCTGGATGAAGACGCATTAGTGAGGCCTACGGCGGCAGCTATCTGCGGAACGGACTTACATGTCTACACCGGCGCGCTGACAGTTGTGCCTGGAGGGATTTTAGGGCATGAGTTCATGGGTGTGGTGGAGAAGGTGGGTAGTGGTGTCAGGCGCTTCAGGGAGGGTGACAGGGTAATTGTATCTGCTTGGATTGCTGATGGGAGATGCTGGTTTTGTCAAAGACAGTTGCATACCCAGTGTGAAAATACGAACATCTTCGGAATGGGCCCTGCCTATGGTGAGAGCCTCGACGGCGCCTTCGCAGAGCTTGTCAGGGTTCCATACGCTGATACCGTGATGATTAAGGCTCCGGAGAATGTTCCTGATGAAAAGCTGGTTATGGTGAGTGATGCTCTTCCGACAGGCCACGACGCAGTGGTTAACGCAGGTATGGATCCTGGTGACATAGTAGCCATTTTGGGATGTGGACCGATCGGATTATTGAGCGGTATGTGTGCCGCAGCCTTCGGGGCTTCTCAGGTGATAGCTATCGATATGGTAAAGGAGAGGCTAGAGATGGCTAAGTCTCTCGGCTTCACTACGATTAACGCATCGGAGGTAGACCCTGCTGAAGAGGTTCGGAATATGACTGATGGGCGAGGAGCTGATATCGTCGTAGAGGCTGTGGGAAAGACGGTAGAACCACTGCGCACTGCCATAGACATGGTGAGGAAAAAGGGCACAGTCTCGGTTGTCGGCTTCCATCTTCAAGAATACAATATTCCTGTTGGTGGGCTGTGGCTGACCGAGAAGAGGGTCATCTTCTCCATCGGCAACCCGATAAGGAGTGGTGAGAGGCTAACGAGACTAGTCGCCAGCGGAAGGATGGATCCGAGCAAGATAATATCGCATCAGGTCGACTTAGAGAAGGTGCCTATGGGGTTTGAGCTCTTCGAGAAGAAGAAGGCCCTAAAGGTCCTCGTGAAGTATTAGCGCGACGCCTGCGCCCTAGCCTCTACCTCTTCTTCTTTATACTCCCTCTCAGGTGGCTCACAGCCCTCCAGCCAGATGGCGGCAAGCGTCTCTAGGTCTGGTGGGGTCAGGTTGGCCTCGCTGTCAATCCTCACGTCCACGACGGCGGGCTTCCCAGCCGTCGCCGCCTCCTCAAGCGCCCCTCTCAGCTCCTCCGCCCTCTCGACACGTATTCCAACACAGCCCATCGCCTCTGCGATAAGGTCGTGCCGCACATCCGTAAAGTCAACACCGATGTATCTGGAGCCGAAGTATAGTTTCTGGGCACCCTTTATCATGCCCCACTGAGTGTCGTTAAAGACTATTGCGACTATCTCGGCTTTGAGCCTCGCGGCCGTCTCTAGCTCCTGCACATTGAGCATGAAGGCGCCGTCTCCGGATAGGAGGTAGACAGATCTCTCGGGCTTGGCGATTTTTGCTGCGATAGCGTAGGGGAGGCCTGAGCCGAGGTGGCCTGAGTCCGCAGCCCATAGGAAGGTGTTGGGCTCGTAGATTCTGTTGAGGTAGTGTGCCCACACTGCAGTGTTTCCTCCATCTACCACGCTGATCGCGTCGCGCGGGAAGAATCTCCTAGCCTCGTAGACGACCTTGAGTGGGTGTATTGGGTGTGAGATCATAAGTGCTATCTCGAGGAATCTCTTCTCCCACTCCTCAGTCAGCTTCCTAAACTCCGACAGGTCTCTCACAGGCTCGATACGCATAGCCCGGAGCTCCTCAATCAGCTGGCGGAGAACGGCCTTGGCGTCGCCCACTATTGCGAGGTCAACTGGCCTGTTCAAACCAATCATCTCGGGGTCGATGTCTATCTGTATCCACCTCTGAACTCCCACCTCCCCCCAAGGGGGTGAACGCCCCCACATATCAGTGTCACCCAGCTTCCCCCCCACATGCAGTACGACGTCCGCCATGGACTGTGCAGCAAGTGCTCCCGGACTACCAGGTATTAGGCAATATTCCGAATCCTCTGGGACCGCACCCCTACCCGAGAGACTCGTCACGACAGGCGCTTTCAGGAGCTCAGCCAGAGCCCTGAGCTCTTCAGACGCCCCACTCCTAAGCACACCTGCCCCAGCGTGTATCAGTGGAAGCTTGGCGTGGGCTATCATCGCGGCGGCCTCCCTGACTAAGGCAGTGTCGGCTTGGATCGGATGGGTGGGCCTATACATGTGGGATGGGTGGATGCTCTTCTCCGGCTCAATCTCCATCTCGCTGAATACGATGTCGGATGGGACGTCTAGGTGGACGGGGCCCGGCCTACCCGTCATAGCCACCCTGAATGCCCTCTGGACCAGTTCGGGAATCCTTGATATGTGGTTTATAACGGCGCTCCACTTGGTTATGGGCTTGAATAGCCCGTGCTGGTCTAGCGACTGCATACTCCCGTGCTCGGGGTAGATCCTGAAGCTCTGGTTCTGTGCGGTTATTATTACCATAGGTATGCTGTCAGCAAAGGCGGCGTAGACACCGGGCACCAGGTCCGCCGCCCCTGGACCGACTGTCCCGGTACAGACTGCTACTTTCCCAGTGACGCGGTAGTATGCGTCGGCCATGTGCGCAGCGGCCTGTTCATGCCGCGTCATAACAAACCTCATGCCATGCTTGGAGCCTATCCTGTAGATCGCGTCGTAGAAGGGAATACACCTGTCTCCAGGAATTCCGAAGACGTACTCCACCCCTTCCTTCAGGAGACACTCAACCAGTATCTCTCCGCCAGATAGTCTCGCCAAACATATCACCAGCCCGTATTTATTATTAGGCGGGTATATTAATAATGTCCCTACGAAGACTTATAAGTACTATTGGTGCTCGAACCTCGGTGACGGTACAGTGACTGTTGACTCGGTCTTAGTCTTAGGCGGTGCGGGTGATATGGGGAGTGGGGTTGTGGAGGAGTTGGTGAAGCTTGGGGCTCGGGTCGATATCGGGGATATCAACATGGCAAAGGCCCAGAGTATAGCCCAATCACTCAGGGAAATTGGTGAGGTGGGGGTGGTCAGGGTGGATGCGTCATCTAGGGAAGAGTTAACCAGTGTTGTTAAGGATTATGACGTGGTAGTCAACGCAGTCGGCCCCTTCTACAAGTATGGCTATGCGATTGCGGAGACGGTAATAGATGCTGGCAAAAACGGAATAGACCTTTGTGACGACCATGACGCGGCTGAGCAGATCCTCAGACTTTCCGATCAAGCCGCGAGGAAAGGCGTGACGTATGTGACTGGGCTTGGGTGGACTCCGGGTCTATCCAACATACTGGCCAAGATGGGGGTTGAAAAACTGGGGGGCGAGGCCGACTCTGTCGATATAGGCTGGTTCGGCTCAGCTGCGGACTCTAGGGGGCTGGCAGTAGTCATGCATCTTTTCCACGCCATGACCGGTGAGGTGCCCATGTTTCTTGACGGGAGGGTGACGTCGGTCAAGGCGGGCTCGTCAGGGCTGACCTTTGAGTTTCCAGATGTTGGTAGGCTGAAGCTATACTATGTTGGGCATCCCGAACCGTTAACCATACCCAGCCACTTGAGGGTCATGAAGCGAGTTACTATTCGAGGGTGTCTGATACCGGAGTGGCAGACCAGTCTGGCGATGCTGTTCGTCAGGCTAGGGTTAACGTCCACCCAGCAGAGGGTCGAGAGGCTCTCCAAGTTTATCAACAAAATAGAAGACGTGTTTAGGACTGGTGGAGTGGCTTTGAGCGGAGTAAAAGTGATTGTCGAAAGAGGTGAGAAGAGGGTCAGCTACGCATCGGTTAACAGGATGCGAAAACTCACCACAGCCCCCGCCGCCCTAGGCGCACACCTAATCCTCAAAGACCAGATAGTGGAGAGGGGTGTATTTCCTCCTGAGGCCATCATAGACCCCCACCCCTTCCTCGAGAAGCTCGAGGCTATGGGGGTAACGGTTTCGACTGAATAAAATCCAAGCCGCCTATAATCTAAAGTTTATATCGATTGGGAATGCATGGGTCTGTCGGCACGGGCAGTAGCCATGCCGGGGTTGTGACTCGCTTTGGACATTATAGTGTGTGTGAAGTACGTTCCCGACGTATCCTCTGCCGAGCTGAGGGTCGATAGCAGTGGGAGGGACATAGATAGGCGGGGCCTGAATTATGACATCAACGAGTGGGATGACTATGCTTTGGAGGTCGCACTCATGTTGAGGGAGAAGCACGGGGGGAGTGTGACCGCTGTTTCCATCGGCGGCGAAGAGGCTGAGAGGGTCCTGAGGAGGTGCCTAGCCAAGGGGGCCGACAAGGCCGTCAGAATAGGAGACCCTAGAATCAACCTCTATGACCCCTTCACAGTCGCCAGAGTCCTCTCAGCAGCCGCAAAGAAGATGCCCTTCGACCTAATACTCACTGGGGTCCAAGCAAACGACGACGGCTACGCCATAACCGGACCGGCCATAGCGCAGCACCTAAACCTCCCCCACGCCACCCTCGCGAAGAAGATCGACATCACTGATGGACGCGCGGTCGTCAACAGGGAGCTTGAGGGAGGGGTTGAGGAGGTTGTAGAGCTGGACTTGCCGGCTGTGGTCACCGTTCAGACAGGCATTGTCGAGCTGAGGTATGTCTCGGTGCTCGGGATTAGGATGGCGATGAGGAGGGAGATTAGGATCATGTCTCTCGACGACCTCGGACTGAGCTTGGAGGAAGTAAGTGAGCCCTGGATAAGGGTCGAGGAGCTATATGCTCCACGGGTTGAGAGGCGTGTCGAGTTTGTTAGTGGTGGCCCGGAGGAGGTGGCTTCAAAAATCGTCGAGGTCTTGAAGGGGAGGGGGTTGTTATAGTTGGGCGAGATCATTGTCTTGGCAGAGCATAGGGGTGGTGAGGTTAGAGAGGTAACATTCGAGGCCCTAGCGGCGGGGAGGAGGCTTGCCGAGGAGACTGGCTCTAAAATAGCTGCGCTCGTCCTCGGCGCGGGTGTTGAGAGGGCTGCGGAACAGCTATCCGAGCACTCCGAGAATGTACTGCTGGCTGAGAATGAGAGGCTCGCACAATACAACTCCGAGAACTATCAGCGCGTCATATCCCACATAATTAGGGAGAGGAGACCCCGCGTCCTGATTATGGGGCACACCTCCATGGGAATGGACCTTGCGCCCAGGCTCGCTGTAGAGCTAGGCCTCCCACTTATCACCGATTGCATCGAGGTAGAGTTCAAGGATGGGCGTCTCCACGCCACACGCCAAATGTACGGCGGGAAACTTAACGCCAAGGTAAGTGCCAGAGAGGCCGAAGGCTATATCGTCACTGTAAGGCCTGGCGCATTTCGGCCCGTCAAGGCCGCTGGGAGAGGCGTTGTAGTAAGGGTGTCTCCGCCTGAGCTTGGGGGCGAAGCGAGGAAGAGGATCAGGGGCTTGGTTGTCCCAGCAGAGACAGGAGTTTCAATCGAGGCCGCAGATATCATAGTTGCTGTTGGGCGCGGGATAGGTGAGAAGACAAACATACCAATGGCAGAGGAGCTGGCAAAGCTGCTGGGCGGTGTAGTTGCATGTTCGCGGCCAATTGTGGATAAGGGCTGGCTCTCACCTGACAGACAGGTTGGATCCTCGGGGAAGACAGTTAAACCAAAACTCTACATCGCGCTCGGCATCAGCGGAGCATTCCAGCACATTATGGGGATGATGAACTCTCAGCTGATAATCGCAGTAAACAAAGACCCTAGCGCGCCGATATTCAACGTAGCCCACTACGGCGTGGTTGACGACCTCTTCAAGATAACCCCAGCCCTGATAAAAAAGATCAAGGAAGTGAAGGGCCTGAAATAATGGGCTGCTCAGTACTGGTAGAATCCTCTACCAGTTTTCTTTCCCAGCCACCCTTTGGAGAGATATTCCTTTAGCAGGGGGCAGGGCGCATACATCTCCATCCCAAATTTCTTGTAGAGCTCCTCTAGCTTCTGAACTACTTGGTCTATTCCCTTTTTGTCGGCGTATTCACACGGCCCCATCGGCCAGGCTGTCCCTAGCTTCATTCCTGTGTCGATGCTCTCTGGGTCGGCTACATCTTCATAGACAAGCCAGGCGGCCTCATTAGTAGCCACCGCCCAAGACCTCTCCACGTCATACTCGTCGGAGAGCTCAAAGCGGATACGGGGCCTTCCCTTCGACCAATCATAAAACCCTCCACCTGCCTTTTGGCCTAGCCTCCCCTGCTTGACGAGAGGTTCAATAACCTCTGGACAGGGCTTAAACCTATCACCGTAAGCCTGGTAAAGCACATTTCCAACCTCATATGCAATGTCTAGTCCCACGAAGTCGCAGAGCTCAAACCAGCCCATCGGGAACCCTCCAGTATACTTGATGGATGCATCTATCCCCTCGATACTTGCCTCGCCCCTATGGTAGGCCCAGAAAGCCTCGTTGAAGACTTGGCCTAGGACCCTGTTTACAATAAATCCGCGGGAATCCTTCTTACATAGGATGGGGGTCTTACCCAGCGCTCTGCTCAGAGCGATTACCTTGTCGACGGTTTCTTGGCTGGTCCTGTCGCCCTTAATCACCTCGATGAGGTTCATGAGCTGGGGCGGGTTAAACCAGTGCATGCCCGCTACCTTGTCAGGCCTTCCAGTGGCCTCGCCCATCTCGCTTATGCTGAGGGTGGAGGTGTTGGATACAAGAATCGCGTGTGAGGGCGCAATCTTGTCTACTTTACTGAATATCTTCTTCTTCAAATCCATCTTCTCAGGAACGGCCTCGATGACGAGGTCAACATCGCCGACAGCCTCCTCGTAGGAGATGGTCGGCTTAATCCTCGAGAGTGATGCATCGGCATCTTCTTTCCTAATCCTCTTCTTCTCGACAAACTTCCCTAAGCTCCACTCTATACTCTGCATCGCCTTCCTCAAAATATCCTCACTAATGTCAAGGAGATTCACGCTATAGCCTCTCATGGCGAAAACCTGTGCTATGCCGTGGCCCATCATCCCCGCGCCAACAACAGCCACTTTCCTAATCTCAGAAGACAATAATGCTCACCACAGTAAAAAGAAACGTGTATAAATATATACGCCTTAGTTTGACCACCTAACTACACACTTGCTGTCAACGGCTTAAAGACATAGGCTATTCTACCGTCTGAGAGCTGCTGTGGCACCATCTTTAGCTCCATACCGATCCTGATATCCTTCCTCTTCACATCGGTGAGCCAAGAAAGAACCTTCACACCCTCCTCTAGCTCAGCAATAGCAACTGTATAGGGCTGCTCCTCCTGGAAGCTCTTAGGCCTGACGACAACGTGGGAATAAGTAATAAGCCTTCCCCTCCCACTCAGCCCGACCCACTCCATATCAGAGGAAAGGCACTCGCCGCAGTCCGCTGCTGGGGGGAAGTGGAGCTTACCACAATTCCTACACCTCGTCGCCAATATCTTACCCTCCTTCAAACCCTCCCAGAATCTGACGGTCTTGCTGATGGGGATATTGTATGTTATCTCCAGCTTGCGCGATTTGATTACTGGTAGTCCTGACAAGCCCTCTCTCACCTCTTCAGGACGGTCACATAGCAGTAGTGGCCGGTCCCGCCGACGTTGTGTGTTAGAGCTATGTAGTTCTTCATGGGTGCTTGGCGCGCAGATGGTTTAACCTCCTCCCTCAGCTGCTTGGTCTGCTCCACTATCATAGAGACACCCGTAGCACCTATCGGATGCCCCTTCGCCTTCAACCCCCCGTCCACGTTGACAGGAATCCTGCCGCCTATCTCGGTCTCACCCTCTCTAATCATCTTGACTCCCCCGCCTCTTCTGCAGAATCCAAGGTCCTCATAGGCTAAGAGCTCAGCTATCGTGAAACAGTCATGCACGTTGGCTGAGTCGATTTGATGCGGCTCGACGCCAGCTATCTTGTATGCCATTTGAGAGGCCTTCACAGCAGCGTCTAAACCTAAGAAGTCACTTCTCTGGGAAAGTGTGCTAGAACCTGAAGAGTATCCAACCCCAGCAATCCATACTGGCGTATCAACCCTGAGCTCCCGCACCTTCTCCTCCGATGCGAGGACTATTGCCGCGCCCCCGTCAGTGATTGGGGAACAGTCATAGAGCTTAAGCGGCCAAGAAATCATGTAGGATGATAAAACATCCTCCACGCTGATTTCTTTTTGGAAGTGTGCAAGCGGGTTCAGGGCAGCGTATTTGTGATTTTTAACAGCGACTAGTGCTAAGTCCTCCTCCGTTGCGCCATACTTGTTCATGTAAGCCGTGGCGTATAGTGCGTAATAGCTCGGGAAGGTCATGCCGAAGTATTCGAACTCCCATAGATAGGAGCCTGCGCGCCCAATCAACTCGACAGCCAGAGGAGTCTCAACCTCCCTCATCTTCTCAACCCCGATCACCAGAGCTAAATCCACCGCGCCGCTAGCGATTGCCGTATATGCAGAGTATACGGCAGCGCTGCCTGTCGCACAGGCAGCTTCAACCCTCATGAGACCTGCGCCAGTCAGCCCACAATACTCGGCAACAGCCACGGCCGGTAAGGGCTCCTCATACCAGACCCCAATAGAGCCTACAGTAACATACGGTATGTCCTTGGGAGTTAGTCCCGCATCCTCGAGGGCGGGTTTAACAGCCTCGAATGCGAGCTCTTTAACGTTGACATCCTGCCTATCGCCAAACTTGCTGTGTCCCACACCGATAACTGCGACTCGCCTCATATCTCTCAACCTGGTGCCTAGTCACCCTTAAACTCTGGCTTAGACCTCGACATGAAAGCCTCAATCCCTCTCTTCACATCATTCGTTGAGAATAGCAGCGCCATCAGAGCAGACTCCAGCCTCAAACCCACCTCTAGTGGAACTTGGCTGCCGAAGTTGAGGGCATATTTGGCATATCTCAACGCTATGGGGGGCCCATCGGACAGCTTCTTTGCTAGGGACATTGTCTCATCCCTTAGGTTCTCGAAAGGCACCACCTTGTCCACCAGACCTATTCGGAGAGCCTCGTCAGCCTTTATCCTCTCACCAAGGAATACTAACCTCTTAGCATTCCTCAGCCCCACGAGCCTCACAAGCTTCTGGGTCCCACCCCAGCCCGGTATGATTCCCAAGTTTATCTCAGGGGAGCCTAGCTCAGCATGCTCAGACGCTATCCTGAAGTCACATGAGATTGCTAGCTCAAGTCCTCCTCCTAGGGCGTATCCATTGATAGCCGCTATGACTGGCTTAGACATTTCCTCTATTGTGGAGAAGACCTTCTGCCCCTTGCGGGATAGCTCCTCCGCAAGTGTAGGAGTGGCCTTGGGGAATGCTGTGATATCGGCTCCAGCGCTGAAGGCCCTATCGCCCTCCCCCGTGATAACTATACACCTAACCCCTGGGTCGTTCTCAACAGTGTTTAAAGCGTCAAGCAGCTCCAAAATCATGTCCTCATTAAACGCGTTTAACCTGTGCGGCCTGTTCAATACTATCCAAGCTGTGCGGTCTTCCCGCTCTAGTTTAATAGTCTCATAAGAAAGCCGGGACAACCCTCATCACATCCTAGTATTTCTGCAGCAGATATTTCAATATTGTGAGTTTCTGTATCTCTGAGGTCCCCTCATATATCTCTGTTATCTTCGCATCCCTGAAATATTTCTCAACCCTGTACTCGCCCATGTATCCGTAGCCTCCAAGTGTCTGGATAGCTACGTCAGTGGCCTCTACAGCAACCCTGCTTGCATAGAGCTTTGCCATCGAGGTCATCATGGGATCCATCTCCCCCTTATCGATCAGTGAGGCGGCCTTGTATGTGAGGAGCCTCGCCGCCTCTATCTTGGTTGCGATCTCGGAGAGCCTGCACCCAATCTCTTCGAACTGCACTATCGGCTGGCCGAAAGCCTCCCTAGTCTTAGAATATTTAAGCGCTATCTCGAACGCGCCTTGGGCTGTTCCGACCGCTTGGGCGGCTACAATAGTCCTGCTCCGGTCGAAAAATTCTAGAGAGTGGTAGAACCCGCGGTTGAGCTGTCCTACAATGTTCGCATCAGATACCCTCACATCCCTGAGTGAGACCTCTCCCGTGGCAGTACACCTTATGCCGAGCTTATTCTTCTGCTTCGTCACCTCAAGGCCTGGAGTCCCCTTATCTACTACGAAGAGGGTTTGTCCACGATAGGTCGGCCTGACCCTAGTGTCTGTCTGGCAAAGGACTATGATGAAATCTGCTATAGGCGCGTTTGTTATAAAAGTCTTAGTCCCGTTTATCCTCCACTCGTCACCATATTTGACGGCGGTCGTGTCCATCTTGGTTAGGTCGCTGCCCCTTGCAGGCTCTGTAAAGGCCGCGGCCGAAATGTACTCCCCCCTTGCGACCTTTGGGATGTATTTCTCCTTCTGCTCCTCTGTGCCATGCACTAATATGAGCTCGCTTCCAAAAGAGCCAATCATAGTTGCAAGGCCGAGGGAAGAGTCCGCCCTACACATCTCCTCGATTACTAGGCAGGCTTCAAGGTATCCGTAGCCCTGCCCACCGTATTGCTCAGGAATGGCGATGCCGACAAAACCCAGGCTCGAAGCCTTTCTATACAGCTCCATAGGGAACTCTTCCTTCTGATCCAGCTCCATCGCCAGCTCAGGTTTAAACTCCTTCTCACAAAATTCTCTGACTGCCCGCTTAATCTCTAACTGTTCCTCACTAAGACTAAAATCCATAAAGGCTCAATGTAGTATATCGGGCTTAGGGTTATATAAGCGTTGAGTGAACACGGCTTAAGAATTTGTCAGGATAAAGATTTCTCGATACACGTTTTTTCAACTATTTCTATAGTGGATAAAAAGTTTTTATATAAAGGAAAATATATCAGGGGTGTATGGAGGAAAAAAGCAGCTTCTTGGATAGGCCCTGGTTTAAGTTTTGGCCCGAGGGTGTTCCGAAGACAATAGATTATCCGAACGCTCCATTACATACTTTCTTGGAGAGGAGTGCGAAGGAGTTTCCAGCAAAGACCTGCATCATCTTCTTCGGGAGAAGGATCTCGTATGGCGAGTTAAACAACCTTGTAGACCGTTTCGCCACTGCCCTGCACCGTCTGGGGATTAGGAAGGGCGATGTAGTCGCCCTTTACCTCCCTAACACACCACAGTTCGTGATTGCCTACTATGCTGTTCTTAAGCTGGGAGGTATAGTGTCGGGGATCAGCCCGCTGGTCGTTGAGAGAGAACTCGAATTCCAGCTAACAGACTCAGAGGCTAGGGCTATCGTCCTGCTTGACGCCCTCTTCCCGAGGTTTGAGAAGGTGTGGGAGAAGACCCAGATCAAGTTTGCCGTGGTGGCGAGGCTGGGCGAGTATATGCCTAGTGTTAAGGCTGTCCTCGGAAGCCTACTTAAGAAGATACCTACCGCTAAGATTCCCACGAGGCCAAACATTTACTTCTTCAAAGAGCTGGTTGAGAAGACTCCTCCAGACCCACCCACAGTCGAGATTAATCCCAAAGAGGACCTAGCCGTGCTGCAATACACTGGTGGTACAACAGGCCTGCCGAAGGGAGCCATGCTGACACACGAGAACCTCGTAGCAAACACTGTTGGATGTGCGGCGTGGCTAAGGGCTGAGAGGGGTGCCGATGTAGGCCTTGCCGTTCTGCCCTTCTTCCACATATACGGCATGACCGTCAGCATGAACTTTACAATCTACGCCGGTGGGACGATGGTTATGCTGCCGCGCTTTGATGTCCTAGAGGTATTAAAGTCGATTCAAAAGTATAAAGTCACACTATTCCCCGGCGTCCCCACGCTATACGCAATGATAGTCAGCCATCCTCAAGTCATGAAATACAACCTCAGGTCGGTCAAATTCTGCATCTCGGGTGCGGCTCCACTCCCACCCGAAGTCCAGAAGAGGTTTATGGAGTTGACGGGCGCGGTGTTAGTGGAGGGGTATGGTTTAACCGAGGCGGCCCCGGTCACACACTGTAACCCACTAGATCCCACGATGAAGACCGTCAAAGTTGGATCAATAGGGATACCTTGGCCTAGCACAGATGCTAAGATAGTGGATGCTGAGACAGGAACAAGAGAGCTGCCGGTCGGGGAGGTGGGTGAACTCGCGGTGAAGGGTCCACAGGTCATGAAGGGGTATTGGAAGAGGCCTGAGGAAACAAATATGGTTCTCCGCGACGGGTGGCTCTACACAGGTGACCTCGCCAAGATGGATGAGGATGGCTACTTCTACATAACCGACCGGAAGAAGGACCTGATCAAGTATAAGGGATACAGCGTCTATCCACGCGAGCTTGAGGATATACTCTACGAACACCCAGCCGTGAAGCTTGCTGCAGTGGTGGGAAAGCCGGACCCTGTCGCAGGCGAGATCCCCAAGGCATTCGTCGTCTTGAAAGAGGGGGCGGCCGCAACCGAGGAGGAGATTATGAAGTTTGTGAATGAGCGTGTCGCGCCCTACAAGGCGATTAGGGAGGTTGAGTTTAGAAAGGAGCTACCGACAACTATGGTTGGAAAAGTCTTGAGAAGAGTGCTCAGGGAGGAGGAGAAGGCCCGCTCAGCCGGTGGCAAATAACCGGTGGTGTCAAGCATTTAGCAGATACGTGGAACCAACTCTCCGCTGGGCGGCTCAAGTATCCTCGCACCCCCAATCAATGTCTTTAGTACAACCAGCCCAAAGCTAGAGGTTCTCTCCCTAGCCTCGCCGATTATACGAGCCTCCCTATATCCAAGATCATGCATCCGGCACAGAACTTCCTCCGCCTTACCAGGTGACACGGCTAGTAGTGCTGTACCTTCAGAGGCGAGGTTCAAGGGGTCTACCCCCATCATCTCGCAGAGGTTTACCACCGGCTCTCTTATTGGTAGCTCCGACTCATACGTCACAATCATGGTCTGGGAGCCCTTAGCCCAGTCGTTCAACGCCATGGCGACTCCACCTCGTGTAGGGTCCCTAGCCGCGTGAATGTCTTCGGCATAGTCCTCGATTAAGGGGAGCATCAGCTTGGTCAGGGGTGATACATCGCTCTTAAACTCATCAGACTTTATCCTCTGTTGGGCAGCTAGGATCGCCGCCCCATGCTCACCGATGGTCCCCGAGATGATTATCTTGTCGCCCGGCCTGATGTTCCTATCGGCTATTATCCTCGACGCGACTCCTATTCCGGCGGTGGTTATTAAAATGCCGTCTAGCTGCCCTCTCGGCATTACCTTAATATCTCCCCCCACGAGGCATACCTTATCCTCCCGCAAAACACTGATCATTGACTCAACGAGCCTCGAGATGTCGTCCATACTCGTGCCCTCCTCGATAACTATTGCGTCTAGAACAGCGATGGGTTTGCCTCCCAGCATGAGGATGTCGTTTATAGTGCCGGCGGCTGCCAGCTTACCGAGGTCTCCTCCGGGGAAAAAGATAGGGCTTACAGTGTAGGCGTCAATTGTTGTGACGATGTAGCCCCCGCCCACTGGTATTGCCGCCGAGTCGTCTGGGAAGTCTAGGCCTAAGCCTCCATCGAGAGTTTTCATCCACTCGGGAAGCCTGTTAAGTATCAGCCTAGCTAGTAGCTGGGAGGTCTCTATCCCCCCAGACCCGTGTGCGAGGGAGATCTTGCTCAAGCTGCCTTCACTTTTGTCCTGAGAGATTTTCCTCCAGCCTCATCTTCATACTCTCCAAGTATTCTGCCACCCTACTTTCAGTCTGAGCTAACTGTTTAGCGGCCTCCTCGACGTATCGGAAAACTTCCGTAAATTCTTCCTCGCTGAGTCGGGAGACTATAATTCCTGCGTGAACAACTACGTAGTCTCCTCCTCTAACCTCCTCTATGCCCACAAGAGCATCCTTGGTCAGCCCGCCTCCAAAGTCAACGACTGCTAACTCTCCCTCAACCCTCACCACCCTACCATAAACTCCTAGACACAAGTCACACCACCTCTACTATGGCCTCCCGGCCACCCATCCGGGCCCAGATCGAACACGACCCCTCAACAGAGACCATGCAGGGCCCGTATGGTGTGCCGGGTGTACATCTCTTCATGAAGAGTCTGCAGTCGGTGGGCTTAGCCGCCCCCAGTATCACCTGCCCACACATGCAGCCCGGGAGGAGGTCGTGTCGCCACTCCTCCCTGCTCGGCTCCCTAATGCCGTACAATTTGAATGCGTCGTATCTGCTGAGGTTTTCTTTAAGAGCGTAGCCACTCTTCTCGATGAACCCGATTCCCCGCCAAGCAGCGTCAACCGTGTCGAAGACTTCTGCGAGGAGTTTCTTAGCATGTCTATTCCCCCCCATCGTCACTGTTCGAGAATACTCTATCATGAGCTTAGGCTCGCCCTCCACTAACTGTTTAAGGATAAGAGTGATTGCTATCAGCACGTCGAGGGGCTCAAATCCAGAGACCACGGTGGGTATGTCGAACTCCTCTGGCAAGAACCTCCAGACGCCTGCGCCAGTTATTGTAGATACGTGCCCAGGGGCTATCACACCCGAGACAGCCCCGACCCTCTCTACTGCAAACCTTGCCGCCGGTGGTGTCAGCCTCCCGGCCACGATGAGCGATAAGTTTGTGGGGACTAGCTTGTTAGAAATGGCCGAGGCGTAAGCGGGGCATGTGGTCTCGAAGCCAACCGCTAAAAACACAGAGGGCTTATCGTTCTTGGCTGCGTCCCTTATCGCGTCCAAGAAGCTGTAAACCACCCTGACATCAGCCCCCATCATCTTGGCATCTGAAAGGCTTCTACACCCATTAACCTCCTTGACAGCCGGGAGTTTATATGCGTCACCATAAGTGTAGAGGGTTAAACCCTCCAAAGCAAGCTTCACAGCAGCCTCCACATAGAAAGATGGAGTGATGCAGACAGGGCATCCTGGCCCCGCCACAATGTTAACACCAGGGGGGAGTACGCTCCTAATCCCATAGTGGATAGTCGTGTATTCGTGGGTGCCACAAAAGTTCATTATCTTAACCTCTTTAACACCTTTTCTGGTGCGTAACAACCCCCAATACTCCTTAATTATCTTGATGATCTGGGATGCCAGTACTTTGTCTCTAAACAACTTCTTGGTGAGATGTCTTAAGTCGCCTTGCTGACCCACAAATATAATAACGTCTCAAACATTTAATAAGGTTATCATCCTAATATATTCCAGTATCTGCATGGTATGAGCAGACAGCCTTCAGGCCTGTCAAATCGGTGGACCTCTTGAAAGCCGTCAGGCTGAGGCTCTCAGGCATTGTACAGGGCGTCGCCTTCAGACCATTCGTTTTTAGAGTTGCTAGGCGGGCCGGTGTAACTGGCTATGTTAAGAATGTGGGCGGAAGCGGTGTTGAGATTCATGTGGAAGGCGAGTCTGAGAGGGTGGAAGAGTTTATCAGACTGCTATGGGAGTCGAAGCCGGAGAAGGCGCGAATAGACGAGTACTCGATCGTAGAGACAGTCCCTAAGGGCTACCTCGATTTTAAGATCGAGCAGAGCGATCCGTCAGCACACTTTAGATCAATTATTCCACCCGACTTCTCGATATGTAAGGACTGTCTAGAGGAGATCATTTCTGAGTCGCGTTGGCACCTATACCCTTTCAACTCATGTGCCTTCTGTGGGCCGCGCTACTCCATGATATACAGCATCCCATATGACAGGGAGAACACAGCGATGAGGGATTTCCCCCTATGCCGAGACTGCCTCCGAGACTACTCTGACCCCGAGAACGAGAGGAGGTTTCACGCGCAGGGGATCAGCTGCCCGGTCTGTGGCCCGAGTGTCCGTCTCCTGAACGATAGGGGGGAGGTATTGGCCGATAGTGTAGAGGCTATAGGTGAAGCTGCTAGGCTGATTGACTCTGGGCACATCGTGGCCGTAAAGGGGTTGGGCGGGTTTCATATCGCCGCCTCGGCTACTGATGATGACGTTGTAACAGAACTCCGCTTAAGGAAGAGGAGGCCCACTAAGCCCTTTGCCGTCATGTGCTTAGACATAGATACTGCATCGCGCCTCGTAGAACTGGGCCCTGAGGCGGTCAAAGTCCTTGACTCGCCCGAGAAGCCTATACTGCTTCTACCCATGCTTGACGGCGCACCCATATCCCCCCTCGTAGCCCCCAACCTTAGAAAGCTCGGTGTCTTCCTCCCCTATACCGGCCTGCACTACCTCCTCCTCTCAAGGACAAGAGATAAGTACGCAATAATGACGAGCGGCAACCCCCACAATGAGCCCATGTGCACTAGAGACGACGAGGCCTTTGAGAGGCTGCGCGGAATA
Source organism: Nitrososphaerota archaeon (assembly GCA_038741355.1). GTDB lineage: Archaea > Thermoproteota > Nitrososphaeria_A > Caldarchaeales > Calditenuaceae > HRBIN02. The sequence goes on from JAVYLC010000018.1 coordinate 28,387, forward strand.
GTCGACTACTTCCTCACACACAATAGAGTGATTGTAAATCGAGTTGATGACAGTGTTGCCCGGTTCACGGCAGGGCGGTTCACACTGCTGAGGAGGGGTAGGGGCTACGCGCCAAAGTGGCTCCAGCTCCCCTTCCACGCCTCGAAAGAGGTTGTGGCGTTTGGTGCTATGCTACAGAGCGCCGGTGCGGTGGCATTTGACGATAAGGTTGTCCTAACACAGTTTATAGGAGACGTTGACGAGTATGGATCCTTCCTCGACTTGGAGAAGTACTTGGGACTTCTGATAAGGACATACCGGATATCAGTCGAGTCATCAGTCATGGTGGCTGACCTACACCCACTCTACCCGTCCACACTCCTCGCTGAGGAGTGGTCTAGGAAATATGGTGCAGAGCTGCTTAAGATTCAGCACCACTGGGCCCACATAGCCGCTGTCATGGTGGAGTATGGTATCTGTGAGGAGGAGGTGGTCGGAATTGCTGTTGACGGTGTTGGTCTAGGAGAAGATGGGACCGCGTGGGGTGGGGAGGTGCTTCTCGCGAGCCTAAACGGGTTCAGGAGGGTCGGATGCCTCAAGCCCCATAAAATGCCGGGTGGGGACACCGCCGTCGAATACCCTGCAAGAATGTTGGCCGGAATACTCTCAGACAGGCTGTCTAGGGAGGAGCTTTCAGAGGTCTTTCGTGAGTTGAAAATTGTTGATAGGGGGTTTAGGCGGGGGTGGGAGGAGTTTAACGTCGTCTTGAACCAGCTCGAAGGCGACCTACCGCTCACTTCGAGCACGGGAAGGGTGTTTGACGCTGCATCTGTAATGCTGGGGTTCTGCAACCGGAGGAGCTACGAGGGTGAGCCGGCAATCGTGCTCGAGGACAACTCGAAGCCAACCACAGAGAGGCTCAAGGTACATGTCAGAGAGAGTGGGCTATATACGGTAGATACAGCTGAGCTGCTCCTACAGGCAATTGACCTCCTAAGAGGCGGAACTGATAGGGGAGAGATAGGCTACATGGTGCAGCACGCCATAGGATATGGTCTCGGACTGGTGGCTGGCCACTTCGCAAGGAGGCGTAAGTTTATAGCCCTATCAGGCGGAGCTGCAGTAAACGAATACCTAGTCCAAGGTGTCAGGGAGGCTCTCGGGGATAGAGGCCTCGAGATCCTTTTGCCGAGAGAGGTGCCGGCTGGGGATGGCGGAATAGCGTTGGGGCAGGCGGCGATAGCCACCCTAAGATCTTCCAGGCTCAGAGGATAGCCACCTGAGCTGGATGTCAGCTTTTGGAGGAGATGTGACAGCGAGACTCATTTCAAATATTGAGCCGATACGCTGAAGGACGCTAAACTCCTCCTCGGCCGCGAGGGATACTACATCAGGATAATTGGGACTGAGGAGCAGCTAGAGAGGGTGGACGAGCTGCTCAAGGAGAAGGCGAGGCTCGTAGAGGGTGAGGAGCTCAGCCAAGTCCTCGCAAAGATGAGGGAGGAGGACGAGC
>JAVYLC010000019.1:0-28076 GCA_038741355.1 Nitrososphaerota archaeon
CTTCGACAGCGAAGGAAGCGTAGATGAGGACGGAGATGTAAAAGTCTATAACACCGACCTAGGATTGCTTAGATACGTCAAGCAATTACTGAAGACTCTAGGGATAGAGACGACAGGACCACATCTTAAATCAAAGAGTGGAACGGCCTTCAGAGACTCGAGGACGGGAAAAACATACAGGAGAAAGAAGGACATATATGGATTATATGTTACTGCTGACTCTCGGCTGATGTTCTACAGGCTGGTAGGATTCACGATCGAGAGAAAGAGGCAGAGGCTGGAGGACTATCTCACGAGGACTGGACAGCTAAAACCCCCAGCCAACCATCCCTCATCTCCCTCCAACCATATCATAATCACGATAATAATATAGAAGTTTGGACCGGGCGGGATTCGAACCCGCGACCTCCCGCGTGCGAGGCGGGCGTTCCTCCACTGAACTACCGGCCCATGCCCAACAATCCTTGCGGCGCTGGTCGTATATGTAAATTCCGTATCGCCTAGCGTCGAGCTAGTCTCCTTTTTGTGGCTTATTCCAGCCGACGAGCGCCTCGTTTGTGTCTTTGAGCATGTTTCCCGTGGCTATGCAGATTACCTTGTCGTCTCTGCCGAGCCAGCCCTCGTCCACCAGCCTCTTCACCCCGGCGATTGGTGCTGCGCCCGCTGGCTCGGTTGCTATGCCCTCTGTCGTTGCCAGGAGTCTTAGGGCTTGGAGGATCTCCTCGTCGCTTACCCTGACTGCCGTTCCACCAGACTCCTTGATGGCGCGGACCCCTTTCTTCCAGTTTATCGGCCTGCCTATCCTGATGGCTGTTGCTATTGTCTCGGGGCTTGGCCAGTCGGGGAGCCTGTTCAAGCCCCTGCTCAGCATCTCGACGATGGGTGAGGCGCCCTCGGCTTGGACGCCTACAAGCCTTGGCGTTGTGCTGATGAGCCCGCGTTCCTGCAGCTCTTTGAACCCCTTCCAGTAGGCCGCTATGTTTCCAGAATTACCCACAGGTAAAGCAACTACATAGTCGGTCTCGCCGCCCATCTGCTCCCAGAGCTCGAAGGCAGCTGTCTTCTGCCCCTCAATCCTCCACGGGTTCACCGAGTTCAAGACATAGGCCTCGCCGCCACTCCCTTCTATAACCATCTTTAAGGCGTCGTCGAAGCTTCCCACTACTTGGTGGATCCTGGCCCCAAACATCCTCGCCTGGAAGAGCTTCCCCAAAGCTATCTTTCCCTCGGGCACATAGACCCTGCACTCAAGCCCCGCCCTAGCGGCGTAGGCGGCTAGGGAGGCTGAGGTGTTGCCTGTTGAGGCGCAGACCACGCTCTTAGCCCCTAGGGTGCAGGCCATCGAGACGCCCACGCTCATGCCGCGGTCCTTGAAGCTGCCCGTCGGGTTAAGCCCCTCCAGCTTGACATACAGCTCCCGAACACCAATTAACTCCGCGAGCCTCTCAGCCCTGACAAGCCTAGTATACCCCTCCCCTAGGCTGACTATCCTGGTGAAAAAGCCTGGAAGCAGCTCCCTATACCTCCAAATGCTATGTACACGGCCTTGGAGGCTGTCCAGCCTGAAGTCCTCTCCGCCCTCAATCCTCACCTCTAAAAGATCGCCACATCTCCGACAACTGTATATTATCTCGTTGTAGGGATAGGTCTCGCCACACGATATGCACTCAAGCAGATATTCTTGTGGACGCACCGTCTCAACCTATGGCTCAGGCGAGGATTGCGAGGATGCTGGCGAGCAAGAGGGAGGCGAAAGCCAAGATGGCTACGTATGGAAAGACGGTCATCACGCCCATCTCGAGGGAGAAGAGCGCCTGTATCATCTGAACCGAGATGACGAGGCCTACTACGCCGAGCACCTTGACAGCCAGCCTCAAAAAAAGCTGGGGCTTCAGCTTAACCATTTGGGAGGACACCAGCAGAACCAAGCCAGGGGGACATTTAAATCTACACCTGCCCAGCCTCTCCAATCCCTAGAGAAGCCAGTATCTACTCCTCTGAAATAATTGTGTTTAAATGTGGGTGAGTCTTATCTCACGCCCAAATGTGTGGCATCGTGGGCTATGCAGGCGCTGAGAGCGCTGCACCCATATTGTTGAGGGCTTTGAGGAGGCTTGAGTATCGGGGATACGACTCGGCCGGGGTTGCTACCGTCTATGCGGGAGAGGTTGTGGTCAGGAAGGATGTGGGCAGGGTCGATGAGATAAATGCGAGGCTAAAGCTGGAGTCCATGCCCGGCGCCGTAGGGATAGCCCACACGAGATGGGCAACCCACGGAGCTCCCACAGCTTTGAACGCACACCCCCACACCGACTGCAGCGGAAGGATCGCCATAGTTCACAACGGAGTGATCGAAAACTACCTCGCCTTGAAGAAGGAGCTCATAGACCTCGACCACGTCCTAGCGTCTAGGACTGACAGCGAGGCCATCGCGCATCTGGTTGAGGAGTATTTGAGGCGTGGTGAGCAGCTGGAGCAAGCTTTCAGGAAGACGCTCCAGAGGCTGGAGGGGTCCTACGCAGTAGCGCTAGTCTCCTCTCTTAGCCCTGAAAAAATCCTTGCCGCTAGAAGGGAGGCCCCGCTAATCATAGGGGTTGGGAGGGGCTTTAACATGCTGGCCTCTGACATCACCGCACTCCTCGACATGACCAAGGAAATGGTCTTCCTACACGATGGAGATATGGTGGTCTTGACCCCTAGCGGCTACAGTATCCTGCGGATAGATACGGGCGAGGTTGTTGAGCGAGGCGTCAAAGTAGTTGACCTAACCGTCGAGATGGCTGAGAAGCAAGGATATCCACACTTCATGCTCAAAGAGATATTCGAGCAGCCTGAGACTCTTAGGAACTCCCTCAGACTCCAGATCGAGTATGTGGACCTCCTCGCGGAGCTCCTCGACAGGGGGCGCACAGTATTCCTCATAGGCGCGGGGACCTCCTATAACGCATGCGTAGCAGGATCATATCTCTTCTCACAGATCGCGAGGCTCCCCACCCTCCCAGTAATAGCCTCCGAGTTCATACCCAACTACGGAGCCTCCATAGGGGTTGACACAGTAATCCTAGCGGTAAGCCAGTCCGGCGAGACCGCCGACGTGCTCAGCGCCCTAGAATATGCGCGGATGCGAGCCTGCACGATCCTCGGAATCACCAACACCGTCGGCTCAACTTTAACGAGGGTCTCGAGGGCCTATGTCCTCCAGAACTCTGGACCAGAGATAGGCGTGGCTGCAACCAAGACCTTCACCTCGCAGGTACTAGTGCTTGCTAAGATAGCCCTCCGGCTCGCTAGGCTTAGGGGGAAGATAGCCCAATACGAGATTGACGAGTTCAACTCTTGGCTGGATAAGGTTCCCCAGACCGTTTCCGAGGCTCTAACTATGGTTAATGAGCCTGTGAGGCGGCTGGCTGAGAGAATTGCTGAGAGTAGGGCAGTCTTCATCCTCGGCCGCGGAATATCATATAGCACGGCCCTCGAGGGTCGGCTCAAGCTCATGGAACTCTCCTACATCCCCTGCATAACCTACCCAGCAGGTGAGAGCAAGCACGGCCCCATAAGCGTAGTAGAGAGTGGCGTCCCAGTCATATTCGTGGCGCCGCCAGACGAGTACCGGAAACTAAACATAGGCAGCATAATGGAGATGAAGGCCAGGGGCGCATACACAGTCGTCGTGGGAGACGCCTCAGACCAAGAGCTAAAACAGCTGGCCGACTACTACATAGAGATGCCGAAAATCCACCCCCTCCTCTCACCCACAACCTACACAATCCCCTTCCAGCTCCTCGCATACTACACAGCCCTAGCCAAGGGGCACGACCCAGACAAGCCCCGAAACCTAGCCAAATCAATAACAGTCCCATAGCAAGGTTTTTGAAATTCGTCAGACGGCATGATAATGGGCCCGTGGCCTAGAAGGATAAGGCGGCGGGCGTAAGTTTTAGTAGAAGCCACTTCTTTGGAGGATTCTTTTCCGGATTGTTTGAAGGGGTGTTCGGGTAAATAAACGCCTCCGCATCTTTCCCCTACATCTTGGGAAGCCCTACTCTCGGGACAGACTGTCTGGGAGCCGTGAAGCCTTTTCTCCTAGCTATGTGTTGAATACCCGTGTGGGCAAGGCTTTCCTGCCCTCTCTGGACGTGTAGAGTGTTCCCACACCTCCAATCAAGGTCTTAGGGAACGCTAGAATCGTGCCAGGCCATCACGGATGGCCAAGTGGCCCCTCCACCACTACTTTCGGCCTACTGTGTCAAAGATTATATACCGTATCTTGTGGTGGGTATTAGAAAGCTGGTTCTCGACAAATTCACCGGCATCCCGGAGGGGAGGTGGTGTAGGGATGGTTGAGGCTGTTATAATGATTATCTCAGACGAAGCATCTGCTAAGGTGGCTGGTGAAGTAGATGTCTGAGACCCCGAAAAGAGGTTTATAAGCCTCTCGGGAGGGTGGGTAGAAGGTTCTACGTTGATGTCCACGCGTCTGCAAACGGTAGACGTGGAGTGAGGGCGAGGCCGCATATTGTCTTCGACGGGGATAAGTGTGTTAGGATGGCTAGTCTCATTGACATTCCTGCGGTTGAAGGTGATGAGGTTTACGTCGACGTCGTACCGCCAACCATGTATGAAGATGTTTCTGCACTGCTGAGGCGTGGAGTCAGGGTTTTCAGGCTTAGGAGGACAGACCATATAGCAGCCTACAGAGACAGACTGTCGCTGCCCAAGAACGATGCAAAAACATTATCAACCATAGATGGGGAATATTTCGTAGAGGCTACGGAGGCATATGTCGAGTTGATGAAGCTCATCGACGAATACTATAAACACCTCAACATCCTCAAGCTGATGAGGCAGTTTGAAGCATCTGCTGAGGCTGTAAAACCCATACGCAGAGACAAAGACAGGCTGGCACGTCAGATAATAAGCATGGCGAAGACAACGTTAAACAAATACGATGAAACATGCAGAAAGCTAGGGTTAACATACAAAAGCCTCTATGGTAAGGTTGCTCTGGCAGACCTGTTGATTCACGTAGACTTTACTGCTGGTTTGAGGAAAATCCTGTGCTACGTCGGCCACTACAAACCCAGCAACGGAAGATACAACCATAGGCTTAGAACAGCTGTCCAATCCCTAGCCATAAGCCACTACAGGAAACACAAGGTTAAAGCCAGAGAAGCCCGACAACTCCTGAAAACCATCAAACAAACCATCGCTGGGGGCCCAGCCTGACGGCGGGGAAAAACCGGATGAAGGCCGGGCAATAAGGCGGCGAACGCTTTTCAGCGATTTAGGAGGCAATGCACGGTCTTCATCCGGCTTCCCAGACGTTGTCAGATTACGGGCCTCCAGCCAAACCCTCCCCCTATTTTTCCCTTTCAAACATAAATATTCGGGAAACTGTTGTTCTTCATGGGCCCGTGGCTCAGCTTGGACAGAGAAGATATTATTTAGTTAATATCTCTGGAACGGCGGCCTCCTAAGCCGCAGAGCGTGGAATGCGCGGAAACCGTGGGTTCGAGTCCCACCGGGCCCGAGGATAGGATTATGGGTTGGTTAGTGTAGTTGTTTTTTTAAGAGATAATGCATGAGTATGTGATTGCGCGGGGGGTTGTGGAGTCGGTTAGAGACTTTTCGTTAAAGTCTGGATGTGGTGTCAGGAGCTTTAAGGTCGTGGTCGGTGAGCTGAGTATGATCGACACAGGCGCGCTTCGTGAGGCTTTGGAGAGGCTTATCGCGGCCAGCGAGGTTAGGGGGGCTGACTTCTCCATCGAGATTGACCCAGCCAAGATTAGCTGCGGCTCGTGCGGCCATACAATGCTCTTCGGAGAGGCCGTCTCGGGCCTCAGTGAGGAGGAGAGGGAGATGATTCATTTTCTCCCAGACCTGATAGCGTCGTATGCGGCCTGCAAGTGGTGTGGAAGCTTGGACCTGAGGGTTGTCTCGGGTAGGGGTGTGAGTGTGAGAGATGTTGTATGCGCCGAAGGGTAGTGGAGAGCCGCTCGACTACAGAGAACCCCTGATCGAGGAGAACCTGAAAAAGATCTCCCAGGTAATCTTGGTCACTGGGGGGAAGGGCGGGGTGGGGAAGAGCCTAATAGCCTCCACCGCCGCCCACCTACTCTCACGCTCATCCAACAGGACTGGGGTACTTGACCTCGACCTACACGGCCCCTCCTCATGCCTTCTACTCGGTGTTAAGGATAGTCCTGTTGAGTCGGGGGAGGGCCTAGTCCCGCCGGCAGTTGAGGGGTTGAGGGTGATGTCCATAGACCTATTCTCGATGGGTAGGCCGCTCCCCCTAACAGGACGCGCCAAGGAGGAGATAGTGAAGGAGATGCTGGCCTTGACCGCTTTTGGCCCGCTCGACTACCTGCTAGTAGACCTGCCTCCTGGGACTGGGGATGAGCTTCTCACAGTCTCAAAATACGTCAGGCGGGGTGGAGGGGCGCTCGTTGTTACCACCCCGACGCATCTAGCAGTAAATGTTGCCAGAAGACTCATAGACATTCTGAGCTCCATGTCTCTGAAAATAATAGGCCTAGTGGAGAACATGTCGACCAGCGACTCCGAGAGCCTCTCGATGGAGTTGGCGCGGGAGAAGGGCGTAAAGTTTCTGGGCAGGATTCCATTTGACCCGTTACTGGATTCGCGGGTTGTCGGGCTGGGGAGAGATGGGCTTCTCTCAACTAGATTCGCTGAGGCAGTTAAACACGTTCTCAGGAATGCCGGCCTGAGGATAGAGTAGGCATATAGTCTTCATACATATCTACATATCTCAATAATATTCGGCATGAAAGTATATAGCTGTAGACGATATATTTATATCATTTTTTAATCTATAAAGTATATGATGGGAGAAATTAGAGATCAAGGTGATTATTACCTGCTCGACCCCCCGCTTATCGATGCGTTAATCTCCGCCCTCCGCGGGCTCGGATACTCTGTGATTGGGCCCGTTGTCAGGGAGGGGGCCATAGTATATGACGAGATTGAGTCAGCGTCTCAGCTTCCGGTGGGGTTGAGGGATAGGCAGGGGCCCGGATACTACAGGCTCGAGGAGAGGGGTGACAAGGCGTTCTTCGGCTTCGTAGTAGGCCCACACTCTTGGAAGAGGTTTCTATACCCCCCGCGCATCAAACTCTTCACAGTCTCGAGAAAGAGTGAAGTCACCACCAACAACGTATCAGGGAGGAAGATGGCTTTCATAGGGGTTAGGGGATGCGAGCTCGCAGCCATCTCAGTCCTAGATAAGGTGTTGCTGGGCGGCCCTTACGTGGACCCGGTCTACTCCGCCTTGAGGAGTGACGTGTTCATAGTTGCGATCAACTGCACAGAACCTGGTGAGAACTGTTTCTGCCAGTCCGTTGGCACAGGGCCGGAGGCGGGCTCAGGCTATGATGTAGGCCTTACTGAGGTAGTGGACGATGGTATACACTACTTCGTGGCGAAGGCGGGCTCGAGTGCGGGCAGGGGCCTCCTCGAGCGTATTGGCGCTCGTAGGGCGACGGGTGAGGAGGTCTCAGAGGCCGCTGCACGGATGGAGAGGAGTCGAACACTGTTTAGGAAGAGCTTGGACGTCAACGGTCTGAAGGATTTGTTGTATAAAAACCTCGAGAGCCCAGTCTATGCTGAGGTTGCTGAGAGGTGTCTTGCATGTGCTAACTGTACACTTGTGTGCCCGACTTGTTTCTGCACGACGGTTGAGGAGACCACCAACCTCTCAGGCAATGTTGCTGAGCGCTGGAGAAGATGGGACTCATGCTTCAATGCAGACTTCTCCTATATCCACGGCGGCCCCATAAGGTCCAGCAGGCTAAGCAGGTATCGCCAGTGGCTTACCCATAAGCTCGCGACGTGGATCGACCAGTTCGGCGTCATGGGCTGTGTGGGCTGTGGCAGATGCATCACCTGGTGTCCCGTAGGGATAGATATTACGGAGGAGGCGGCAAAGATTAGGCAGAGGGAGTTAGAGGTGAGTGCGACATGAGTAGCCAGCAGGTCGAGCTTTTAACACTGTTGAGCGACCATCCGTTCACCAAGGGCATGCGGGAGGAGAAGGTCAAGGGGCTTGCATCAATCGCCAACATTGTACGGTTCACTGCAGGGCAGAGGATATTCAGCGAGGGCGAGGTGCATAAGAGGCTTTACCTGATAGTCTACGGACTCGTAGCACTATACTTCAATATCCCGCCCAGGGGAGAGTTCAGGTTCGAGACTATCGGCAGTGGCGAGGTTCTGGGATGGTCTTCACTCATAGAGCCGTTCAAGAAGACTGCAGGTGCGGTAGCAGTTGAGAACACCATGGCAATATCAATCGACAGCGAGAAGATGCTGCGAATGATGGAGAGCGACACCGAATTCGGCTACGAGGTCTACCGGCGCATAGTGAAGGTTGTCGCTGACAGGCTCAGAGCTGCGAGGCTACGTCTCGCGGATATCTACGGTGAGCCGAGAGCTGGTGCGGTGTGATGGCTGAGCAGAGTCTTGGAGCGGCCACCAGGCTAGAGCCGTTCAAGATTGATTGGTGCCAAGTGGTGGGACGGGCTAAAGAGACGCCCGACACGTACACTATTAGGCTCCGACCGCTCCGGCGTGGCGAGATAGCCTTCAGCCCCGGCCAGTTCAACATGCTCTACGCCTACGGTGTAGGCGAAGTCCCCATCTCCATAAGTGGAGCCCCCTCCGACGGACAGGTGCTGGAGCATACTGTGAGGGCAGTGGGGCCTGTGACCAAGGCACTAACATCGGCGCGGGTAGGGTCTAGCTTGGGGTTGAGGGGCCCCTTTGGTAGGGGGTGGCCGCTAAGAGAGGCTGAGGGCCAGGACGTGATTATTGTTGGGGGTGGAATAGGGCTGGCACCCCTAAGACCCGCAATCCAGCACATAATAAGAAACAGGGAGAAGTATGGGAGGTTTTACGTTCTCTACGGTGCCCGCACGCCGGCTGACCTCCTCTACAAGAGGGATCTGCAGACTTGGAGGGCCAGACTGGACACCCAGCTACTCGTCACCGTGGATAGGGGTGATGAGAAGTGGCGCGGATACATCGGAGTAGTCACAACGCTATTCAGATATTTGAGGCTTGAGCCAAACAACACCTACGCTTATGTCTGCGGCCCCGAGATAATGATGAAGTTCACTGTACAGGAGCTGAAGAACCAGGGGCTGCGGGATGAGAGGGTCCTCATCTCCATGGAGAGGAATATGAAGTGTGGCGTCGGGATATGTGGACACTGCCAGTTCGGGCCATTCTTCATCTGCAAGGATGGGCCAGTCTTCAGCCTTTCAGAGGTCTCACATTTCTTCGGTAGGAGGGAGGTGTGATGGCGAGGAGGAGGCCAAAGATTGCAGTCTACAAATTCGCATCCTGCGACGGCTGCCAGTTAAGTATCCTCGACCTAGAGGAGGAGCTGCTGGCCATAGGCGAGACATTCGAGATCGCATACTTCTTAGAGGCCAGCCGCGCTGTAGTTAGGGGGCCGTATGATATCGGCCTAGTCGAGGGAAGCATCACAACACCCCACGACGCCGAGCTCATAAAAGAGATCAGGAAGAACTGTAAGGTGCTAATAACTATAGGCGCGTGCGCGACAGCGGGCGGGATACAGGCCCTAAGGAACTGGAGGGGCTCAGCCGAGTTTATGAAATACGTCTATCCGGAGCCGGAATATATCGAGACGCTGGACAAGTCGACCCCAGTCTCAGACCACGTGCCGGTCGACTTCGAGCTCCGGGGCTGCCCAATAAACAAGTACCAGCTACTCGAGGTGATGTCGGCATACCTTGCTGGCAGGGCGCCCAGCATTCCTAACCATAGCGTCTGTGTCGAATGTAAGCTGAGGGGCACCGCCTGTATAGTGGTGGCTAGGGGCGTTCCATGTCTCGGGCCCGTGACTCACGCCGGCTGTGGGGCCATCTGCCCAGCCTACGGGAGAGGATGCTACGGCTGCTACGGGCCGAAGGAGTCGCTGAACTCGAAGTCACTAATGAAGCGTTTCATAGGGCTGGGTAAGAGTCGGGAGGAGGCCGTCATGGCATTCAGGCTTTTTAACGCTTGGGCACCTGGCTTCAGGGAGGTGGAGGCCGAGGCTTGACAGCTAGGGAGAAAGAATATCGCGTGGATTATCTCGCTAGGGTTGAAGGCGAGGGGGCGCTCTACATCAAGCTTAGGGGCCGCGAGGTTGTAGACGTCAAGTTCAGGATATTCGAACCCCCCAGACTATTCGAGGCGCTGCTGGTGGGCCGGATGTATTATGATGTGCCAGACATAACTGCTAGGATTTGCGGGATTTGTCCAGTAGCTTATCAGATGAGCTCTGTTCACGCTTTTGAGAAGCTCTTCAGGGTGACAATAGACCCTGCCGTCAGGAGTCTGAGGAGGCTCTACTACTGCGGTGAGTGGATAGAGAGCCACATGCTCCACGCCTTCCTTCTTCACGCACCGGACTTCCTAGGATACGATGACGCCATCAAGATGGCTAAGAAACACCCCAGCGTGGTGAAGAATGCCCTCAAGGTCAAGAAGCTTGGAAATGATATAGTTTCGCTGCTGGGTGGCAGGGAGGTTCACCCCGTCGCCGCCTGTGTTGGCGGATTCTATCGTGTGCCATCTAGACGCGAGCTGATGGGGGTGAGGGAGAGGCTTGTAGAAAGCATGGTGACTGTTGGAAGCCTACTGGAATGGGTTGCGGACCTAGAGTTTCCCTCGTTCGAGCAGGACTACGAGTTTGTCTCCCTCCGGCATCCAGACGAGTATCCAATGAACGAGGGCCGAATTGTGTCGAATAAGGGGCTCGAGATCCCTGTTGAGCAGTATGAGGACCACTTTGCGGAGGAGCAGGTGCCACACTCAAACGCGCTACACTCATATATTGTTGGTAGGGGGGCATACATGGTCGGCCCACTCTCCAGAATTAACTTAAACTATGACAAGCTCCACGACGGCACAAAAGAGATGCTGAGGAGGATCGGGTTCAAGACCCCTTGTAGGAATCCGTTCAAGAGCATAATCGCTCGGGTGGCTGAGACATACTACGCCTTCGAGGAGTCTCTCAGGATTATCGACGAGTATGTAGAGCCGCCGAGTCCTAGGGTGGAGCCGCAGGTTAGGGCTGGGAGGGGCTGTGGTTGCACAGAGGCTCCGAGGGGCATACTCTACCACAGGTACGACGTGGATGGCGAGGGCCGGGTACTCTCAGCCAAGATAGTGCCTCCCACCGCCCAAAACCAGAAGAGGATTGAGGAGGACCTAAGGGCATTAGCGCCCGAGATAGTGAGGCTCCCACGCAGCCAGGCAGTCTGGAAGTTTGAGCAGGCGGTAAGAAACTATGATCCATGCATCTCCTGTGCAACACACTTCCTCAGACTGGAGATTGAGGAAGAGTAGCTGCATGGGGCGTGTAGTGGTGGCGTGTATCGGCAACAGGTTTAGGGGTGATGACGGGGCTGGGCATAGGGTCGCCGACCTACTCTCGGGGGAGACTGGTGCAGAGGTTATCAAGCTCCAGACAGCCGCCGAGCTTCTAAACCACCTAACGCGTGGCATAGACCTTCTAATAATAGTGGACGCGATGGAGAAACTCTCTAGGGCCGGAGCCATCCACAGACTCGACTCGACAGACAAACTCTCGAGGACGACGGCTTGGAGGTCAACGCATACCATGACTCTGCCAGAGATCATCGATTTGGCAGACCAGCTAAGGATGCTCCCAGCCAAGATAATAGTCTATGGCATAGAGGGTGAGCGGTTTGAACAGAGCTCAGGCCTCTCTGAAAACGTGGAGAAAGCATGCGTATCCGTCGCCTCCGAAATTAGAAAGCTATTACATGGTAAGGGCGAATAACCACACTATACTCTGCATCAGGAGGTAACTACAACGCTTGACTACAGTCACGTGCTAGCCTCCAGTCCAAGACGCGGGGCAACCACCTTTACCAGCTCGCCGAAGACCGCGTCTACCTCACCATCTGCGTCTATCTTCACCATCAACCCAGCCCCACAGAGTCTAAGATACTCCCTCCTAACCTCTTCGAGGAAGGCCGGGTCCTCGAACCTTATCCTCTTTCTCTTCCTTCTAAGGGCTTCTTCAACGCTGATGTCTAACAGGACAGCGATATCCGGCGGCGGGGCCATCTTGTTAATCTCCCTGACCCACAGGGGGTGGCCGGTCATCACACCCTGATAAGCGTAGGACGAGTAGAGGTATCTGTCACAAACCACTACCCGGCCCTTCTCCAGCATCGGCTTCACGGTCTTGTCTAGGTGGTAGACCCTGTCTGCCGCGAAGAGGAGGGCCAGCAGATGGGGGTCCACTCCCCCTCGCCTCAAGTAGGATCTAATCATCCTTCCGAGCGCCGAGCCGGTCGGCTCGGAGGTATACTCTGCCCTCACACCCTTCAACCTCAGAAATCCCACAAGCCTCTTAGCCTGGGTTGTCTTCCCCGCGCCGTCAATCCCCTCAATGGCCACAATCAACCCCTGCCCACCCATATCCCACCCATCCTAACGGAACATCTACTTTATCTATTCCCCGTAACCGTCTAGGCTCGGAGTGAGGTTTCAAGCGTCAGGCAGGATCGTCCTTCCAGGCGATAGGCTGTGTGTAGTGGAGGAGTTCATGCCGGGTGACGGGACAGAGGCCTTGAAAGATGGCTCCGTAGTAGCAACTGTTCCTGGGGTCGCGGAGTATGACTTGAAGAGACACACGGTCTCTGTCAAGGCCGTAAAGCCCTCAGTCAAGATCAAGTCGGGCGATCTCGTCCTCTGCCAAGTTAGGGAGGCCCAAGATAAGCTATTGATCTGTGATATACTCGCTGCGGCTGGCCACTCGATCAAGACGCACTGGACAGCGGCAGCCCTACATCGCCGCGAAACGCCCATCTTCACGGTGGGAGACATAATTGTGGCGCGTATCCGAGATGACTTCTCAGGCATTTACACCCTCGCAATTAAGGGGCGTGGTCTGGGGGTCTTCCAAGCGTTCTGCGATATATGCAGCGCCCCCCTGACCCTGAGTGGCAGAGCCCTCTTCTGCAAAAGATGTAAGAGGAAATACACTAACAGGCCGATAGTCCCCTACTATGGGAAGGTTAATACGCTCCTTAAGACCTTTGGAGGGTTGCTTTCACCGGAGGGTGGTGGTCTGCTCTGGAGGTCAAGGTAATCGAGAGGGGTGAAAACGTCTTAGAGCTAGAGCTGAAAGACATAGACTTCAGCATTCTTGATGCACTCCAGGAGGTTCTAAACTCTTTCAAAGAGGTTGAATACGCGGGCGTTAACTTAACACATCCTCTAATTGGGACTTTAAGGTTCATAATAAAGACTCGCGAGGGGTATAGTGCTGCAGACGTATTGCTGAAGGGCCTGCGCGAGCTCTCTGCAAGGGCGAAGGGGTTGAGGGAGTCTATACAACAGCTGCTATCATAGAGGTGTAGGAGGACCTGAATAAGGTTAATCAAATAACCTTGCGGTGCTATTCTCTCGGTGTGAGAGGTGGAGGATGAGTCATGGAGTTCTGCCCCCGCTGCGACGCTGTCCTGATCGCTGAGCGGAAGTCTAACAGCGTCATCCTAGTATGCAGGAAGTGTGGATATGTGAAGAAACCTACAGGCGACATAGTAACCCACAAACAGAGGAGGCCGCGGAAAACCGTAATAGTCGATGATGTTGAGAAAGAGGTGCTCCCGAAGACCAACGACGTACAGTGCCCGCAGTGTGGAAACCAAGAAGCCTATTGGTGGAGCGTCCAAACAAGATCCGCCGACGAGCCCATGACACAGTTCTTCAGATGCACTAAGTGCGGCTACACATGGAGAGAGTATGCCTAAACAGGGGCCCCGCCATCCTCAAATATATTACCTGAAATCTAAGAACTCGTAGTGGTGGCCGCGGTGGTGTAGCTGGTAGCACTCCGGGCTGTGGACTATTGGCAGAAACCCGGCGGTCGTGGGTTCGAGTCCCACCCGCGGCCAATCTATTTCTTATGTGTATGTGATGGATCTCGCCTGTATCTGGCATAGGCACATATATACTCCGAGACGCTTGTTAACCGTGAGCGAGATTAGGAAAATGAGGGGTGAGATACCCACCGTCTATGCTTTGACTGTCTCCGTAGTGGCGATAGCTGCTGTCCTAGTTGCTTCCTTATACGCGATGAATATGCTAGGAAGCGCCAGTAACGTTCCGTACACGCAGCAGACGGGAGATGGTGAGGGAGGGGTCTCAGGTATTCTTGTCCCTGTTAGGGGCATAGGGATTGTTAGGCTAAAACCGGACAGAATGACCTTCATGCTCGGAGTGGAGGCGCGGGGAGCCACGCCGTTAGAGGCCTCCAACCTGAACAGCGCGGTCGCTGGAAGGGTCGTCGCCTCACTCCTCGCGAACGGAGTGGTTGAGAGGAACATCAAGACATCATACATCGCAATAAACCCTGACTGGAAGTGCGACAAAGATGGATGCCGCCAGGAAGGGTTCGTCGCCATAAACCAAGTAACAGTGACGCTTGAGGATAATCTGATATCAGAAGCCCCGAAAATCATAAGCGACGCAATACAGGCCGGAGCGACCAATCTCCAAGGCGCATGGTTCGACCTTAAGGACGAGACAAGGCAGAATCTAAGAGACTCAGCGCTCCAGAAGGCGTTCGCCGACGCCACGGCCAAGGTCTCGAAGATTGCTGAGTACCTCAACATGAGAATTAAAGACATCAAGCAGGTCCAAGTCTTGTTCCCCGATGAGGGTGGTGGAATCATACCAATAGCGAGGGTGGAAGTCGGGGTAGCAACTGGGCAGGGTGCTGGCGGACCACCCATAATGACTGGCGAAATAACATACACGGTGACGGTTGACATCACGTACGTATTCGAGCCGATAAGCTAAAGCATCCTCATCACAAAAACTTTTTTATTATCTGTTGTTTAACAGTCCCGGCTCTAGAGCTAGTAGCAGATATCTATAGCCATCGATTATTGCTGAGAGACTTGCCTCGATAATGTTGTTGGAGACGCTGGTCGTTACCCAGCTCCTCTCCCTCCAAGTAAACTCTGTAAAGACCCTGACATATGCGGCGGTTCCCTCCTTACTGTCGACGACATGGACTTTGTAGTCTGTTAGGCTAACATCCTTTAGGGCTGGGAACCTGGACGAGATCCCGCTCCTGACCGCCTCGTCCAGCGCGTGCACCGGCCCCACCCCCTCACCCATCGCCGTAACTATGTCACCATTCACAGAAATGGTCACTATGGCTCTGGATATCTTCCTGCCTATGTTGACTGATTCGACCCACCAGTTCTTGACTTCGAAGAGTTCCCTGTACATGCCTATGTGCTTCAGAATGAGGAGTATTACGGTGGCCTCGGCAGGTTCCAAATGATATCCAAGCGACTCCATCCTCTTTACCTCCTCGGTCGCCGCCTTCAGCTCTTCCTTGGAGAGGTTTAGGCCTATGCGTCTGGCCAGATCCATGAGTGCCGACCTGCCTGCCTGCTCCGAGATGGAGAGGACTCTTTCGTTTCCGACCAACGAGGGGTCGATGTGCTCGTACGTTCTCGGCTGCTTGATTATGGCGTCTATGTGGACTCCTCCTTTATGGGCGAAGGCGTTTCTCCCGACGTAGGGGTGGTTGGGTGCGAGGTGGAATCCGGTCACGCCGGCTATGAACCTCGCAACCTCGGTAAGCTTCTTCAGCCTCTCGAAGTCGCCGTCCTTGAGCACTTTGAACCCCATTTTGAGTCTTAGGGCTGGTATAACCTGAGCTAGGTCTGCGTTGCCACACCTCTCCCCCAATCCGATGAATGTGCCTTGGACATGACGTACACCAGCCTCCACGGCAGCTAGACTGTTTGCGGTGGCGCAGCCCGCGTCGTTATGAGCGTGTATCCCGAGGGCGGCGTTAATCTCGGACCTCACCTTCTTGACGATGCCTAGGAGCTCGGATGGTAGGGTCCCACCGTTCGTGTCACATAGAACCAGCGTCTCCGCCCCAGCCTCGACTGCAACTCTTAGGACTGAGAGTGCATAGTCTGGAGAGTCCTTCCATCCGTCAAAAAAGTGCTCGGCGTCGAAGATCACCCTCATTCCATGGCCTCTGAGATAGTTTATCGTCTCCTCAATCATCTCTAGGTTCTCCTCGGGAGTGGTCCTCAAGACCTCCCTCACGTGGAGTAGCCAGCTCTTACCGAATACAACGGCGTAGGGGACATCCACCTCGACTAGGCTTTGGAGAATTGGGTCTTGGTCAACCTTCGAGTTCTTATGTTTTGTGCTTCCGAAGACGGCTAGCTTGCTGTTGATGAGCGATATGTTCTTCACCGCCCTGTAGAACTCTGAGTCTTTGGGATTTGCACCGGGCCAGCCAGCCTCAATAATGTCTATGCCGAGTTCGTCAAGCTTCTCAGCTATTCTCAGCTTGTCCCTTAGGCTTAGAGATACGCCTCTAGTCTGGGCGCCGTCTCGGAGCGTAGTGTCGAGAAGCTCGACGTAATCGATTGAGACACCCCTTACCTCATGCCACAAAGAGGCCAATATTTAAGTTATGCGCCCCAGCACATATTACTCCTCGCCAACCCCACATGTAAGTCCACACAGATATATTCAGTGAGGCCCCCACATACTTATATTACAACACCTGTTGTATGGGCGTGGCACCCGTTAAAGTTGGGATAAATGGTATGGGGCGTATTGGAAGACTATTCCTCCGCGCCGCCATCAAGGACCCACTCTATGGAGAGGCCTTCGAGGTTGTGGCGTTCAACGATATTGCGGACGCTAAGACAACTGCCCACCTGATCAAGTACGACTCTATCCATGGCAGACTGAGCGAGGAGGTAAAGGCAACTGATACTGGAGGAATTAGGATTGGTAGTAGGGAGTTTGCCTACTTCTCTGTCTCTAAGCCCTCCGAGATACCGTGGGATAAGGTTGGCGTCGATGTGGTCGTTGAGTCGACAGGTCTATTCACTAAGAGGAAGGACGCCGCAGGCCACCTTGAGCATGGTGTTAAGAAGGTCATCATCTCTGCCCCCTCCAGCGATGCCGACGTAACGATAGTACCTGGCGTAAACGATCAAGCCCTAGACCTGTCAAAGCATGTTGTCGTCTCGGGGGCGTCCTGTACCACAAACTGCCTTGCACCAATGGTGAAGATACTACTCGATAACTTCGGACTGGTTAAAGGACTCATGACAACCATCCACGCGTACACCAATGACCAGCGGCTCCTAGACCTCTATCACAGAGACCTGAGAAGGGCTAGGGCGGCTCCCACGTCGATAATCCCCACCACTACAGGTGCAGCCTCCGCCCTCCACCAGGTCATACCCGGAGTGAAGGGGAAGCTTCACGGCATTGCGTTGAGGGTCCCAGTGCCGAATGGATCACTCACCGACCTCTCAGCCGTTCTCGAGAGACCAGTAACGGTCAAGGAGGTCAACCAGGTGTTTAAGGAGGAGTCTATGGGTAGGATGAAGGGCATCCTAGAGTACACAGAGGACCCCATAGTCTCTATCGACGTCATTGGTAATCCGCACTCATGCATCTTCGACGCTACCCAAACGCTTGTCTTGGGAGAGAAGAGTGACTTCGTCAAGGTCTTCGGATGGTATGATAACGAGTGGGGATATAGCAACAGGCTCGTCGACCTTGTCTTGATGGTGTCGGGGCGTGGCAGGGCAAGGTGAAATCAAGTACAGGACACTAGACCAAGTAGACGTAGTTGGAAAGCGCGTAGCTCTCAGAGTAGACCTTAACTCCACACTCGACCCCCAGACAGGTAAGATACAGCTCAACGAGCGTTTCAGGGCCCACTCACTAACAGTCAAGGAGCTGTTGGATAGAGGTGCGAAACTCGTAGTCCTAGCCCATCAGGGTAGGCGCGGCGACCCAGACTTCACGTCCCTAAGCCAGCACGCCGAGATACTCTCAAGCCTTGTGGGGAAAGAAGTGAGGTTTATTCCCGACGTCGTTGGGGCCGAGGCGATAAGCGCGATTAAGGGTCTCTCCAAGGGCGAGGCCATACTACTAGACAATGTGAGACGGCTAGAGGATGAGGACGTCGAGAAGACCCCTGAGGAGCATGCTAATAGCACACTGCCGCGGACGCTGGCCCCCCACCTCGACATCTTCGTCCTAGATGCATTTTCCGTAGCCCATCGCTCCCACTCCTCCATAGTCGGGCTCGCGGCGCTACTCCCAACCTACGCAGGCAGGGTGATGGAGAGGGAGCTCTCCGCCCTCAACAAGATGGTTGCACTAACCAGCAAGATCGTCTTCACCTTAGGGGGCAATAAGCCAGTAGAGTGTGTAAAGGTGCTTCAGCGCTTCTTGAAAGAGCGGCCGGACAGCATCCATGCAGTATTGACTGGAGGAATCTTGGGGCAGCTCTTCGCAAAGGCGCGTGGATACAACCTGGGCGGCCCAAGCGAGGAGTTCTTGGTAAAGAAGAAACACATGGAGCTCCTTAGAACAGTATCCGAGATTGACCAGAAGATTAGAGACCGTGTAGTTGCTCCGCTTGACTTCGCATACGCAGGTAAGGAAGTCTCTAGGATGGAGGTTCTGCGCGAAGGACTCCCATGCCCTGGAGAGATCCAGGACATAGGCTCAAAAACCATACAGCATTACAGAGAAATAATCGAGGGACTCGAGCCGGACACAACAGTGATCGTCAAGGGGCCCATGGGGGTTTACGAGAAGCCGGAGTTCAGGAAAGGCACACAGGCAGTCTACATGGCTCTCGCAAAATCCCGCGCATCAACACTCATAGGCGGAGGAGACTCTGTCACAGCCATAGAGATCCTAGGTCTCAGACCAAGCGACTTCACCTACGTGAGCCTCGGAGGAGGAGCCCTCATATCATTCCTCTCCGGAGAACCAATGCCGGGAATACAAGTGCTCGCTAAACAGAAATAATCAGGGCCTAAGACACCACACAATATTTATCTGCGAAGACCCCTCTACGAAGCCTGGGGGCCGTGTCTAGTGGGGGTAGGCGCTGGCTTGAATCCGGCCTGCCCCATATTTCTTATTGGGGAGGAAGGATTGAGGGATTGGTTAGTGGCTATCCCCCAGTAGTCCACGCCTTCTAAGATATTCTTCGAGGCGTTGTTGTTTTCGCTTTATAGTGAACCCTACTAGTTTATAGAATCTCAGCCTATCCCGCGCTTTAACATAGATGTAGTATACATTCTTTCTCTTTTTGTATATCTCCCCCCGGTTTTTATCGATTGGGGCTCCCTTCCTAATACATATTTTCGGCCCTGTCGTCTGTATTCCTAGAAGCTTCAGAAGTCTCTGAACATATTTGAGAAGCCTGATATCTGTATTGTAGCAGAAAATATCTCCATCTTTTTTATCTACATGGGCCTCACTATCGAAGAACCCTCTCAGAAAACTCCTCATACCGTCGTTGGAGTATTCTGTGAAGGGTCTTATTCTATCCAAGTTGAGGGGCTTCTGTAGTAATTCATATAAGGCCTTCGATGAAACACGCATTTTAAGCCTCCCATCTTCCACTGTTTTTGGCCTCGGCGGCCCCCTTCTAAGAACTCTCCCCAAGCATTCCGCGAACTCCTTTACGAAATCCATGTCCTTTACTTTGACTTCGATCCTATATTCTCCCCTTCTCCCAACCCTCTCTGGAAAACTCTTATAAAACCAATTTCTCACGGTGCTCCTCGACACGTCTATCTCTGCCTCCCTCAGCATCTTCCAAACCTTTACATATCAAAGTCCTCTCTTAGCACCTAACTCACCGCCTCATAGGGCCGCCTATCTGTAAAGGCCTGCCACGACAGAGACGAATTCTCGAAGTAGAGGTATCTATACATATTACTACAGATGCAAAGGCCAGCAGAGTGTGAATATTTTAATGGAGAACTGTTCTACAAATTTATAAAGCTCTACCAAACACAGCAAATATTAGACACTATGCAGAACACCAAGAGTCCAGTAACAATATGACAGAATACCAGAGATAATAGCCTACTCGAAAATCGGAGAGATAGAACACATAGTGGTGCCTAGTATACAAAATAATGAGTGGTAGAAGTAGTAAAAAGAGCTAAGACCTTTTTGGAGTGATATGGAGATGGATAAGCATGTTAAACGTGTGGTGAGTGTTTGATTAAACCGATTGGTGAAGTATATGGCTTAGACTTAATAAATCTTGTCCACCGACCTATGAAAATATTGACAGGTATCAGCCCAAACAGAGAACGAGGGCGGATAAGGCGAAGGGTGTGGCCGAGTAGGTTGGAAAGATCTCGAGCTGCAAACTCGTATGCAGGATAACCGTCAGATACGAAGTCCTAGTCAAGACTGAGAACTTGAAGAAGCTGACAGACACGGTCTTACCCAACATATTCATGATAGACGGCGTTGAGAGAACCGAAACCGCAATAATCGGCTAACAATCCCTAAAGCTTGGGTTACATTTATTTTTTGCGTACCTGCTTGAAGCCTTAGGGGGCCGTGGTCGAGCATGGTCTAAGATGCCTGGCTTGGGCCCAGGAGGTCGTGGGTTCAAATCCCACCGGCCCCATACCTTGTACATTATTATCGTGATCATGATGTGGTTGGGAGGGATGGAGGTGGGTTGGCTGGGGGTTTTAGCGTCCAGTCCGCACCAAGTAGTCCACGAGCCTTTGCTGTTTTCTACCCACCATGAATCCTACGCGTTGTAGAACATCAGCCGAGAGCCAGCAGTAATATATAACCCATATTCGTCCTTCTTAGTCCTATATGTTTTTCCCGTCCTCGGGTTTCTGAAGGCTGTTCCACGCCTTGAGTAGAGATGTGGTCCTGTAGTCTCTATCCCCAGAGAAGAGAGAAGTTGTTT
Source organism: Nitrososphaerota archaeon (assembly GCA_038741355.1). Taxonomy (GTDB): domain Archaea; phylum Thermoproteota; class Nitrososphaeria_A; order Caldarchaeales; family Calditenuaceae; genus HRBIN02. Next base: position 20,831 of record JAVYLC010000019.1, read on the forward strand.
GACGTATCTAAGCAGGGCTAAGTCGGTATTACAGACTGTTACTTCTCCGTCCTCATCCACGCTTCCTTCGCTGTCGAAGAAGCCCCTCAGGAAAGCCGATTTACATCGGTTAGAGTGTTCTAAAACTTTTTGATCTTCTCCAGCCTTAAAGGCTTCTTCAGCAGCTCGTAGAGGACCTTACTTTCTAGTTTGACGACGAATCGTCCTCCCGACGACCTAGGATCAGCAGGTTTAGGCGGTTCTCTCTTCAAGACTACTGCAATACGTCTGGAGAACTCCTGCATGTGAAAGCATTGCGTGAAGAAGCCCAAAGGCAACAACCTCATCCTATGGCTGCTCAGAACATCTGCTACACCCACAACTATCACGACATCGACCCTGTATGCTGGCTTCAGCTTAAGCCACTTAGACACTCCTAGATCCTTCGCCAAGACAACCTCATCCCCTCCTCCATAACCCACTTCAAGAACTCCCCACAAAACATAGAGATCAAGGCTGATGGGTGTGAAGGAGAGGGGGATTTGGAGGAGGCATCTTGGGGTGAGGTTAAGGACTAGAAGGAGAAGATACGGCCCTCAGACCTCGTCTAAATGTCCATGACATCCTCTCCCTCCCGCCCCTCTCCCCAGTAGGGTTGACCTGTTGAAGCATTTCAACCAGCTTAGAGAGCCTCTCATCGCTTATTATCTTCCGGAAGTCCTCTAGGTCCTGATACCCCCAAAGTATGAGGCCTCCCCCCTAGGGGTCCACCGGGTTTATCCCGACGACAATTAAGAAAGAAAAAAGCAAAGACTGGAGAACCACCTCATATGGACTTGACGGCTAAAAATCCCCACCACCCCATCCCTTCCCAACCACATCATGATCACGATAATAATGTACAAGGTCCGGGCCCGCTGGGATTTGAACCCAGGACCTCTGGCTCCGAAGGCCAGCGTTCCAGGAGCTATATTCTAAGTGTCTCTCTGTCCAGGCTGAGCTACGGGCCCATTCTCACATCTAATTAAAGTTTATTAAATATTTCGCTTCCCTAACATAGTTTAGGATTTCGGGGGTTGCGTGGTCGACCTCTACGTAGTTAGGGCGTGGTTATGGATCGTGTTGAGACGTTTACTTTACTTTAGTTCTCGTCATGGTGGGGAATTATTACGCGCCTTATGAAGTTCCAGGTTTATGCGATGAGGTGATTATAGAATAGAAATGTACGTGGAGAGAAATCTGTGTTTGTTATGCCGTGCTCCAGACTAAAAATCTTGAAGTAATAGCCTTCTTAGATGCCCAGCATTGTTTTTGAGAGCTTCTATAGCCGGTGCCAAGCTTATTAACACGACTGACAATAGGGTGGATATTGAAGAAGTCGTGGGTATAATATCATCTGATTTTATGCATACGGCTAGCTGTGTGTCGAGGTGGAGTTGGAAGCTTTATGATAAGGTATTGAGGAGGACCTCTGATAGCTCGCTGATAGTGACCACTCCTCTCAAGTTGATCGCTCTAGCTAGGAGTGTTGATTGGAGTGGTACAAATCCATGCTCTTCTAGCCACTCGCTATCGCTTAACACTTCCCTCATGCTGCCCGTACGTGTAATGGTGCCCTCCTCGAGCACCACTACTCTATCCGCTACCTCGCTTATCAATTGTAAATCATGCGCCACCAGTACTACTGTGTTCCCCTCTGTAACGTATCTTTTCAAAGCCTTGAGTAGTTGCAGGCTTCTCTTGTAGTCTAGGCCTGAGAAGGGCTCATCTAATATTAGTACTCTTGGCCTCATGGCCAGTATTGAGGCTATAGCAAGTCTATGCTTCTCCCCAAAACTGAGGAGATGTGGAGGAAGGTTAAGTGGCTTGGCCAGATCTACTGATTTGAAGGCCTCGCTTATCCTACTCTCGATCTCTCTTCTGTCTAAACCCATCTTCCTGAGTGCGAAACTCACCTCTTCATATATGGTGCTCGCGAAGAACTGTGAGTCTGGATTTTGCATAACCATGCCAACGACTCTGGAAAGTTTCGACATGGGGGTTTTCCTAGTGTCGCGGCCAGCAACTACCACCTCGCCTCTCAAAGGCTTTAAAAGACCGTTAAAGTGCTTAACCAGCGTTGTCTTACCAGCCCCGCTATGCCCAATTATTGCCAAGAATTCACCTTTGTAAACCTCTAAACTCACGCCTCTGAGGACCCAGGGCAAGTTTTTTCCGTATCTAAACCAAAGGTCTCTAACACTAACTACCACATCGAGGCCATGACCGGCCTCCAGTGCTATTCCAGGCGTAGTATCTGGAGATCTTAAGCTAGCTTTCATGTTTGACACGATCTCTAGAGCCTCTCCTAAAGTTATGGGGATTCTCCTTCCGAGCTCAGGACTTCTCTCACCCAATCTATAGAATATCTCTGAAACTTGTGGAGGCCTCACACCGACCTCAGAAACCGTCTTCACATCCCTAAAGACTTCCTTCGGCGCCCCACTCTTCACAATCTCGCCGTCCCTCATAATGATTATTCTATCGGCATGCTCTGCTATCCACTCAATCCTATGCTCTGCTATAATTAGTGTTAGATTCATTTCCCTTTTGAGTCTCTCAGCCAAGCCCAGTATTCTGGCAGTCCCTTTATGATCCAGCATAGATGTCGGCTCATCTAAAAGGAGTATCTTTGGCTTTAGCGCAAGAGCCGAGGCTATCGCGAGCACCTGCTTATCTCCCGGATTTAGGGAGCGGGTGTCCTCAAACTCTCTACCCCTAAATCCTATGAAGCCGAGTATGTCATCTACCCTCCGCCGAATCTCTTCTCTATCTAACGCAATATTCTCCAAACCAAATACTAGCTCCTCAATAACAGTTGGCATGATCACCTGTAGCTCCGGGTTCTGAAAGACGAAGCTCACCCTCCTGCTAAGCTCTAGCGGGCTAGTTGTCTGGATGTCCATGCCTAGAACCTCTACATTTCCACGAATCACGCCACTTATCATGTGAGGTATCATCCCGACAAGCGTGTAGAGGAGGGTAGACTTGCCACACCCCGAAGGGCCCATTATCACTACCGTTTCCCCCTCCTCAACTACTAGATTCAAATCCTTTAGAATCCAGTCTTCACTAGCACTGTACTTGAACCATAGATCCTTTACGGATACCACGGGTGGCATGACCTTTATCCCCTGAAGTAGTAGTAGGTGGAGAAGCCAGAAAGTTTGAGCAGTATCAACCACGCGTAAACAACTGTGAGCACTAATAGTGCGGCAACATCTTTTCTACCCCATCTCGGGGCGAAGTAGAAGGTTCTTACACGGCTAGCGCCGAATCCACGGACGCTTAACACCGTGCTCAGATCCCATGCATAGCCCATCATCCTGATTATGAGCGGAACAAATATGGGGACTACATATACCATTTTTTTGACAGGGTTTTTCGAATCTATCTCTAAACCCCTAGCCTTCTGGACATCAATTATGTTCTTTATCTCGCTAAAGGTGAGGGGGAGCAGGCCCAGTGCCAGCGTGAACATAAACCCGGCCTTATATGGTAGTCCCGACTTTACCGCGACATACTGAAGGTCATACATCTTTGTGGTTGTCACGACAAGCAAAAAGGCTGTGATAGGGTTAACGATAAGAAAAAATTTTCCAGTAGCTACGAGCAGGCCCACATCGGTCAGTTTGATGTTTGCGAGTGGAAAAGTAGCAACGTATATGCCTACATCCTGATACATAGAGGCCCAAATAAGTATCGTTATGAGAAAGAATATGGCACTATATATGATAGTTAGGGTGGCCCTTAGGATGGATATTTTCGCAAGCACTAAACCTATTATAAGTGATAGGTAAACAAATACTGAGACAGAACCATCCCACTGCGATGCTATAGAGGTCGCGAATGCTAGGAGAAACCATGCTAATTTAACTTCAGGGTGAAGCTTATGGATCGGAGAATCCCTCGGCAGATAAAGTCCGGTGAAAGACATTTACGGACCCCGCAACTCAATGCCAAACTGCTCACTAATATATATTAAGTGTTTGAAGAGGTTGTCGGAAATTTTTCCATTATGCATCTAGGCATTGCGGTTACGTTTGTTATGGTATAAGGTGTATCTTAACCTCGCCTTTATCGAGGCTCTTCTCCATCGCTTCGGGCCCCCTTTCTAGAGGGTATTCTGATGTGACAAGCCTCTCCACGGGGACTAGTCTCCTCCGCATAATGTCTATAGCCTTCTCAAATGGGCCGCACCTACTCCCGGCTACGGTAACCTCGTCTACCACAAGTTTGGTTAGGTCTATTGTAGCGGGGATGCCATGTGTAGACTTGAGGGCTATTATACCGCGAGGCCTCACAATCTCTACTGCTTCTCGGAATCCCTGTATGGTGCCGGAAGCCTCTACAACGTAGTCAAACCCTAAGCCCTCCGGTGTCAGAGTCTTAATCTCATCACTTAGCTCATTCGCTGAGAAGGTGTGGTGGGCTCCCATTTCCCTGGCTATCCCCTTCTTCGGGGACTCCGCCTCTGTCACGGCTACTAGGAGTCTCGGCTCGCAGGTCTCCGAAATGAGTCGTATCGCTAATAGGCCGATGGTACCAACACCGATGACCGCTATGTTGGAGCTTCGAGGTGGAGGCGCCAGCTCAAGCATCTCAACCACGGCCGCTAGCGGCTCTATAAAGGCAGCCTGTGTGGGCGTTAGGTCGTCAACCACGTGAACAATGTCCACCCTGCTTTTCACGTATTCAGCGAAACCGCCATCTATGGATATGCCGATCGTTTCCCGGTAGGGGCAGTGTGTTGGAAGACCGTTTCTACAATACCAGCAATTACCACAGTTAAGATTTATTTCTGTGACCACCCTCGAACCTATTAAAGCCCTCGCCTCTTCAGAGCCGCCACCGGCCTCCACGACCGTACCAGTTACCTCATGCCCCAAGATTAAGGGGAGCTTGCGGGGCCTATACGTCCCCTTATACAGAGCCTTATCTGTACCGCAAATTCCGGCCCTCTCGACCCTGATAAGCACCTCCCCTCTGCCCAACTTAGGCTCAGGAGCCTCCTCTACTCTGAGATCGCGTGGCGAATAGAGTCGAATCACCTTCAAGCCATACACACCCGCCTACACTCTTCTTGGAGCATGTTCTGCCACTCGTTAGAGAGAATTAAGGTTTAAGGGTGTTTTGATGATAGTCCTCAGCACCGGCTCTGCCACCCTTCTAACACTCTCTTCCAGTTCTCCGGCGAGAAGAAAACCGGTCTGCTTGACTAAGGAGTTGCTGACTAAAAGGGCCGATACCACCCTCACCCTCTTCAAAAATCCTAAACTGTAGAGGATCGCGGTCTCCATGTCCACCGCCACAGCCCCTCTCCTCAACCACTTATCCACGAAGCCCTTCTCCGTATAGAAGGCGTCGCAACTAACTATTGGCGCTACTACATGCCTAATACCCGCTGCCCGGATCTCGCTGACTAGGCTCTCCAAAAGTTGGAAGTCTGGGGCCGCTGCCAGACAGACAGGCTCGCCGAGATATTGGTGGAATATTCCACCTAAATAGTAGCTCGCACAATGTGGAATAACTACGTCGCCAACTTCTAGCCCGCCCACCATCGCCCCACACGTCCCGAGCCTAACTATCACTCGGGCCCCAAGCATGACTAGTTCCTCTAAAATCAGGGCTGCAGAGCCTGAACCGACACCGTGTACAGCCAGGCTGACAGGCACGCCACGATAATTGCCAGTGTAAACATAGTATTCTCTAATCCTGCTCACTAATCGGGGCTCCTCTAAGAATTTTTTTAAGAACTTGACGCGTGCAGGGTCTCCTGCAACAACAACCCTTTCAGCTATGTCCTCTTTTCTCTCAACCCTGATGTGGAATGGCCCACCCATCTGTCAGCTCAACTAAATATAACTGATTTATTTAGAATTCTCCACCCTACTGCGCAACCCCTAATCGTAGTCGGGTTTTATCAACTATGTATCAAATTTTTAACTTTTTATCAACTATGTATCAAATACGCCCTCCTTCTCCGCATTTCTGGGCGCATTACAGGCTGAGAATGGGTAAATAAAACAAAAATGCTATATATGACCAAAATAATGTCTTTCCGAAAGCATGTTAGACCAATATCTCTCCCTATCAATTATGGGGGTAGCTATGCTGGCTATCGGTTCCGTCCTCATCGCGACTAAGAGGAGGATAGGCGGACTTATTACACTGATAGGTGCCCTCTGGATTCTTACGATGGGTATATACTACGCGTTTCAGTATTCGAGGATTTACGAGACAGGCCTCTACCCGGTTGCAAACGTAGTGGGTGTGATAATCCTGATCGTGGGGATAGGCACTGTGCTGTTCTACTGGACCCGGATAGGCTTGTTGAAGAAGAGGTGAGGGCTTATGTCTACGTCTGCCAAGGGAGCTGGCCCGGCCTTATGGGCTCTGGCCTTCATCATCGCGGCACTCTTCATAGCTCTAATCTTCTACATAGGATTCGATATTTTAGTGAAAGGGCTTGATAAACCCGAGCAGTGGCTGGTAACCCAGCCACTAGTCTTGCTTGGTAGAGAAGCCCTATTCGCCATCAGCGGGATTTTATGGGTCGCCGGCACGATACTCTTCTTCATGGAGTTAAGCGGGTGGACGCTTAAGCGTCTTAGACCGACTAGGCAGGTCATTAAGTGGGATGCTATAGACGTTTCAATAACCGCGCTAACAGCTGCTGTCTATGGAGGAGCACTGGCAGTAACGGGAGGAATTCCCATAATTCCGGGATTCACGTGGGTTAGACCTGCCAATGCATTAGCGCCCCTATTTGGCATTCTCTTCGGAATACCTGGTGCTGTAGGAACGTCTATCGGCAATTTCATAGCAGACGCGTTGGCAGGCTATCTGAGCGTGGGTAGCATAGGCGGCTTCGTAGGAAACTTCATAATCGCTTACGTTCCCTATAAACTAATGAGAGACCACACGTTTAGGACTCCGAGAAGTATAGTCGAGTTTTATGTATGGGGGGTTTTGGTCTCCAGTGTATGGTGCTCTTTGTACATCTCCTGGTGGCTGGACGTGGCCGAGCCTGTCATAGGATTGCCTAAACAGTTCGTCTGGGGTTTCTTCGCCCCATGGGTTATATTCAACAACGCCTTCATAACAGCTATAGTAACACCAATACTTGGCTTCATCCTATACCCACCCATAAAGGCTCGTGGACTTTACTGGGCGGACAGGTTAAAGATAATCGCCTAGCCAAAGCCAGCCCAATATACTCTTTTTT
>JAVYLC010000020.1:0-26400 GCA_038741355.1 Nitrososphaerota archaeon
TGACGACACCCCTAAGTCGGCCTCCGCTCCCCCAATTAATGTATACCTTATTCTCCATAGCACGTCCTTTCTCAAGCTCCAGTATTACTTCACCACTGACACCCTGCTTCGCATCAAGATACATTAAATACTTGTTTTCTTTAGGAATGTTGTCGTAGACAATCCGCCTCACCTCGAAACCCGCGCTCACCGCTATTGGTTCCACAAACTCGGCGAGGTCAACCAGCTCACCATTCTTCTTGACAACACCTAGAACGACAACGCACGCTTTATCCCATTTCAGCACCCTGAAGATTTCCCGGAATACCTCATCCATGAAGATGGAGAATTTTTGGAGGGAGTTTGAGTGGAAGAGCCTCTCAGCTACTTTTCTATAGTCTTCCCCTAAAAACCATAGTCTTAGCCAGTTGTCCCAAGCATATGTCTGCATGTTTAGGTAGGGTGGTGACGTGATGACGAAGTCGACCGACTCGTCCGGTATTGGGAGGCTTCTCGCGTCACAGCTATGTGCCATGCCATCCACGAGGTGGACGTGTGACTGGAGAACCCTTCTCGCCTTCATTAGGAGGCACTTGGGCAGACTTCTGAGAGGCTTCTTTAGCCCTAATACTCTTTTAGACCTAGCAACGTATCCGGGAGACATTGAGAATGAGTGTGAACACTTAACTGATAGGCTGAGGCTGCTTGAGCCGTGTAGTATTCCGAGCATCAGCGCCTTGATGAACATCCCAGTCCTAGAGTAGTCGTTGATTAAGAGCTCCCTCGCAGCCAAGATCTGCCTAAGGGTTTTCCTATGATAGAAGACCTGAACCTCTTCTGGGGCGTCATCATCAACCCCCTTCTCCAGAAACTCTCTATTCCTCACAACCCACTCCTCCACCTGTCGATACGTGATTGGCTGGACCTTCGCGTGTGTCAGCACATACGCCTCTGGCGCCAGATCGTTGCCAGCCCCCACCCGGCCTGTAGCGCAGGCTTCGAGGGGGGCAGTCCCCTTCCCTGAGAAGGGGTCTAGGACAACATCGCCCGGTTGGGAGTATTTTACGATATAATAGTGTGCCATGGCTGGTGGGAAGGAGCCGGTCCTCGAGCATAGACGGTGTAGCGAGGACCCCCAAGCATGTGGTGAATACTTCCAGCTCCCCTCCAGCTCCCAGCTCGACACCTGTTTTAACTCCAGCATCTCGCGAGCGAGGCAACTCTCACACTAACACCTTTAACCATTGAGACAATTTTGACGGAGCAGACTACTATATTATATCCAAGTGTAATATACTGGGAGTGTCACAGGCTTCTGAATAAAAATGCCCCGCTTATTACTTCAGACCGACTCCTTGAATATCGGGAGAATCCCTAGGTATTCCACATCTTCGAATACTCCTCCCTCCAAGAGGATTGCAGCCTTCTTGTAGACCCTCCCACCAGCCATAGCGACGAGTTTCTCCAACGCCGAGAGGGTCTCCCTTGTGCTCACTATGTCATCCACTATCCCTACATTTTTGTCCTTGAGGTACTGGACGTAGCGTCCGTCTATACAGAGCTTTATCGGGGCCTTGCTAGTCACCGGCTTGCACTCTGTGACAAGTGGGTTTATCATGAAGGGCTTCAACTCTTTCCTTGCCACAATGTATCTCTTGTGGTCTAGGATTTTGGCGATCTCGTGCACCAGTGGTATACCCTTGCTCTCCGAAGTGACCAATATGTCGCAACCTCTTAGACTCTCTGAAAGCTTCTCTGCGCATTTGGATATGAACTCCCTGTCACCCAGACTGTCGAAATAGGCTATCCAAGTGTCCTCGGCTACTTTGAGCAATGGGAGCCTACGCCTGATGCCCTCAACCTCAATCTCGTAGTATTCCCTATTCTGGTAGGGGAGGATTACCTCCTTCACGGTTGATAGCGCCTATGCTCTGGATTAAAGGATTATCTCCCCCATTAACCGGAATCATTCCTAAACGGATGGTCTTCTTCGCCTCCACGTAGGTTGCCCCGAATCCCCCGAGCTGGGATAGGACCCCTAAATATGCTCTCCCCCTAAACAGGTCTGAATATTGCCTCGCTGCCGGCTGGCTTAAACACGCTCAGAACCTCCTTCCACGTCTTAAGATTCGTGGTTAGGGATAGGCTTGGTTTAAGAGTAGTCTGCTCAGAGGCAACAAATGGACTAATACCCTCAACTGACTTCTGAGCCCCACTACTAGAGCCTTCATAGGCCTCCTCTGCCCCAGTATTTAACGTCCCTGAAGCCTCTTCAGCATCATTTACAACCTCCACAACCTCCCCGCTACTATCCGCCACCTCAACCCCTCAGTACCGAAGCTGGTGGTCTCGACTACGCTAGAATCCCCTTCACCACTCACTGTCTCGACGGTATTTAAATTACGTTCAACTGTAATGGACTCTTCCAGATTCTCGGATTCAAAGCCGGCCCCACCCTAATATCTACGGTAGTTGACCCCTCAACGCTCACGCCCTCTACATTAGTTGCACTCTTAACACTACTCTTATACGCCGTAATGCGGGACTCTCCGCATATATAATACGCTCGAACTCATTAAAAGTTTAGCACGGCCTCGTCGCGGTGCTGGATTCCGAGGGATTCGGCTATGTATCGGACTGTATGTCTAACCTTTAACCCGGTGAATTGTCTGAGCTGCTGTGCGCAGACGCTGCTCTCAGTTGCAATCTCCGTACACCCTGTCTCCAGTATGATTTCTGCGACCCTCCGGCCTATCTCCGCGCTTATGAGGAAGCCTTCAGCGCCCCGCCTCATGCCCCAGGTTCCTGCAATACCGCAGCAGCCGTAGTCGACAGTAGCCACGTTCAGCCCCACCTTCTTCAGAAGGTTTTCAGAAGGCCTGCCAGGTGATAGGAGTCTCGAGTGGCATGGGTGGTGATAGAAGACGTAGGTGTTGGAGGGTAGGCCGGTGCCTGGCGACAGGGACTTGGCTTCAGCAGCTATGAAGCTAGTGAGCTCCCAAGTATACTCTGCAACCCGCTTTGAGGCGGCCGTGTCTAGTATCTTTGGATATGCTTCGCGGAGGCAGTAGGCGGCTGTGGGCTCTGAGCAGACGATCCTCGCACCAGCCTCTGCGTAGCTTTTCAGCTTCTCGACATTCTTTGCGGCGACCTTTTTAGCATTTGAGAGGAAGCCATACTGGATGGAAGGCATTCCAGAGCCATGCGTCCTCGGGACAGCGACTGTGAACCCCAACGCCTCCAGAACCCTAACCGCCAGTAGCCCTATCCCCCAGTCTATATAGGCGGCATAAGTGTCTGGGAAATACACGATGTCAGCGTCGCGCCTGCTGAGATATTTTTCTCCTAGGACTCCGTAGAGGCTGCCTCTCCTGAACCTGTGCATCAGCCTCCGCCTATCTATGCCTAGCAGACCCTCCATGAGCCTTCTCGACACCCTGCTTCCCTGGAGCCAGTTGAAGAGGCGTGGCAGGCGCGAGCCCAGCTTGGCGTAAAACTCATAAGTCGTCAGCATTCTCTCTCGTAGAGTTTTCCCCCCAGCTGCATGCTTAATCCAAGATATCGTCATGGGGATGTCTATCTGGACAGGGCAGACGTGTAGGCATAGGCTGCACGAGACACAATACTTCGCTATCACGGATGCGTCTTTGAGGCCTTTCGTTATTCCAGTCCATGGAACACCCATCGGGCCCGAGTAAATGTCTCCGAAAACGTGGCCACCCAATATGCGGAAAGTGGGACAGACGTCCAAGCAGGCGGCGCACCTAATGCATCTGAGCGCATCCCTAAGCCAAGGATCCCTGCTCGCGCCCAAGCGACCATTATCCAAGAGCACGAGGTGGTATTCTGGCACCTTGACGTGTCTGGACATTCCGCGGGGGCCTATAACTGTGATGTAGCTTGTCGCGTCTCTGCCCACAGCGCTGACAGGCAACACCCTCAACACGTTAAAAGCGTCATCCCAAGTCTCAACTATCTTCTCCACACCAGCAATAGAGACGAGTATTCTAGGCATCGTTGCGACAAGCCTCCCGTTCCCCTCGTTGGTCACCAGTACTACCTGCCCCGTCTCTGCAACCACGATGTTAGCACCTGTAACCCCCATCCCCGCCCTTTTGAAGTCGGCCCAGAGGTCTTGGCGGAAAAACCTTGTGATGGCCTCCGGCTGCGAGGGAAGATCGGCTCCCCTCTTCTCCTTAACCAGTCTTGCAATCTCCTCCCGGCTTAGGTGTACTGCTGGTGCGATGATGTGCGAAGGCCTCTGGCCTGCTAGCTGGACGATCCTCTCTCCGAGGTCTGTTTCGATTACGTCGATCCCTCGGCTGAGTAAGGAGTTGTTAAGGTCTATCTCCTCGGTGGTCATGGACTTTGACTTGATTACACACTTGACTCCTCTACTCTCGGCGAGACTTACAATGTATCTCCGCGCGTCTTCTGCTGTTTTAGCAACATAGACGTTTCCACCATCTCTCTTGATGGACTCGACAGTTAGCGCGACGAGCCTCTCAAGTTTCTCGACCGTCTTCTGCCGGGACTCAAAAAGGTCTCTCAGGTATCTCTGCTGCAGCCGCTCTATTCCATCTCTGCTCTTCTGATGCATGGTTAGCATGCTACGCCAGCGCGTCTCAATCTCCCATCTTTTTTCGAGAGCCTCAAGTATTCTAGACCTGCTCATCGAGCTCTATCCCCACCACTATACAGCCGCACCCAATAGGGCCGTGGACGCCTATAATGTGTGTCAGCTCTATGTCTGAAGTACTGCTGGGGCCTGATATTATTGCTATCCCGCCAGGCCTGGTCTGTCGTATTAGGCGCGCGAGCTCCCAATAGTCTTGGAGGATTTCGCCCTCCTCCAAGAGCGCGACAGAGTACTCGGGTATCAGTGATGCGAGGTTTGAAGCCCAGTTATCAAATACGACGAGACCCCCAGTCTCCGTGATTCCGGCGCTAGCGCGGAAGACGCCTAGAGAACTTGTTCTGAACTCTTCAATCTCCATCTCCACTCCTCCAATCTCCAGAACAGTGTATCCGTGCCTCCCTGTAAACTCGCCGCGAATCCTCTCTGCCAGCCGTTTAGAAAGACCCCCCAAGACAATCTTTCTCGCACCCCAGCCCGATGCCCAATCGGCCAACACAGATATGAGGGCGTCTACGCTCTGGACATACGAGACTTGAAACCCATTCATCTTACATCTATCTAGAAACTTCTCCACGCTAGTTCTGGCGCCGGGCACGACTATCTCATCCTCATGCCCTGAGCTGTCTCTCTCAACCAACTAATGCTGACTTGCTTTGGAAAGGATATATACTCTCCTCGCAGCCAGTATATTTGCTATGAAGTTAGGCATTTTTACCGTTCTTTACAACGAGGAGCCGCTTGAGAAGGTCTTGAGGCATGTATCTGGCCTGGGTTACGAGGCTGTTGAACTTGCCGCCTGGCGCGGGAGCAATCACCTGAACATTGAGAGGGTGTTGAATGGTGGGGCGCAGGAGGTTAAGAGGCTTGTGGAGAAGTATAACATGACCATCTCGGGCATCTCCAACCACTTGGAGGGGCAACTGGTACTCGGGCCCCACGACTCCTCTACTGACGCCTTCTACAAGGGATCGCCAGAGGAGAAGATCAAGTACGGTATTGAGAGGATGAAGAAGACCGCCGAGGCTGCGAAGCTGCTGGATGTCAACGTTGTGAACGGGTTTATAGGGTGTCCTAACTGGGGTGCGTGGTATATCTTCCCAGCAGAGTATGAGAGGATCTATGAGGGTTATTTCACCCTCTTCGCGGAGCGTTGGGGTGAGGTCTTAGACCATTTCGCAGCCAACGGCGTCAAGTTTGCTCATGAGGTCCACCCCCAAGAGGTCGTCTACAACATCGAGACAGCCGAGCAGGCGATAAAGGTGTTAAACGGTAAGAGGGAGTTTGGATTTAACTTCGACCCAAGCCACCTCGTCTGGCAGCTCATAGACCCTGTTGCCTTCATCAAGCGGCTGGGCGACAGGATATACCACAGCCACGCGAAGGACGGCGAGCTTGTGAAGGAGAACCTGCCAGTCTCCGGCTCAATCCCGACAGGGTCTTGGACAAGGCCGACGAGGGGCTTCCGCTTCAGGATCCCAGGCTGGGGCGACGTCCCCTGGAAGAGGGTGATCACGGCGCTGGCCGAGGTGGGCTACGACCACGTCCTAAGCTATGAGCATGAAGACCCGGTGATGAGTAGGGAGGACGGCGTTGAGAAGACTGCCGCCTTCCTAAAGCCACTACTCATCAAGAAGCGGCTGGAGAAGGTCTGGTGGTAGCCGGTAGGGTGGTAGGGAATGGCTAGGGAGATAGGCGTGGGTATGCTGGGCTACGCCTTCATGGGCAAGGCGCACAGCAATGCGTTCATCAAGATGCCGAAGATGATGCAGCAGGTCCCTGCCATACCGAAGCTCGTGGCGATCTATGGACGGACTGAGTCGCAGGTGAAGGCCGCGGCTGAGAGGTTCGGATACAAGAGATACTACACCGACTGGCGTAGGCTGGTGCAGGACGCTGAAGTCGAGCTCGTAGACAACGGGCTTCCAAACAACCTGCACAAGGACCCATGCATCGAGGCGGCGGAGCGCGGCAAGCACATCCTCTGCGAGAAGCCGCTGGCCATGAATGCGAAGGAGGCAGAGGAGATGTATGGGGCGGTGGAGAAGGCCGGCGTCAAACACATGGTGGCGTTCAACTACAGGTTCGTCCCAGCAATAGTGCTGGCTAAAAGATTAATCGAGAGGGGTGTGATAGGAAGGGTCCTCCAGTTCAGGGGGGCCTATCTCCAGGACTGGATAATGGACCCGTCCTTCCCCCTCGTCTGGAGGCTTAGGCGGGAGGTGGCCGGGAGTGGGGCGCTCGGCGACCTCGGCTCCCACGTGTTTGACCTGGCCCGATACCTGGTGGGTGAGGTTGAGGCCGTAATGGGTCTGGCCAAGACCTTTATAGAGGAGAGGCCGCTACCCGAGAACCCCTCGCAAAAAGGCAAGGTCACTGTCGATGACGCCTTCACATCTCTCGTTAAGTTCAGGAATGGCGCTATAGGCTCTGTTGAGGCGACAAGGTTCGGGGCGGGCTGCAAGAACCTCCTCAGGGTTGAGATCCACGGCTCTGAGGGGACACTCGTATTCAACTTGGAGAGGCTCAATGAGCTTGAGCTGTTTGAGAGGAGGGGTGATGCTGAGACGCAGGGGTATAGGAGGATACTTGTTACGGAGCAGGCCCACCCATACATCTCCAACTGGTGGCCGCCAGGACACATAATCGGCTGGGAGCACACCTTCGTCCACGAGATACACCACTTCATTGACTGCATAGTGAATGACAAGCCGGTAGCGCCGATGGGCGCCACATTCCTCGACGGACTCAAGAACAACCAGATACTAGACGCGGTCCTGAGATCCGCGGAGACAGGTCGATGGGAGCAGATACCCTAAAAAGCCAAGCCCGACTAACTAGCATCTATCCTTGGTAGGATAGTCCCAGCGCTCTCCTAAGGAGTTGCTGGCTCTCCGCTAGGCTGTCACGCTCGATAATTCTTTTTATCTCTCCCGACTCCATTAGCGCGAGTCTATCTGCTAGCTCGAAGACTAGGGCGGGGTTCTGCTCAGCGATTATTGCTGATGCGCCCTGACTGGCGAGCCGCTTAATAGCCTCCACCATCCGCCGGATTATAGGTGGAGCCAGCCCTGTGGCAGGCTCATCCATCACCAACAGCTTTGGCCTAGAAGCCAAGGCCCTCGCAACCGTAAGTATCTGCTGCTCACCACCGCTGAGCTCGCCTCCCCGCCTATACCTGAGGGGCTCGAGCTCGGGGTATAGCTTGAACGCATCTCTCAAGACCTCCCCGTTTAGCCCCTCCGCTATCCTGAGATTCTCCTCGACAGTCAGCCTCGCGAATACTCCCCTGTCCTGGGGGACGTATCCGACTCCTAGCCGGGCTATCGCGTGGGGGGTCCAGCCCGTGACATCCAAGCCGTCTATCAGTATCCTTCCAGTCATAGGCCTTATGTGTCCAACGACCGTCTTCAGTAGCGTCGTCTTGCCTGCTCCATTTCTACCCATCACAAACAGCACCTCACCCTTCTCTACTTTGAGGGAGACGCCCCTCACTATCTCGAGCCCGTAGTACCCGGACACCAGCTCGCTTATCTCCAGCATCAAGCCTCCCCCCTCAGATACACTGCCTCAATCATCTCCGCAACCAGACTGTCCCTAGCGGGGCCCAGTGCCAGAATCCTCCCACGGCTCATGACGGCAACCCTCGATGAGAGCGAGATCACGAAGTCAACCCTATGATCGATGAGGATTATCGCAAGCCTTTCCGCCAAGCTTTTAAGGATCTCTGAGATAGTGCTCACCTCTAGGCCGGTTAGGCCTTGGGTAGGCTCGTCTAGCACCAATAATCGCGGCCGGGAGAGGAGAGCCATGCATATCTCCACTAGTCTTATCTGGCCGTGGGGGAGCTGGGAGGGCCTGAGCCTCAAAACTGAGTGTAGGCCCAGTAGCTCCGCAGTCTCGAGGATCTGCCGCCTCAGGTCTGTGCCGGCTGTGTGGAGGGCGGCCAGCTCTAGGTTCTCGTAGACTGTGAGTGAGGAGAAGGCCCGCGGTATCTGGTGGGTGTTGGCTATCCCTAGGCGGGCCCTCTTCCTCAAGGGTAGGCCAGTTATCTCTCTGCCTAGAAAGTATATTCTGCCACTGTCGGGCCTGAGGGAGCCTACAATAATCCCAGCCAGTGTGGACTTGCCCGCACCATTTGGGCCTATTACTCCCAGCATCCCGGTATCATCCATTTCTAGGGAGACTCCTGCTAAGGCCTGAACACCGTCAAAGGATTTTGAGACACCTTGGAGTGAGAGGAGGGGTCTAGGCTGCACGGCTCTTCCACCTCTCAATTATGTGGTAGGCCCATCGGAGCCTGCCCGTCGCGAGGGCGAAGGCTACGAGCCCAGCCCCAACAACCAGCACATGCCCCCTCAGGAGGCCCCGCGCAGTGTCCGCCAGAAGGTTCACCAAGAGGCATCCAAGGAAAGGCCCAAACTCCACGTAGGGGCCGCCCACCAGCACCCAGAGGACAGGCTCCACAGAGTTAAGGACCCCGGCATACCCAGCCCCCACATAGCCGTAGAGAAGTGCTAGTAGGGAGCCGGAGGCCCCAGATAAGGCACCAGAGATCGAGAAGGCTAGAAGTTTGAGGAGGTGGGTGTTGTAGCCGAGGCTCTCCAGCTTCTCCTCGTCATCCCTGACAGCCAGCAGCATGCGCCCTAGACGCGAGGAGGAGAGAAGTGTTACGCCAGCCACTGCGACAGTGAGTGCGAATAGTGAGGCTACATAGCGGGCATCCAGCTCGGGGAATAGGGGTTTGAGGACTCCTACGATGGTGGCCTCGCCTCTCAGGACCAGCCCCTGCTCACCACCGGTTATGTCGTTGAAGTGCAATGCTGCTAGGTAGAGTGTCTGTGAAGCGAGGAGGGTTCCTATCATCAGGTAGGCTCCGCCCACGCGCATAGCAAGCACGCCCAGTAGCATGGAGAGCAGCACCGAGACTGCGACACCAACCACCAGTGCTAGGAAGGGGTCTGGTGAGACATAGTAGGCATATAGGCCCGCGCCGTACATGCCGGCCGCGAAGAGGGCCGCATGCCCCAGACTCATAACACCGATCATCTGAATGCACACTGCATAGCCGTAAGAGTAGATGGACAGTATCATGACACGGGACACGAGCGCTTTTTGATACTCTGGGAGGACCGGGTAGGCCGCCGCTAGGATAACCAGTATTATTAGCGCTACTATATTATTGGGCCTCGGCCTCAATACCTCACACCCCCCTAACCGAGCCAAGCCTCCTAGCCACGATGTATGTCAGGGCCAGAGTTAGGGTCAGGACCCTTGCCACCGTGGGTGCGAGGAATAGGGCAGCCAGACTCTCAAGCAGTCCTAGCGCGACACCCGCCGCAATAGTCCCGCCGACCCTCCCCACACCCCCCAAAACCACGACGACAAAAGACATAGCAAGGGCGTCAAACCCCATGAGGAAGTGTATCTGCCTGAAGGGAGAGGTTAGAGCACCTGCAAACCCCACCAGCGAGCCTGCCAGCGCGAAGCCAATCAAAAACACTCTGCCAGTGTCTATACCTAGGGACTCCGCCATCAGCCTGTTCTCCTGAGCCGCCCTCAGGAGAGGCCCAATCCTACTCCGCTCAACACCAACCCAGACGAGGAGGGAGAGCATAAGCGAGGCCAGACCTGCTAAGAGCTTGAAGCCCGAGTAGCTGAAGCCTGAGAACTCGACGATGGGGTTAAAGGGGGGTGAAACCGAGCGCGGCGCAGGCCCCAGGACGGCCAGTCCCATCTGCTGTAGAATTAGGAGAAGACCAAAAGTTGCTAGGACCGTTTGTCCTGGCTCATGCCCAAACCTCTGTAGGATGAACATGTTTATAGCTACAGCTAATCCTCCGACGAGAAGAGGTGCGGCGACTAGTGCGGCCTCGTAGGGAAGCGCAGCCTGTGCCATGAGCCAGCTTATCATCGCGCCGAGCATGTATAGCTCGCCATGCGTCAGGTTCACGACATTCATTATGCCGAAGACAATGGCTAGTCCGAGGGCGATGAACGCTATAACCGAGCCGTTGACTAGGCCGTCGACTACCGCCAGCCCCAGATTCTCCAAGGGAGACAATTCTAGAACAACGGCTGCTTAGTATAATCGTTCGGATGCTCGTATAGTGAATCCTCTATCTCAGTTCTATGGACAACCACAAGTCTGCCATTCTTAACCAGCGATATGAACTGATGCCCAAAGGATTGGTGTAGCCTACCATTGAAGAGCTTGTCTCCCTGAGGGTGCCAGAGGCCCTCGTTGAACCAGTCCATTGACTCTAGAGTCTTGATGAAGACCTCATAGTCGCTGCGAGCCGGCTCGCTGTATCCGCTCTGCTCCACAGCTTCCTTAATCACGAAGAGGGTCTCCCAGACCCCAAACATGTGGCTGAACGCGGATACCCGGGAAGGGTCGGACTTGTCGGCGCCACTCTCGTCAACGCCAACCGCCTCCCTATAGAACCTTGCATAGGGGGTATCATAGCCCTCGGCATACCTCGGAAACGCCTCCCAGAAATAGGTCCCTTCAAGATACTCTAACCCCGGGGCGGAGAGTGGAACGGCCTCGATGCTGTCTATAAACCCGAACAGCTCAGGCCGCTCACGTCCAAGATAGACGCCTAGCTCCCTGATAAAAGTAAGCACGTCTCCAACCATCACGTGGTAGAGCACATCAATATCCCTCGGAATCCTAGTGAAGTATTTCGTAAAGCTTGTCTCACCCGGAGGTATGGGAATCTTTTCAACAATCCGCGCTCCATACCTCTCCGCCGCCTTGGTGAGGGCATCTCTATGATCATGCCCAAACGCATAGTCCGGATAGATCATAGCCACCCGTTTCCCCAAGTTCTCGAATATCCATTTGGCCACTGCGGTTACTTGGCCTGGGACATCCGTTATGCCTGGCTGGAAGCACCATCTATTCAGCTTTCCGAAGGGGACGTGTGTACCTTCACTTACCGCGAAGTATGGTCTCTTAAGCTCTCCAGCCCTGGGGCCTGACGCGAGAACCACATCAGAGAAGAGGGCCCCGAGGATGAAGTCCACATTGTGGGCCAGCACCAGCCTCTCAACGACCTGCGCACCCTTGGCTGGACTTGTCTCGTCATCCTCGGCTATGAGCTCAACCGGACGCCCGGATATCCCGCCAGTCCTGTTTATATAGGAGACCGCAGCGTTGGCCACCCTCTCATACCAGAAACCGTAGGGGGCCCCAATCCCTGTCCTGTGGACTTGGAATCCGATCTTGATGGGCTTCACGCCTAGCTCACGTTCCTGAGGAGGCTGCACTCCGACTGAGCTTCCAAACAAGTAGCCGGCAACAGCCCCCAGACCCGCCGCACCAGCTGCTATTATGCCGGTCTTTAGTAGACTTGAGAGGACCTGCCTCCGATTCATTTCCAGCGAGGTGAGTGATAGTGCCGTGTTTTATAGCTAACGAAACCGGCAAAAAATGATTCAAAATATGGCTTATCTGTAATATTCGCCGGAATGCCCAAAATTGATAAGCAGCCCTTAGAAGATAGTGTCAGGACGACATGGAGGTCATAGTTAAGGTCTCTGGGCGCAGCGCTGGGGTTAGGCGTGAGGTTGAAGAGGTTCTGAAGGACAGGCTTCAAAGCGTCAAGATCTGCGAGTCTCTAGCAGATGTCGGGCTTGAGAAGGGGGACGTACTCATAGTTGTCGGTGACGACAGGGATATTCTCCAGACACTACATACAGTCAGTGACTGGGATGTAGGAGTCTTAGCGGTAAGCCGCGAGGCCACGCGAGGATTCTTGTCCCAAGTGATGCTTGACGAGCTCCCGGAAGCCCTGGAAAGGATTGAGAGGAGTCAGTTCATGACGGAGAGTCTCACGGCGCTGAGGGTGATGGTCGACGACCGAAACGTCGCCATGGCTGTAAACGAGGCGGCACTCTTCTCGCAGATAAGCGCCACACTAGTGGAGTATAGCCTGTATGTGGATGGGGAGCTTCTCTGGCGCGACTTGGCCGACGGACTCATTGTTTCCACCCCCCTAGGGTCGAGCGGATACTCCCTCTCAGCGGGAGGGCCGTTGATACATCATACGGCTAAGGCCCTAGCGATTGTTCCTGTAAACTCGATAGACATGACACGCAGGCCACTGATCGTCAGCGATAAGTCTTCGGTATCTGTGGATAGCATCTCATCGAGGGGTGGTGCGGAGGTTATAGTTGATGGTCTCTTACGAGTTCCTGTTGAAGAGAGTCTAGCAATCAAGGCCTACGAGCCGCCAGTCAAATTCGTCAGGCTGAACGGCCCCTCCCCCATATTCAGCAAGATTGAGAAGAAGATACACTTAGCTGAGGAGCTTTTAGACACACCTCCATCAGCGAAACTCATACTAAAGACGATAGAGTATGAGGGTCCTCTCACCTACTCTCAGCTTCTCAAAAAGACTATGCTACCCGAGAGAACTCTCCGCCATGCACTTAACATACTGGTCTCGAAGAGGCTTCTCGCGCGCAGACCACTCACAAGAGATGCGAGGCAGAAGATATATTATATTCCCGAGAGTAACCAAGCTGGAGAGCTGAAAACAGCAGAGTGAAGACATGTTGGACACGGATCTTAAAGACCTAGCGGCGAGACAGGAAGGTCTAAAGGCCTTCATGCGACTATACCCTCAGGGAGTGACAGTTGTTACTACGCGGGTCGGCGACTGTGCTTATGGCATGACTATCAGCTCCTTCACCTCAGTCTCTATGGACCCACCCCTTGTGCTGATGGCCATTGACAGGTCAACTAATTCCTACCAGGCCTTTAAGGAGGCAAAAATATTTGCAATACACCTCCTCTCCAGCGGCCAGGCAGTGCTAAGCGAGATATTCGCTGGCAGGCAGAAAACCCGCGATAAATTTGAGGGGATTAATTATGAGGAGGGGCCCGAGAGAGTCCCTCTCCTCCGCGACACTCCAGCATACCTGGTCTGCAGGAGATTCAAGATTTACGAGGCAGGAGACCACGACCTGATACTCTGCGAAGTTCTGGACGTTGTTATAAAGAGGCCGGAACTCAAACCGCTAGTATATAGGAACAGGGCTTACACTACCGTTGATAGCTGAGGTAAAGGCTAAATCAACGGTTGGTGAATGTCTCCTATGTGATGAGACCGACCTGCGCTGAGGGCTTCCCGCCCGGTGAAGAGCATGTCTCCTCTCTGAGGGTTTTAGGGTGTAGCGCGTCTTGATCGTCCAGCTCTATGGACATCTCCGCACAGAGGCGGGGAGCCGACTCATCGAGGTTAGGCTGGGTGGGAGGAAGCCCCTTAAAGCTGCTCTAAAACTCCTCCCCGATACGGTGAGACGCCAAGTTCTAGATGAGGGTGGAGAAATCAGGTCTGGATTCCTGATCCTTGTAAACGACGTGGACGCGCGTTCAGTCTACCGGTATGAGGTGGAGGTATCGGACGGTGACAGAATCGCTATTGTTCCGATGATCCATGGAGGCTGTGATTAGGTCTAGCTACCGACCATACAGGTTTGCTGCAGCGCTAATAACTAATGTCAAGAAGGACCCGCTGAAGCTTTTAGACGAGATACGTCTAGGCGGTTCGGCGGGAATACAGTTCTGCAGACCAGACGTAGTTGTGTCGGAGCGCCACCTGGTCGCAGCATTCGCAGCCGCTGCCACAACTTCCTTATCCGGAGTAGCGAGGTCTAGGCGGATCGAGGTCGAGTACCTTCTAAGACTCTCGTGCCAGAGGCAGATTCAAGACGCCCTAAAGGTTGCAGGCCTTAGAGGCGATGAGGACAAAATAATAGCGGCGGCAATAACGACAAGCGGCACAGACCCCGAAACACTACTCTACAAAATAGCGGAGGAGCTTGGCGGGACCATTGAGCCCTTCAGACCAATAGCACATCCAACAGCCCTAATGGAAATCTACAATATCAGTAGAGAGCAGCTGGAGTCGGTCCCAGCATCTGACCCTGCAGCCGCACTAGAGCTCCTAATAATCGAGAGGGTTGTCTCCAGCTATGTTGGGTGAAAACAATCTGCTCGACAATTTGCCATGGAAAGACTTAAGTAGGGGTGAAAGAAAAAATATAACCCTAAAGTATAGCTATATGGAGGCGGCTTGCCTCAGAGCCAAGCGCTAGGCCGCTTCACCGCACTTCAACGCGCGGCTCTGGGTTCAAGACACCGGTTCTTGCTGAGGTTGAGTTTCACCAGATGCAATAGGTGCGGAGAGAGGCCGATAGACATTCTTTTCGATGAGTATCTCTCGAAGAGGAGGAGTAAATGTGTGAGATGTGCCTTGCTGGTTTCACTTCTCAACCCTCTCATTGACTTGGCTATGAGGGCTTTGGGCGTGGATGTTGAGTCGTTTAAGAGGGCGATAATGGCTCCCCATTGGAGGAAGGGGATCATAGCGACGATTAAGGGCGTGGCCTATTTCGGGCTACGTAAGCCCCTAGTCAGCTGTGGGCCATTCTTCGTGGTGTGGAACTTCACAAACAGGTGTAATTTGAGGTGCAGGCACTGCTATCAGGACGCAGGAAGGCCTCTACCCGACGAGCTAACCACTGAGGAGGCGCTTAGAGTGGTTAAGGAGCTCTCAGACTTTGACGTATCATCCATAGCATTCTCAGGCGGTGAACCGCTTGTCAGGAGGGATTTCTTTACTGTTGTCGAGTATGCGAGGAACTGTGGAATGTATGTGTCTGTGGCTACTAATGGGGTATTGATTAGTAGGGAGGTTGCCAAAAAATTGTCTAAGACGGTGCATTATGTCCAAGTCAGCATAGACGGGTCGACACCCGAGTTTCATGACGCCTTC
This sequence comes from Nitrososphaerota archaeon, assembly GCA_038741355.1. Taxonomy (GTDB): domain Archaea; phylum Thermoproteota; class Nitrososphaeria_A; order Caldarchaeales; family Calditenuaceae; genus HRBIN02. The sequence continues at coordinate 15,406 of JAVYLC010000020.1, forward strand.
AGAGGTGTGAAGGGTAGCTGGAACAGGGCGGTAGCAGGGATAAACCACCTCGTGGACGAGGGCGTGACGGTTGGCATCGCCGCCACCGCAACTAGGGGTAATCTGGGCGAAATCTTCAGGATTGTAGAGCTTGCAGAGAGGTTAAAAGCGGACTTCTTCATATGCTTCAACTTCATACCTACGGGTAGGGGGAAGGAGATCCTAGAGTCGGACCTCACTCCGGCGGAGAGGGAGGAGCTGCTGGAGGGCCTGTATAGGCGGCTTGTCCAGAACATGGCCGGCAAAAAGAAGCTACAGCTCTATTGCACCTCCCCTCAATTCGCTAGGGTGGGGCTGGAGATGCAGAGGCAGATGATGCGCGAGATATGCGCTGGCTTCGGACCAGTGATACCGGCTACGCACTACGCCAATTTGCCAGGCCTAACGCTCGAGATGGCGGAGTTCATAGGCGGTTGTGGGGCTGGGAGGGTCTACGCGGCTCTAAGCCCGGAGGGAGACGTGCAGCCATGCGTGTTTATGCCGATAAAGCTCGGCAATCTGAGGAGAGAGAGGTTTGAAGACATCTGGCTACATTCACCAATCCTGAACGAGTTAAGGGATAGGGAGAATCTTAAGGGAGGGTGCGGCGCATGCCGGTACAAGTATGTGTGTGGTGGCTGTAGGGCTAGGGCCTATGGATACTTCGGAGACTATCTGATGCATGACCCTGGCTGTGTGTTGAGCCTCGAGGACAAGTCCAGCATAACCGCCAGCGCCAGTGAGGCAATAATGTAAGGAGCCGCGCGGCGGGGGTATATAGTTACTCGTATTTATAGAGTGTCTGTACCTCAAAGTTTTCGGGGAGGACACCAGTAGACTTATAGTACTTTACGAGCCGGTGAATCTTCGCCTCCACTAGCTGGAGCCTCTTCCTGTTGTAGCGGTCTGACCGATGGGTTTGCAAGTGTACGTGCATCCTCCTAGCCCTTGCGATGAGGTTTGAGAGGTCCTCGGGTATCTCTGGTGCTAGGCCGTTTTCCTTAAGGATCTTAAGCATCTTCTTGCCCACGATCGGTTTGATTAGGGGTATGCCGTGTTGGTCGCGGAGTATAACGCCTACCTGGCTGGGTGGGATGCCGCTTTTCGCATACTTCACGACCAGTGCCTCAACCTCATCTGGGGAGACTGTGAGCCAAGGTGGAGGCACCTTGCTTATGGGTCTCTTTGACCCGGAGCCGCCTCTTTTCCTCGCATGCATCCGCGCCAAGCCTAAACCACTTAAGGCTAGTTTCCTCCGGCGTGATTTAAATCTAGCATGAGCCATGACTATAAGGCGAGGGGCTAAATAGCCTTAAATGAGGCGTGATGAGGCTAAACATCTTAGATGAGAGCAAGTGGGGGGGAGGTTCTAGTATATGTTGTTTGTGTCGCCTCGTGGATTGCTAGCGGGCTTATACACTTCCCTCAGCTCGGATGGAGCATATACAGCGACATAGTCAGCTTCTGGTACAGGCCCGAGAGCGGAGACATGCTTAGAGCCGGCGCCGCGCCATGCTTCCACTTCTTCTTCGAGTACCCCCCCGCCTCCTGCCTCTCAATCTATGCATCAGCCCTACTCGGCTCGGGAGATGTCATAAGATACTATCAAACATTCTTTTATCTCAGCCTACCTGCATATCTCGCGATCGCTTGGTCCATTATACAGATCTCTAGAATCAATTGTTCAGGCTGGCTGGGCCTCATCTTCGCCGCCTCTCCAAGCCTTGTCTTCTATGGCATCTACAACTTCGATCACTATGCAGCAGCGCTTGCAGGCCTTTCAATCGTCTTCCTGCTTAGGAAGAGGCATTTCGTCTCTGGGCTGGCAGCTGGTCTGGGCTTCGCATTCAAACTCTATACAGCCCTCCTCATACCCATAGTATTCATTGAGACGAGGGGGCGTGAGAAAATTGACTATTTCCTAGGATTCATAGCGGGTGCGGCCCCGCTATACATTGCTCAGGCGGCCCTCAACCCTGCAGGGCTTGTCCAATTCGCAGAGTATCATAGTGGATGGGGGCTGGAGAATGCCTGGTATATCTGGATATTCTGGGACCAGTTCTCGCCAACCGCTAAGCTTCTCGGAACATTGTTAGGCGCCTTCCTCGTCCTTCAGGCCGCTCTAATTAGGGGCCCAATGCTTCCGCGGATGTTCCTCGCAGTCTCATCCTGGCTGATCATGTCATATATCTTCACCCCCCAGATGGTCGTCTGGCTCCTCCCGCTCCTAGCAGCAATTCCCAGGTCCGCGCTACCCTATTGGCCGAGCCTAGAGATAAGCAATGTAGCGATAATATTGACTTGGTTCGGAGGCTACAACCCATTAATGCCCCCCTCACCGCCCCAGGTCATGGTACTGATCAGAGCAGCCTCTCTGGCACTGATGATGGTGACGGTCTACCGCAAAGAAATAAAAAAATAAACTATGCTTGGATACCGACTCTGTAGCAGATGGGTTATCTCTCCCGCTTGCCCTCTATGAACTCCTCGAGCATTGTCCTTGCTATGTCGTCAGGGTATTGGATGGGTGGAGACTTCATGAGGTAGGCTGAAGCCGATATGAGGGGGCCTCCGATCCCCCTCTCCTTAGCTATCTTGACGCATCTTATCGCGTCGATTACTACGCCTGCGGAGTTGGGTGAGTCCCAGACCTCAAGCTTGACCTCCACAGTCAGGGGCGAGTCGCCGAAGTTTCTTCCCTCTAGGCGGATGTACGCCCACTTCCTATCCCCGAGCCACGGTACATAGTCGCTGGGCCCGACATGTATGTCGGACTCGCTGAGCCTGTAGGGGATTAGCGACTCTACTGCTGAGGTCTTTGAGATCTTTTTCGACTGTAGCCTCTCCCGCTCAAGCATGTTTAGGAAGTCGGTGTTTCCGCCGAAGTTGAGCTGATAGGTTCTGTCGATCTTGACGCCCCTGTCTACGAATAGCTTCGCTAGGACCCTGTGGAGGATCGTGGCTCCTAGCTGGCTCTTGACGTCATCACCCACTATCGGCACATTCCTCTTCTCGAATATCTTCTGCCATCTCCTCTCCCGCGCGATAAACACGGGTATCGCGTTCACGAAACCCGTGCCCGCATCTAGGGCCTGCTCGACATACCACTTAGTCGCATCCTCGCTGCCGACTGGGAGGAAGTTGACAACCACGTCGGCCTCAGCCTCCTTCAGGACGGATGCAACATCGACAGTTTCGCCTGGGGCCTTCTTGATAACGTCCTTAAGATACTTCCCGATGCTGTCAAATGTCATCCCCCTCATAACCTCGACACCCAGTCTAGGTACGTCGGCGAACTTCCGGGTATTGTTGGGTGGTGCGAAGATTGCCTCTGAGAGGTCCTTCCCAACCTTTCTCTCATCTATGTCAAAGGCCGCTACAAACTCTATGTCAGATACATGATATCCTCCCAACCTCACGTGCATGAGCCCGGGGACAAACTCGTCGTCAGGAGCATTCTTATAGTATTCCACTCCCTGGACTAGTGAGGAGGCACAGTTCCCCACACCTATAATAGCGACCTTTATCTTCCCCATTTTCAGAGACTTTTTGCATAACATCGCTAATAAAGGTTAACTGAGAGGTGAAAACCCATAAATACCCCTGAGGCATATACTTGTGCGTTGCGTTGGATGTTGACCCACATTACTAACAAAGATAAATTAACTTCTAGTATTCGCTTTATTCTATTATTTTCATTGATCGTTGCGGGTCTTATGGGCGGTGTAGTTTCTCAGAGTGTAGTAACTAGGACAAGGACCGTTACTACTCTGGAGACCGTTCCCGGCACGACTATAGTCACGACCATCACTGTTGAGGGGGGAGAGAAGACAGTCACTTTGATTAATCCAGGATTCGTCGTGATTGGCCTATATGCGGAGTCTGGTAGGACTTGTGTTGTGGTCTTCAGAGCTTTAACAGAGGTCCCTGAGCAGGTCTTTACAATTACAGGGACGACGATGAGGTTCCCCGGAATGACGTTCTCGACCGTAGTTAACGAGCCGACAATTGTCTTTTCAACCGCCTACACCGACCCCGGTTGGACAACCACCTATACTGGCCTCGGCCCATCCTTCGTCACTACTTTTAAGGTGGGCGACCTTGAGTATACTTTTTCAATGCCAGCATACGGCGAGCTAAGAGAGACATGCGGAGAGCAAATAGTCTCAAACATCCAATCAATAATTTTCGAGCAAGTACCTGCAACATTCTTCCTCGCATTACCGGGATTCACCGTGACCGTTCCTGGGCAGACCTTCACTATACCTAGAATGACCCTTGAAATGGAGCCGTTCACCACAACATATACGTCCATAAGAGAGGGGACGACTGGGTTGTCTACAACCACCGTGAGGGGTTCGACGATAGTAACCATGGCGACTCTGCCTGAGACGACACTTGTGAGTACGATCGTTAGTGGGGGCTCGACAGTAACTAGGGTCTACTACGTTATCGAGACCTTGACGCTTGAGGAGACTACAAAGACTGCAACAACCACAACAAGCGTTGAGACAAGGACGACATCTCCAGCCACTACTACTCTTCTCACAACACCTGCGACAACCACAGCCCAAGCACCCGCTGGCCAGGTCGACGTCACGATAATTGCTATAGTCATTGCGGCGATTGCTATCGTTGCTGGTGGTGTAGTGTATAGCTTGCGGAGAAGAAGATAAAGCCTCTAGTTTCTTATCTGTCCCACTCGACGGGCCAGTAATTATTCGACCAGTAGATGACAGGTATGTCTGCTATCCTTCTTCCACGCCCTGTATATGGTATGACGATCAGGTTTCTGAAGGATGGTGCAAGTATCCTCACTCTATAGGGTCTGTCTGAGCCGTCTGACCTGACGTAGTATGCCATCTCTCCATGTGCAGCCTCAGCCCTCGCAAAAGCCTCACCGGCGGGGACTCTAATGTTTATTGGGTGCTGTTTGAGCTTGAAGGGGCCGACGGGAAGCCCCTCAATAAGCTGTCTGATTATCTTAAGGCTCTCCTTCATCTCCTTGAAGGCTACAACCGCCCTAGCATAGCCATCCCCGTCAGAAGATACTGGAACATCAAACTTCACCTCGCCGTATGCGTCATAGGGCTCGTCCACCCTTACATCTCTTCTCAAGCCTGAGGCCCTTATAGTGACGCCGACAGCGCCTAGAGCCGCGGCCTCCCCGGGCGTCAGCCTACCAACGCCGCGCGTTCTACTTATGAATATTGAGTTGCCGAGCATCAGGTCCCAGTAGTAGTCCAGTCGGCTGTCTATGAAGTCGGCTACGTGTAAAGTGTATTTGCGGAAGTCATCTGTGAGCTCAGACTCGCTCGGCCTCTTACCCGTAGCCTCTGTATACCATGTCCTGAAGTGCTGTACGAGTTTGGGTGGAACCCTCGCAAGCACGTCGTTCCTAACACCGCCGGGCACAAAGTACGAGTGTGTGATTCTCTGGCCTCCAATGAATTGGACTAGGTCGACGATGAATTCTCGGTCCCCGAAGCACCAGAGGAAAGGTGTAGGAAGCCCTAGGAAGACTCCATAGAGGGCGAAGTAGTAGAAGTGGCTCCCAATTCTGTTGAGCTCTGCCATTAGGGCGCGGAGGTATTTTGCGCGGGGCGGGGGCTCGACGCCCATCAGCTTCTCAACCGCTAGGCAGTATGGGTATAGTATTCCGGCGGAGTCGAGGATAACCGGCCTCTCGAGGTGTGGGATATTGGTAATCCAAGTCTTTGACTCGCACATCTTCTCCTCCCCCCTGTGGACGAACCCCGGGTCCGGCTCTGCCTCAAGCACCGTATCCCCTAAGACCCTAACGATTAGTCTGAAATGACCTGTTCCTGGGTGCTGTGGGCCATAGGAGAAGACGAGCCCCTCGCCAGTGTCGTATACGTATATCTCCCTCTCCTGACCCTCCTCCTGCATCCAAAACTCCCCCACATCGCCTCTATTATAGTGTTATTTTCCACAACCATTTTCTATCGCTTTTCCTGCCTCATCAAGAGGAAGGCAAGAACTAGCACAACAAATATCAGGATGAGGCCTAGACGGAATAGTGCGCCTAGTACAGCTCTAACACCTACAAACACTCCCCAGAGAAAGGCGCCGCCTACACCAATGATGGTAACGAGAATAGCTAACAAAATGATTATGAGTCGCGGGCTCAACTCCCTCAGGCCCCATCCCGCGTGTAGTGATGTCTGTTGGGAGATTTATGAGTTGTGTTATTCTCTTCCAGGAGGCCTGTAATCCTTTCTGAGTGGCGGGATATCTGACCACCACTCTGGGAGAAGTAGTCGCTTGAGCTTTGGATGCCCTTCGAACACAACCCCTAGCATCTCGTAGGTCTCGCGCTCGTGGTACTCGGCGCTGGGCCAGACTTTGACCAGTGACGGCGATACGGGCCTGTCTCGTGGAAGCTTGGTGGCTAGGTTCACGACGTAGGGGGCGAGCTCGCCGTCAAGGTAGGCGCCGGCATGGTAGATTAGCTCTATCGCGTTTTCACTCTGTTTGAGGGCTATCAAGTCGACGCCTGTCACACCCTTCACATGGTCAAAGCCCATCTCCTTCAAGATAGCCGCTGCCTCGACCAGGGCTTCGGAGGCCACGCTAACCTTGATGATCTTCTTATCGATTGTCAACCCCTTAAGCTTATCACCCAATACCAGCTTGAGCCTCTCTAGGGAGGCTGCGAGTTTGGGGTTGACGCCATGAAGCTCGCTCATACTAAATCCTCGTTCAATATCTTGTCGCGGAGCAGTACAAAACCTTGTATGAGTGTCTGGGGGTTGGGCGGGCATCCGGGCACGTAGACGTCTACGGGGACTATGTCGTCGACCCCTTGGAGGACGTTGTAGGAGTCTTTTGCATAGAGTCCGCCTGAGATTGCGCAGGCACCCATGGCCATCACATACTTCGGCTCAGGCATCTGGTCATAGATTATCCGGACCCTCTGGGCCATTTTAGTAGTTACCGTCCCCTCCACTATGAGTAGGTCAGACTGTCGGAGAGAGCCGACAGCGTTCAGTATTCCAAACCTCTCGGGGTCGTATCTGGGGCTGACTGTTCCCGCGAACTCGACTGAGCAGCAGGCTGTGGTGAGGTGGACTGGGAAGAGAGATGAGAGCCTACCCCAGTTCACGATATACTTGATGAGCGACCTCCTCCTAAACCACTGAATCACGAAGTTACCCCCACCCTCTTGGTTAAGCTTGCCTATGCCATATCTTCTGACCGATTCGGGAACTCTTTGAGGCGGGACGACCTCCTCGGAAATAGACTCAACAACAGCCCGTGAAGAGCCTAGGGTAAGGTTGAAGAGCCCTGTCTTCCGCCTACCGCCCGTGTAGGTGCAGAGATGGGCCAATTACGGCTCTAGCTGTTCTAACAGCTCAAGCCTTATTTAACCCTATTTTAAAACTCCAACCACTACTCACATCTTCAAAAAACCAAGACCACTTTTCCAACGTTTTCTCTCCTCTCAACGATGCCTAGTGCTTCTGCCGCATTTTCTACCGGCAGCTGTGTGATGGCTGGTTTGAGGCGGCCAGACCTTAAGAGTTCGAGCGCCTCCTCCATGTTCCTTCGCGTAGAGCCCACAGCCCCAACTAGGACGTTCTCTCTAAGTATCATGTAGCCTAGGGGCACCTTAACATCCCCCACTGAGACGTTCCCAATCACGACTACGCGGCCTCCCCAGGCCGTGGACCTTAACGACTGCTCGAACGTGGGAGCGCCCACACACTCCAAAACGACGTCAACACCCTCACCCCCAGTTATCTCCCTGACCCTAGCGGAGAGCTGCTCAACACCGACAACGACGTAGTCGGCCCCGGCCTGCTTCACCCTCTCGGCCTTGGCGCTGCTTGAGGTGTTGGCGACCACCCTGCACCCTAGCAGCTTGGATATCATGACTGCGTGGATGCCGACTCCGCCGCCTGAGCCAGTAACCAGTACCGTTTCACCGGCTCTAACCTTCGCCTGGTCCCTCAAGGCGTGAATTATCATCCCTAGGACGCAGCCCGTTATTGAGGCGTCTGGTAAGTTGACCGTTTCTGGAACCCTAACAAGGTCCCTCGCATTGACTACTACGTATTCTGCCCAAGAGCCGTCCCTCTCCTCACCGAGCTGAAGCCTGTTTCTGCAGAGATTCTCTCTCCCCTCAAGGCAGTACTTGCAACTGCCGCATGTCGTGTGTGGTAGGCCAGCAACCCTCTCACCAATGTGTAGACCCTCTACACCTTCACCCAGCCCGACTACAACCCCTGAAAACTCGTGCCCCATGACTACGGGGCGCTTGGCCCTCGGCATCATCCCTCGCTGATTGAGGAGGTCGCGGTAACAGACACCCGCGGCCTCCACCTTGACTAAGACCTCGCCTCGCCCAGGACGCGAAGGCTCCGGCACACTGGTAACAAGTAGACCGGGCTCCTCCTGTCTAAGGACTACAGCCTTCAAGCCTCATCAACAAGATTAAAATTGGGACTCGGCGGCATATTCTCCCCTACTTCTTTGCTTTGAGGTGGACAACCATGCTCTTGTAATCGCCCCTAATACCGAGGTCTAGGCCATAGCTCATGAGGTATGAGCCGCTGAATACTTGGCCGCTACCGTCAAGCTCGTAGGAGAGGTCAGGGTCCAGTCCGCGGAGCCGTATGCTAGGCACACGCCTCCCAAATCCTTGCTGCAGTGAGAAGACGAAAAGTAGGGCCTCTGTCTTTTCCGGCGTGACGTACTGGAAGGCGGCGAACTCTCCGGTTCTCGGGCTCTTGAGCCTATAGAGGTCTCCATCCTGCACGATATGCCTCACCCTCTTGTAGAACTCTACGTGCATCTTAGCCTCTTCAACCTCATTCTTACTTAGCTCTAGTAGGTTGACGCTGATGCCTAAGGCGCCCATCATTGCCGAGTGGAACCTGAACTCAAGCGAGAGGAACCTGTTGGTCAGGAAGTTGGGAACTCCTGTCACCCACGCCCCCATGGTCTTCGGACAATAGGCCATCGTGAACCCCTCTTGGATGAATAGCCTGTCAAGGGCGTCGGTGTTGTCACTTGTCCAGAACTGGTCAAACCTCTCCATCGCCCCAAGATCAACTCTGCCACCCCCACCAGAGCAGCCTTCAAAGATCACGTTCGGATGCCTCCTCCTAAGCTCGTCGAGGATCCCGTATATAGCTTGGACGTGCCTAACCCAGATCTCCCTCTGCCTTTCGCGCGGAGCGTCGGGCCAGCCGGGCTCGCTGAAGCTCCTATTCATATCCCACTTGACGAATCCGATATCGTTCTCCGTGAGTAATCTATCAAGCCATCCGAAAACATACTCTCTCACATCCTCTCTACACAGATTTAGGACTAGCTGATTTCTCATCTCGCTCCTCGGCCTTCCGGGGAAGTGATACACCCAATCTGGGTGAAGCCTGTATAGGTCGCTGTTGGGGTTTACCATCTCAGGCTCCACCCAGATTCCGAAGACCATACCCTTCGACTTTACATGCTCGATCACGGGGCCAAGCCCGCGGGGAAACTTCTTTGGATCTGGAACCCAGTCTCCGAGCCCCGCCCTGTCATCATTTCGACCCTTAAACCAGCCGTCATCAACCACGAAGACCTCCACACCTATCTCCGCTGCAAGGTCGGCCAGCCTCTTCAGGTTCTCCTCATTGACATTGAAATATAGTGCCTCCCAAGTGTTGTAGACTACTGGGCGCGGCTTCTTGGCATTGTTTCTCGGCAGGACTACATCCCGCTCGAAACGGTGGAGAGATCTGCTCAGCGCTCCGAAACCACCTTCGCTGCGTGCCAAGATCATTTTAGGTGTCTTAAAGATTTCTCCCGGCCCTAAGTAGAGGCTGAAGTCGAAGTCGTTTACACCCATCGAGACTCTGAGCTGGTCATGCCCCACGTATTCCGAGACACACTTCCAGTTACCACTCCAAGCCAGCAGACAGCCCCACACCTCGCCCTCCTCCTCACCTGCATCGCCGGCATCAAAGAAGACCGCAGGATTAAGCTGGTGACTGGTCACGCCCCGCCTGCTCTCCAAGACCTTCTTACCCGCCTTAAGCTCCTCCTGAACAGCCCTCGTCTCACCGGCCCAGTGACCTGCTAGGAAAGTCATACGCCAGCTACTCCTCCTCGGAAGCGAAACAGCCCCCGAGAGGACCTCTTCGAGGATGACGGGTTCCGGCCCCGCGTTGTGTATCTCAGCCCACCTAGCAACCACATTGTACTCCGGATATGCGCGATAGTGTAGGTCAACTTGTAGATTGTATCCAATATCTTTAAGCGTTATTGAGAGCTCATTCTCATCGATTATTCTGTGGCCTTCGTATTTTAAGACGCAGTCCCTCACCCCGCCCGGAAGCTCAACCTTGAGGCATGGCTCCATGAACCTGAGACCACCAAATGTGCTATACTCCTCGCGCAACAGGTGCAGCCCCGGTTCAAAGGGAAAGTGGCCTCCCAGACGGATTGACTCCCCAAACTCTGCACGACCACCAAAATGCACGTTAACAAGCGACCCGTCATCCGCCACCTTCATGACATAATGGAGCGCGCCAGCGCTAATCGACCATAGCTTCTCTGAAGGAAGAAAACTGACAGACGCCACACATAGGTGTTAACCCACGGTGGCTTATTTTCTTTCCAGCACAGTACACCCAACACACCTACGCGGCTCAAATATTAATTGCCCGCGTGCTGCTCTCACGATTTAGATACGGCCCATCCAACCCTCTTCATAGGCTTGATTGCGCGCGAGACTCAGCCACTACTAAACAGACCTCTCAAAAATTGTGAGGCTGAAGCCGCCCATCGCGCACGAACTGGATGCTGATAGTGCGCAACAAGGATTTGAAGCCATCCCCACCAATCCAGTGCCCACACCACCAATCGCCCAGATATATTAAGACCCCCCTGCACATATCGCCTCCACAGCCTCCCGAAGAAGGCTGCTCCCCAGAATCCAGACGCACCCTCTAAACCGTCCCAAAC
>JAVYLC010000021.1:0-24399 GCA_038741355.1 Nitrososphaerota archaeon
GAGCACGAGTTCTTGATCAGTAATGCTGAGGAGCTCTACAGGTCGCTCGGCCTGCCCCACAGGGTTGTTAACATCTGTGTTGGGGAGCTGGGGCCCATAGCATGAACGCTCTGGCCCAAACTCCGGGAAACTCTGGCTGAACAGCCCCGCCCTGAGAGCCGCCTCGGCAACAACCCTCCCCGCCGTCACAACCCCCTGCCCGCCGCGGCCAAGAAACAATATCTCCAAAAACACGGCTATCCCCAATTTAAACTAGACCTAGTCGCTAATAAATCGTTCACATATGAAGCAACAAAAAGGTCCCACATTCTATACATTATTCAAGCAAATGTGTAGAAAAGTCTGAAACAATCTGAGACGAAAAACTCCAACTCTCCACAACAAATTTCACACGACTTCATGCAAGTATGTACACTTTATCCGAAGAAAGGCGTGTGAGAAGATTGAGGTTAAGAAACCCGCCCACTCTACTAACTAGTATTCTCCATCCTTGGCGTAGGGCATGCTCCACAGTGCAACTGATAAGACGACTGCCTTGAACCAGGCATTATACATCTTCTCAACTTCATCGGGGGAGTGTCCCTTCCTGGCCAGGAAGGGCTTGATAGTTGCTGTGATCGGATAGATGAATGCAATCATATACCTGAGTGGAATATGCTCTACACTATTTACGCGGTCCGTCTTGTTCTTCTTGCTCCTGTGATGCCTGAGCCCAATCTCGTACTGATAGTTGAGCCAAGTCCTATCAAATTTTCTATTACACAAGTCGCGGATCCACTGCCCAAATCTGCGCCTCACAGCCTCCAGATACTCTTGAATAGGCCTCCCAGAGCCTCGCTCACCAAAATAATGGACGAGGTGCGGATTAGCGCCCACCCATCCGTACCAAAGATCCAATATGGCGTCTATCTGGTCTGACAATACTTCTCCAGCCTTCCTAAGGTATGTCTCGTCCTCCGCGCTCAGCATGACCGTCTTCTTTAGAAGCTCTAACTCTTCATCGGAGATCGGCGCTACTGGAACGTTGGGCTTCCCGTAGTCGTAGCCCGGTATACTGCTCGCCGCCACGCCCGATTGAGTGTATGCGAAATTATAAGTAATATAGTGTCTTTATGGTGATGATCTTACCGGAAAGTAACCTGCCTTAGAGAATAGTTTTTATAATCCTACACTCGCTCCAGCTTGGTAAGTAGCCTTGGCTAACGTGTTGGCAAACGAGCCTTATCTCAAGCCTGTCCTGTGTAAGTGGGGTATAGCTATACTAAACCTCCTAGATGAAGGTCCCCTTAGCTTCTCTGAACTAGTTAAGCGACTGAATATATCGAATAAGGTGTTGTCTGGGAAGCTTAGGACTTTGTCAAGATCTGGACTGGTATACAGCGTCGAAGGTGTTAGGAGGCTGTACTGCCTGACAGAAAAGGGTAAAGTGGTGGCAGGAGTTTTGAAGCCAGCGATCTTGGCGGGTATAACGCCTCTGGAGCTTCATGAAGTCCTAAGCTGTAAGTGGATGCCACAGATACTGGGTAACCTGCTGACACGGGACCTGTTTGCCAGCGAACTGGCAGAAAGGATGCCGGGAATCTCGTGGAAGGTCCTATCTCAGAGGCTGAGGAGACTGCAGGTCTTTCAGATGGTGAAGAGAGAAGTAATCGGTTCACAACCTATAAGGGTTAGGTATCGGCTTGACGTAAAGGGGCGTTTGATGGTAAAATGGATGTTGACCAACTCAACAGCGCTAGCAGACATTGTATCTTGACTTGTTTACTTTTAGTCTTCGCCCAAAACCGGCTAACCAGCCTCGAGCGTCTCATAATCATGCTTAAACATTATTCTGCCCTATAACTGGCCCCCCTCACGATTCCCAAGCCTTTCGATCCTACCCACCGTCTTAGCACTTTTCCGGGTCTATACGTATCGGCTGTATTGTTGAGCTACCCTGTCTAGACCCACGTAGCTTATCGAGAATATGGACTCTGAATACGGGCTCTTATGAATGAGTGTTGCCTGTCTCCATGGTGTCGAGTTGGGCTGAACCAATCTATATAAGCGGCATGGGTCTTTGGGTGCGTTGGATGAGCATTACCCCCCTGCCGAAGCAGCCTGAAGTCAACATAGGGACTTTGGGGCATGTAGATAACGGGAAATCCACTCTAGTCCAAGCCATCAGCGGCGTCTGGACTGGTAGACACAGTGAGGAGTTGAAGAGAGGGATTACTATTCGTGTAGGATATGCCGATGCTGTTCAATACAGGTGTAACCTCTGCGAGGAGCCTTACAACTACTATTCAGTTCCGGTATGCCCGATACATAACAGGGAGTGCGAGTTTGTCAGGGCGGTGTCTTTCATCGATTGTCCCGGTCACCACTCCCTCATGATAACGATGCTTAGCGGCGCAGCACTATTCGACGGTGCGATACTCGTGGCCGACGCCAGGTTGAAGTTTCCACAGGCCCAAGACAGAGAGCATTTAGAGGCCGCACTCATAATGGGTGTATCGAGAATGGTGGTTGCTCAGAATAAGATCGATGTAGTTGATAGAAAACGAGCATTAGCGAGCTATGATGAGATAAGAAGCTATCTGGAAAATTTGGGTCTCCACGATGTCCCCATCATTCCGGTCTCTGCCCAGCAGGGGGTTGGTGTCGAGGCCTTATTATACGCGATGGACAAGTACATCCCCACGCCCGAGAGGCAGCTGAGCAAGCCTTTCCTTATGCCCATATTGAGGTCATTCAACGTTAATCTTCCGGGAACACCTGCAACGATGATTAAGGGTGGGGTGATAGGTGGGTCTATAATTCAGGGGAGGCTCCGTATAGGCGATGAGATCGAGATTGCCCCCGGTCTTCCAGTAAAGGAAGGCTCGCCTGTCTACGAGCCGGTTGTCACAGAGGTCGTAAGTATTCAGGCTGGTGGTAGAAGTGTGGAAGAGGCGACTAGTGGTGGGCTTATTGGCGTAGAGACCTCCTTAGATCCTGCACTTACTAAGTCTGATGCCCTGGTTGGCGAGATGGCTGGAAGCCCCTCTAAGCTGCCGCCTGTCTGGAAGACGCTAGAGATTGAGTATACTCTATTCCAAAAGGTGATCGGTGTGGAAGGCGATGTGGATGTTAAGCAGATATCTGAGAGGGAGCCGCTAGTAATAAACTCGTATACCGCTGTCACGAGTGGTGTGGTCGCCAAGCGCCATAGTGGCCGGCTAACCCTTAGTCTCTCGAAGCCACTTTGCGCGTGGCCCGGTGATAGGGTATCTATATGTAGGAAGATTGGGACGGGCTGGCGTCTGATAGGATATGGGAAAATCGTGGGATAGTTGGGTTGCCTGCTCTTATAGATACTAGCTTTCTTCTACTGCTAATAGAGAGTGGGAGAGACATCCTCCGAGTTATAGAAGAAAAGCTTGGTGAGCCGGTGGAGCCGTTAGTTCCGGACTCTGTTGTGAGGGAGCTTAAGCGGCTCTCAGCTCGAGGAGGCAGGCGCGGCAGAGCGGCGAAGCTGGCTCTATCAGTGGCTGAGAGGATGAGGCGGGTAGAGTCCAGCCAGGGTGCTGAGGTGGATGAGGAGCTGCTTAGACTGGCATCTAGGACTGGATACGCTGTTGTCACCGCGGACTCAGCTCTCCAGAAGAGGCTCAGAAAGCGGGGGTTAAAGTGCATATACGTCAGCAGAAGGCTCGAGGTTCACATCCTAGCGTAGTGGACAAGTGGCGCCGTAGGAGGCGTATACGCGGTCATATCAAATTTATTACCTCCCACTACCCCCTATTAGGAGTCACTGGCGCATGTTTTACGTCGTAGAGATAGCGGATGTAATTGGTGTTGAGCCTCGGGATTTTGGCCTCACTTTAAAAGAGATTGCTTTTAAGAAGCTTTCAACACTCTATGAGGGGCTAGTCGACGAGCAGCTCGGATACGTAATCTCTGTCCTAAGCGTTGATGTTGACGAGGTGGGCTACATTCTGCCGAGAGACCCTAACCTCTATCACAGGGTCAAATGCAGGCTCCTCGTATTCATCCCCCGGATCCAAGAGGTCGTGGAGGGTGAGGTTGTAGAACTCACAGACTTCGGGGCCTTTGTCAGGATAGGTCCACTTGATGCTCTGCTCCACGTCTCACAAATACTTGACGACTTCGTAAATTTTGACAAGAAGAACGCTGTATTTGTAGGGTCTCAGACGGGTTGGAAGCTTGGAGTGGGCGACAAGGTTAGGGCTAGGGTGGTTGCTGTCTCGCTGGCCGGAGGAAAAGTCGGGATAACCACGAGGCAGCCCTACTTAGGTAACTTGGAGTGGATCGAGGAGCAGAAGCGTAAGGCGCGCATACCCCGCGCGGAGAAGGTTGCCGAGGGGTGATAAGGTTTGCCGAGGGAGCGTGCATGCAGAAACTGTAGGGCAATAGTCACAGGCAACAGATGTGATAACTGCGGCTCAACCAATTTGACAGCAACATATTCCGGGCTCCTAATCGTAATACATCCAGAGTCGTCAGAGATAGCACAACTCTTAGGCATTGCGAAGCCTGGAAGATACGCGATCAAGGTTGAGTGACGAAATAGTCATCCCTGAAGACGTCAGGGAGCGGCTGAAGAGGCCGTTAGGTCAGCTAGTGCGGGGCAGTCCTGAGAATACCTCAGAGGTGGTTAGGATCGTTGCCAGCGAAAGGGTGGGGAGGCTTGTAGCGGTGGGTGATGCAGTATCTAAAACGCTCCTCGCCATGGGGCTTAGGCCTGATGTCTGTATAGTTGATGGAAAGATTGAGCGCAGACCAGTTGACCATGTTGTCATCAAAGGTGCGGTGGAGCTGAACTGTGAGAATAGGCCAGGGACGATAAGCAGCCAGGCCTATAAGACTGTTGTAGAGGCTCTAGGGATGGATGGACCGGTTATCGTCCGTGTAGACGGTGAGGAGGACTTATTGGGCTTGGTAGTGATGGCTGAAGCGCCGCTCGATACATTGATGCTATATGGGCAGCCTCGGGAAGGGGTTGTTATTGTCCATATTGATGAAAAGGTCAGAAATCTCGCGCGAGTGCTTATCGAGACTTCTTCTCGGAGATAAAGCTGGTATACCCACACCTGCCACATGTATATCTATCTTGGTGCTTTGCCATGATGTATCCCGGGCCACAGATGGGGCAGAAGCTAACACCTCGCACCAACTTGCCGTCTCGGGTTAATGAATAGAGCCTCCACAACCCTCTCCCCTTCTGAGACATCTTAACGTAAGTTTACGCCTCTTAATTTAAAGTTGCATGCGCTGCGGAGCCTGATATATATGATAGTGATGGGCGTTTGGGGGGTGGTCTAGTGGTTTATGACTAGTCTTGCAGAGGCTCTGATGCTCGCCCTTTTAGGCTTGGTTGTGGGAGGTGTCGCCTCTCCGGTAGGGGTTGGGGGAGGGTTCATAGTTGCCCCAGTGCTGCTTATGCTATACAACTTCACTCCTGGGGGCGCTGCAGGGACCAGCCTACTGGTCGTTCTTATGAACGCCATCTCCGCGACTGTGGCGTATCTCAGGCAGCGTAGGGTTGACGTCAAGATGGGCCTGAGCTTCTCCGTGGGCACTATACCGGGGTCGATAGCCGGTTCATTAATCACAACGGTGGTAAGCAGTGGGGCATTCAGGCTCTATTTCGTATTGATGCTGATATTGTCTGCCCTATACCTCGTATTCAGGTCGAGACTGGGTGCAACTAGTGGTGGGTTATTGAAGGGTGGTGGTCAGAGGCTGATGGTAGATAGACTGGGCAGGGAACATGTATATTCATTCAACCCACATTTAATCATCGCTTCCGGGGGCCTCTCAGGATTCATATCAGGTTTCTTCGGTGTCGGTGGCGGAATAGTTCATGTCCCCGTTATGATAATCCTGCTCGGCGTACCCGCCTACATTGCGACCGCGACTTCACAATTTATTCTGGTATTGACTGCCTCGACTGGTATAGCTACCCACGCCGCCCTCGGGCATATTGACATAGTCGCGGGAGGGCTAATCGCAGCTGGAGCATTGCTCGGAGCCCAAATAGGCGCAAAGGCCTCTGAGAAAGCTAGTAGCCGGATGCTAGAGTTGTTGTTCGCCTTCTTCCTGATTGCTATCGCCGTTAACATGCTGTTGCAGTCGATCGCCCGCTAGACGTATTCCCTGCCTAGAGTTTCTCGCGCAATGATTAGGCGCATCATGTTCTCTGTTCCCTCAGCGCCCACAACATAGCTGAAGGCAGCCAGCCAGGCCCTGAATATCGGGAGCTCTTTATAATAGGATGCGCCACCAAACCACTTCATGACATCCTCTCCTATCTCGAAGGCAAGTGAAGCGCATTTGAGCTTCGACATTGCCCCGAGGACTGCTATGTCTTTCAGACTGATCGTGTTGCTCTTCTGTTTGTAGTATTTGTCTACGGCCCAGGCGGCCTTGTAGGAGAGGAGGCGGGCGGCTTCGAGCTCCTTCAAATGGTCGGCGAGCTTGAAGCTTATAGCCTGATAGGAGGCGATTGGGCGGCCGAAAACCTCGCGCTGCTTGATCCAAGAAATTCCCTGCTCAAGCAGCCATCTCGCACAGCCGATAGTTACAGACCCTATCAGACACCTCGCAAGGTTGAAGCCCTCCATCGCGATCCTAAATCCCTTGTTGACCTCGCCAAGCCGATACTTGTCCTCCACGACGAAATCATTAAAGCTCACGACGGATGTGTCGAGGCCTCTGCGGGCGAACTCGGTCCAAGGCTTATATTTTATAGCGGGGTTTACTTGCCCGTCCTTCTTCATAAGGGCGAGGAAGGTGGTGATTGATTGATGCCTATCCTCGAGGCGTCCTGTCCTGCTTATTAGGACCCAGCCGCCCCCCCATTTCACCCTCTCGATGATAGATGGTAGAGAGACCATCGACTTCTCACCTGACACAACCCAGCTCTCATCTTCCCTTTTCTCAGCCCGCAGCCTAACACTCGCGACATCGCTCCCACCATGAGCCTCTGTACTGGCTATGCCTACAAGGGCCTCGCCACGGCAGACACGGGGGAGGACCTCCATCTTCGCCTCCTCAGAACCGTAGAGCTGGACAATGTATGTCCAAGAGTTCTGGAGTAGGTATAGAACTGCCAGCGAGAGAGCCGGTGCATGATACGCCAGCTCCTCAGCCGCTAGAGTTGCCTCCAGGAATCCGCCACCCTGGCCGCCGTAATCCTCGTCCAAGACGAGGCCAAGAAGTCCCTGAGAGGCCAGCAGCTCAACTATGTCAGACCCTATCACCCCGCTCTCGTCAATCTCGATCCATCTTGGCGCGATCCGTTTTGCGCAGAACTCTGAGACCTTCTCCCTGAACAATCCTGTTTCAGGTGTGAACTCGAAATCCATCCCTGACTCCCCTTATCACGTAAATAATTCACCACTCCCCTCAATCATAAATACTTCTACTATCAGCCGCACGCAAAATGCATTGAAAAAAAAGAGGGGGTGGTTTTACGCTGTTGTGGATGCTGCCGCTTCTAGCGCCTCTCGCTCTATCACCCTCTTCTTGGCCTTCTCCTTGTGATGTACACTTGTTGGTGTACCACAATGGCACATGCGCCACGCACCACTAGTACCGCCTAATGGGATAAGCCCATAGATAAGGCTATCCCTACGACGCATATTTCGATGCCAATAAGCTGAAAAACGCTTTAAGTAAAGAAGTTGAGTACTTCTCTGAGCAGCGGTTTGAGTGAAACTATTGCTGAGCAAATTGCTGAGTATGTCTCCGGAGCAAGTTTGGCTAACTTCGCTCCCGAATCAATTCAGGCGGCTAAGGAAAGAATACTGGACACCATAGGCGTGATGATAGCCGCGATTGATGCACCCCCTGTAGTTGCAGCCCGTCGGGTCGCAGAGAGATGGCCGGTCGCCGATGGGGGAACTGTTCTGGGAGGGAGGCTTAAGGTTGCTCCAGAGGATGCCGGATTTGTGAACGGTATAATGGCGCGGTACCTTGACTTTAATGACACATACCTCTCAAAGGAGGCGATACATCCGAGCGATATGATTCCCGCAATTGTCGCGGCTGGAGAGTACTTTGAAGCCTCTGGTGAAGACCTCCTCAGGGGAATTCTTGTCGCATATGAAGTTGCCTGCGCCCTCGCGGACGCCGTAACGATTAGGGATAGAGGGTTCGACCATGTCTCAAACATTGCCATAGGGGCTGCGGCTGGTGTGGCATCTCTCCTAGAGCTTGATGCTGATAGGGCCCATGAGGCGATCAACATAGCTGCCGTCAACGCTGCCGCCTTGAGGCAGACTAGGTCCGGCGAGCTGAGTATGTGGAAGGGATGCGCCGCCGCATATGCTGCGCGGCACGGCCTCTATTCAGCCCTCCTAGCTGCGGAGGGCATGACAGGCCCAAAACCGGTCTTCGAGGGCGAGCTAGGTTATATGAGAGTTATTTCCGGCGCCTTCATTATGCCCAAATTAACCTCAAACGCTGTCAGGATTCTGAGAACCTCAATAAAGTGGTGGCCTGTCGAGTATCACTCGATGTCTGCAGTCGAGGCTTCCCTTAAGATCGTCTCCGAGGCTGGAAGGATTAAACCTCACCAAGTCGATAAAATCGTAATCAGAACGTTCAAAACGTCATACAACATAATAGCTAAAGATCCTGAGAAGTGGAGGCCAAAGTCCAGGGAGACCGCCGACCATAGTCTGCCTTACATAACGATAAGGGCACTCCTCGACGGCGACATATGGCTTGATAGCTTCAGCTTAGAGAAGATAAGTGACATCGCCTTTCTAGAGCTAGCAGAGAAGACAATAGTAGAGGTGGAGCCCAGGTATGACGCTATGTACCCTGAGGCAGTGCCTAACGCGGTGGAGGTTTCACTAAGTGATGGGAGGCGATACTCTGCCGAGATAGTCTATCCAAAAGGGCATTACAGAAATCCCTTAACAATGGATGATCTGCGCAGAAAGATTGGGAGGCTTACGAGCCGGAAGCTGACGGACGAGCAGCTAGACATTATCTGGGACGAGGTCATGTCTCTTGACCGTCTGAAATCTATTAGAGATTTAATGGGGTTCCTTTCAACAGTTAAATAGATATATATTCAGCGGTCATAGTTATTGTGTAGGTTAATTGACTGTACATGCACATGTGTTTAAAGGTTTGGAAGGTGTATATGTTATCGACAGCGCTATATGCTTGATCGATACAGAAAATGGGGTCTTATATTACGCTGGCTATGAAGTTAAGGAGCTTGTGGAGAAGAGCAGCTTCGAGGAAGTGGCTTTCCTTCTGCTTCACCAGAGGCTGCCCACTAAATCGGAGTTCAAAGAGTTTTCTGGCCGTCTGAGAGAGTCCCTAGACCTCGAATCTAGGCATATAGAGACTATCCGGAGACATGCAAGCGCCACGGATACTCTTACGATGCTCGCTACATTGATGGTGCTAGAGGGGAGCGGAAAGAAGGGTGGAAATCCAAGTGACGTGGAAGCGGCCATTAACGCCATAGCCAAGATGGGCTCCTTTTTCTCGACTATCATTAGGATTCGCTCGGGAGGTGATTACGTTCCTCCACGAAAGGACCTCAGCTTCGCCGAGAATATATTGTACATGATGAAGGGTGGGGCTTATAGAAAGGAGCATGCGGACATCCTTGACGACCTATTAATTCTTCACGCAGAGCATGGTGTGCCAGCAAGCACCTTTGCAAGCATCGTCACAGCATCGACGCTCAGCGACCTCTACTCCTCGATAGCCGCTGGAACACTAGCCCTGAAGGGCCCGCTACATGGAGGAGCGTCGGAGGCAAGCTACGAACAGGCCCTAAGCATTGGGAGTGTTGAAAAGGTGCCCCAGTGGGTTGAGTCCACTCTTGCTCAGAAGAAAAAAATCATGGGCTTTGGTCATAGGGTATACAAGATCTATGACCCGAGGGCCACGGTCGTTAAGGAGATGATAGCAAGGCATGCAAATATTATGGATGGCGAGGTTCGTAAACTATACGAGATTACACAGGCCCTCGAGGATTATGGCCTGAAGTTCTTAGCCTCCCGCGGGATATACCCCAACGTCGATCTCTGGACACCAATCCTATACAGGATGGTAGGAATGCCCCCTGATAGCTTCACCGCATTTTTCGCTGTCAGCAGAACTGCAGGCTGGGCTTCCCACATACTTGAATACTGGCGAGATAACAAGCTGATTCGGCCGCTGCACCTCTATGTGGGGGAGAGTCCGAGGAAGTATCTACCGATGGAGCTTAGAGGAGAGTCCTGAGTAGTCCGCAGAGAAACTTCAGACCGCTGGCCGAGGCGAGGCTCTTAGCTAGCCCTCTAACTTGAAAGTCCATATCTCCTCGGATGGAAAGGGTTTTAGATAGCCCCGTCTCGCCTGCTGCCTTGATTAAGTTGTCCAAGGCCTTGTCGCTCATCGAGTATATTGCTTTTGCTACCCAATAGGTTGCTTTTAGCTCACGGTAGAGGCCCATGACTGAGCGTCTATAGACTCCCTCTCGCCCCTCCTCCAAATAGCTATATACGTGTGCTGCAGCGGCTTTGGCGCATATTCCCCCTGAGACTACGCCGCCTCCTGTTGTTGCTTTCACCTGTCCCGCCACATCTCCCACCAATAGTACTTTGCCGTCGAGTCCCACTTCGAGGGGCGGGCCACGATATATGCTGTGGGCGGAGTAACCGATTACCCTGGAGCCGGGCATCTCCTCGCTTATGAGCCTATGCGCCATCCCTAGGGGGTTGCGCCTCGCCGCTACACCCAGTTTCCCCAGCTCCTCGTTTATGGGTACTAGGTAGCCGAAAAAGTCTCTCAGATAGCTTTTGAACCAGACGTGAGCTTTCCGCCTGTCAAGTCCGTGGTTTTTGACTATGAGCTGAATAATGGGGAGCCAGTGGGGTGCGTTGTAATCCCTGAAGAGTCTACGGGCCAAGATGGCTGAAGATCCCTCAGCAATTATTAGGGCGCGGGAGGGTAGTTTGCTTCCGTCCTCAGAGACCACCTCGCATGCTTTATTGTCCCCATCAATGTTGCAGGAGACCACGCGGCGTCCCACGAGTATATCGGCCCCCGACGCAAGTGCCTTCTCGGCCAGATACCTGTCGAAAGCCTCCCGCTCTGCAACCACTGCTACGGGCGTCGGTGATGAGACCTCGAAGACCTCTCCGCCCGGCGAGTTGATGACCCCTCCCCAGATGAGGTTCTGAACATAGCCCCGGCTGAGGGTTACACCGATTTTTTCCAGCCCCCGGATGCTGTATAGGCCGGCACACCGCTCAGGCCGGCCTATAATGTCATCCTCCTCAAACAGGGCGACTTTGAGTCCTCTTCGGGCGGTCTCGGCAGCGGCTATCAGGCCTGCCGGACCACCACCCACCACGGCAACGTCAGTACTCGGCAAAACGCTCGGAGCCATATTGTCGAACCATCTCCCCATCTAAAAGCCCTTAGCCCAAAACCAGGGCTTAATGATAAATATTATAGTCGGTTAAGGAGAGACGCCTCAGGTGTCCTCATGGACGAAAAACACCCCCACCGGGCCCAAATCGGGTACGATTTTGTAGAATATCCTAGGTCCCCCAAAGACACTGTAGGGCTCAGCAATATGCCCGAAGCGGTATCACGCCACCCACCAATTAAGATAAGAATCAGCGACCCTTCCCTCAGCTTCGATTACGCCCACTTCCTGCCAGACATTGAGAAATGTTCAACAATTCACGGACACACGGCAAGCATCGAGGTTGAGGTGGCTGGTGAGAAGGCGGGGCCTGGCCTAGTAGTTGACTTCGGTATACTTAAAAGAGTCGTCCGAGAAGTAGTATCTGAGCTCGACCACAGGATACTGGTCTGTGAGAAATATGTCAAGTCAAGAAGTGACACCACTGTGACTATAAGATTCGCGGGGAGAGGAGGAGAGTACAGTCTCTCCGCGCCACTTTCACAAGTCTTCATAATGTCCTTCGAGCCTACAATTGAGAATCTAGCCTCTTATCTCGCAGAGTCCATCTTTAAGCATATGCCTGAAAACGTGCAGTATGTGAAGGTAACGGCCTCAGAGGGTGCCGGCAAATTTGCTGAGAGCATAGTGTATCGGGAGAGATGAGTAATAGACTACTCGTTCTGCTATCTGGAGGCATCGACTCGGCTGTAGCCCTATGGCTGGTTAGGCGCGAGAGACCTGCGGATGAAGTCTATACCCTGACAATAGACTACCACAGACGTAGTAGGGGTGAGGATGAGTGCGCGGCGAGGCTTGCGGCGAAGGCGGGTGTATCCTCTCACCTCAAGATAAACCTACCATTCCTCAAAGACCTTGAGGACCAGCCTAACAAGATAGTCATGGGCTACAGAGGCGTAAGTCTCCCCTCAGTTTTCATCCCGGTCAGAAACCTCATCTTCTACTCCTGTGCAGCCCACGTCGCTTTTTCAATAAACGCGAATAAAATAGTGTTGGGACACAATAGAGATGATATCAGCCGATTTCCCGACGTGGGCCCCGACTTCATTAAACGATTCAATAGGCTCTTGAGGGAGAGTCTGCCGGGATACAACTTAACCCTTGAAGCCCCTCTTCTCTCCTATTCTAAGCGCGAGGTGGCTCGATTGGCGCTCACGCTAGGAGTCCCGCTGGAGGATACTTGGAGCTGCTGGGGCCCCGGGACCATACACTGTGGCCTCTGTGTAGGCTGTCAATCCAGACGAAATATTTTCAGAGAGCTGGGCATAGAAGACCATACACCCTACGAACGAATTAATATTCCCTAAGACCTTCTCAGCCCTGTGAGGATCGGCCTCAACGCTTGGACTGTCGGCGGATGGAGGCTTAACCTGCCCAGAGGTCTCGAGGAAGTCATTGAGACAGCATTCGCTCTAGGCTATGATGGAGCAGAACTAGTCTACGACGACTCAGACTATGCACCGGATAAGATATCGAAAAAGGATAGAAGACACTTACTAGAGCTGGCCTCTAACCATAACATCCCGATCCCAAGCATTGCAACGGGGGTCTTCTGGAGATACAGCCTAGCATCCAATGACGAGACGGAGAGAAACACAGCTCTCCACCTACTGAGGAAGGGGATAGAGCTGGCGGCAGACCTAGAATCCGAGACCCTTCTAGTAGTTCCGGCAGTGGCTAGGCCCGGAATAGGGTACGGAGAGACCTACAACTATGCCCTCTCCTCAATTGTCAAGGCCTCACGCTGGGCCGAGGACCACGGAGTGAAGATAGGGCTCGAGAATGTCTGGAACCGCTTCCTATACGACCCCACCGTTTATAGACGCTTCATCGAAGAGGTGGGGTCAGAGGCTGTAGGCCTCTACTTCGATGTCGGAAACGTGTTAGAGCTTGCCCCATTCGAGCATTGACTCGAGGTTCTGGGGGATAAGATCTTAATGATCCACGCTAAGGATTACGACATGCATAGCCGCGGACCCGGGGGCTTCAGACTGATAGGTCAGGGGTCTGTTGATTGGGGGGCTTCGTCAAGTCCCTCAAATTGGTCGGGTATGATGGGTTTCAACGTCGAGACTCCCCCGGAGTTCATGAAATCTCCCAGCTCCCTTGTCTATCCCCAAGATGGGCTTGAGGCGGCGCGGGCCAGCCTGCAGAAGCTTCGTGAGTATGTGGGCTAGACCGGGCCTGCAGCTAGTCAAAACTAAAATACTGACGTCCCAATATTGTCCAACAGAATGTCAGATACTCCAGAGGAGCAGGGAAGCGAAGCGAGGCGGGAAGTCTGGGGAATAATACACATCTACTCATCATACAACAACATAATCGTTCATGCCACAGACATAACGGGCGCGGAGACGATAGCGATAGCCTCTGGCGGAATGTTCGTGGAATCGGGGCGTCTAGAGTCCTCACCCTACGCAGCTACAAGGGCAGCAAACTACGTCATGGAGGCTGTCAAGCAGAGGGGTATAAACGCAGTCCACATAAGGGTCAGAGCACCGGGAGGAGTGAAATCTAAGACTCCCGGTCCCGGAACACAGGCCGCCATCCGAGCCATAGCTAGGTCCGGGGTAATGATTGGCAGGATAGAAGACGTCACACCCCTGCCTCACGACAGCGTGAGGCGGAAGGGTGGGAGAAGGGGTAGGCGCGTCTAGGCCTGCGCCTCTGCCGGAACCAGCAGCCTAATCCTATCCTCCTCCCCCCTCATAACCAAGTAGCTGGGAGAGGATACTACCCTATCACCAACCGCCACCTTGCCGTGGACGATAAGCTGTCTCGCGTGGAAAGGTGTCTTAGCCAAGCCCAGCCGGTACACAATCGTCTGGAGCCGCCTCTCGAGGACATCCTTAACCGATAACTGGAGGACATAGTTGGCATCAGCATCCTTGGGGACAAGCCCCATCGAATACAGCTTGTCGATAAGCGCCTTCTCCTTCACCCCCCTCTCCTCTCCGGTCAAGACGAAGAGGGATCTGGCGATATTCCTATACTTCCTCAGTATAGAGGCCGCCCTCCAGAGCTCCCTCTTATTCCTCAGCCCATACTCGCCGACGAGCACAAGCTCCTCACGCAGCCTATCCTCCCGCCAAGGATTCCTAGGCGTCTCATACTTCTTCCTCGGCCGTTTAGGGTCTCCCATCCTCCAATCCACACACCACCCGTTAATTTAAAGCTCTCCACCAAAGACTCATACCCACAAAGCCCTAGACAGGAACACGCGGCTTCTAAGATTCATGGGAGAGAGGCTCTCCCCTATAGGAGTATGGGAACCTCACTAGCTACCCAGAGGAAGCCGGGGCGAGGATAAAGCCTCCACAATACGAGAGCTAGAGAAGGGTTTAGGATGTTTAGCTGAATCTTCTTTTAAGTGGTGTTTTGTCGAAGTCCCTGTCATTAGATACTATTTCTTTTGCGTTATTTCTTAGCGCTGTGGCTAGGTGTAGCGCATCTTCGTAGTCGAGGCTGTATTCTACCGTCAGGCTGGCTGCCTTGTTAAGTCTTCTGATGTCAGGGGGATTATTCTCAAGCCTGGTAAGCTTTTTATGGAGTCTAATACCCCTTCGACCAATTCAAGATCCTTTAGGTTTTTACCCGCTAAGCCAGCTATTATCACAACAGCTTGGTAGAGCGTCAAGGCAGATGTCATATATTTATCCGCGACGCCTTCTCAATCTTCTTTACCCATTCGTAGGATGTTCTGCCATGGGTTGGGTGGTTGCCGAGCCAGTAGACGAAAATGTTCGTGTCTACGTAGACTTCTGGGCCCACCATCCCCTCATAACCTCAGTTACGAACTCGGCGAGGTCTTCCGGCCACCTAGCTATCTTGAAGGCCCCATAGTATCTATCTGCTATGGGTTTGAGAGGCTCTATTATGATGCCCCTCTCGTCTGTCCTTATCCTAGCATGGCCTCCCTCCTTCAATCCAGACTTTTCCCTAACACTCTTTGGAATGACGATCCTGCCTTTTCCATCCACTTTCACTATTGCCATGAATAGTCCCACCAAAATGTTTGATTCCCACACATTTATACATTCCCACCAACAGCTAATTCGCAACTTTCCCAATCACCCCCAATAGCACTCCTGTCACTACTCTGAGACTCATGTAACATTCCTACCCAGAATAAACTATTCAGCATCATCCAACACGCATAGAAACCTAGAATGGATGCAATGCATCATTCTGGGAGAATGTCTCAGGGCGCGTGCCTATTGGTCAAATGACACGCAGTAGCCCAAGCCTGTGAAATAAGTCTCCCATCCCACCACTGCAGAAGTAGAGGAGATGAGACCTACACCCACAGTCAGACGACCCAAAGCGTGGCACGACCCCATCAGCCTGCTTATTAAGCGCCGCGGCCAGATCACACTCGACGCCGACAGCCCCAGTAATCCAGATCTCGCGAACCTCAAAGAAGCGGCGGGACGTGATCCAATCAATATGCCAGCGAAGCCTCTTCCCCTTTGCTAGGTGACGGCCGATCCGCGGCCGTAGCCCTCTCCTTGCGGAGCCGACATAAACGTAAACACCCTTCTTGAAGAACAGCATCCCCAACGCCCCAACGCAAACCCAAACAGATCTCTTCAGCAGAATGACTAGAACATATGTCCCGCTGTTAGGCAGACTTTGAGACAAACCCTTTATGCAGTGCCTCTCTGAGGTGGGAGTCCTTTTCTCTTGTGATTCACTTTCTGAGGCGTTGTTTTCGCTGAGCTCACTGTCCTTGCTGGCTGGCTCTACAAGCCGAAGAGCCTTAACTAGGAGTCGAGACAAGTAAACGTAGGTGGGTTTTTGGAGTTTTTCTCGGATCAGCTCCGCAGCCTTTAGCAAAACACGCGCTCTAAGCCTATAATCCGTCACCCATCCACCGACATTACTATCAAAAGCATTCCTGGCCGCGTCGACCGTGGCGCCCACATCCTCCGACCCGTCAGCTATAATGCCAATCAACCTATCATTATTTCCCGGGTCAAATCGCTCACTGTATTTACCCGAAGACGGCTTCATCTCTTCCCCGTTCACGAAAAGATTGACGGTCACAGGGGTCTCCGGCATGCATGTTTACTATGGGGGTTTACCAAATAAAAACGTTTCAGAATGGCCTGTTGATGACTGTCTTGTCTTCCTTTAGGAAGACACAAAAATAAACCTTAGTAGAGGCATCCATAATCGCTTTCAAAATCGGATTTATGAGACCGGTTAATGTGTTATGAGGCTTATGGTCAACACTACTAGAACGAAGACAGTTATCAAGGAATATCTCAGGTCGCGTTTTGCTGCGAAATATGTGAACGATGCGACAACTCGGGCGTAGGGAGTTAGCATCAGTAAAGTCAGGCCTATTGCCATTAGGCCGCTGGCTCCGAAACCCATGCCAGCTAGGTTTTTCACATACTCGATGAAGTTTGGCGAGAATACGCGGTATTTCTCGCTTAGAGCTATTTCAGGGCCTGTATCAACTATGTAGATTGCTAAGGCTATGGCCAGGATGGCTAAGCTTAGTACTACACCTGTTACGAGCACCAAGCTAATTAGGACTTCCAGTCTCTGGCTCAACCCATGACACCCCTGACAACCATCTGGACCATGATGTAGAGGACCACGATTAAGAAGAGAATTCTTGTAGACCTGTTGCTGAGCTTTCTTAGGATCCTTGACCCGGCCACGGCGCCTAACGTCGTTCCAACAGCCATTGGCGCCGCGAGGTCCAAGTAGAGGAGGCCTGAGTTAAAGTATACGCTTGCACCTGCTAGGGCGGTCATGCCGATTATGAAGTTGCTGGTTGCGGAGGAGACTTTGGAAGGCATCTTGAGAACTAGCTCGTGGACCGCCACCTTGAAGGCGCCGGCTCCTATGCCCAGCATGCCCGCCGCAACACCGGCAACAAACATGCCACCCCCACCCAGCAACGGATTTGTTAAATGGTATCTAACCTCTCTGCCGAGCCGGTCGTCATAGTATGAGCCCGACAGGTCGAGCCAGCGGGCCAGCCTATCTTGAGAAACGTTGGTCGGCAGCTCTTCTTTGATAGTTCTTAAGCCTATGAAAGAGGTGAGCAGGAATCCTGCGAAGAGGAAGTAGAGATAGCGAGCGGCCACGTAGAGCGTTACGGTAGCTCCAGCTATCGCCCCTAGAATTGTGAACATTTCCAGGAACATTGCGGCCTTGATGTCAGACAGTCCGCGCAGTACATAACTTGAAGCAGAACCGCTAGAGGTCGCTATGATTGAAACCATTCCCGCGGCTATCGCGTTTTTTATGGGGACTCCTAGAAGGGTAAGTAAAGGTGTAGTTATGCTGGCTCCCCCAAGCCCTGTAATAGCGCCTATAAACCCGGCTAAGACGGATATGACCAATACCTCAATAACGCCGGCCATACGTCGAGGCGTCTGCCGCCGAATTTAACCATTAAGACATTGCATCTCGCTCTCATTATTTGATAAGTATGCCGTCAACGCCACTCACCCTCTCACCTGTAGGTGCTATAGCTATCTCGGTGCGGCTGGTACACTGCTAACCTCCTTGAGGTGTGGGCGATGCGATGTAGTGGAGCCTACTTGATTATTCGTAAACCTATTTATTCTGGGGCTTTTCAGCGGGGCGGGAGAGTTTAATACGTGCTCACGCCGCGGTTTAGGCTGGTGTGCACTACCAGGTTAGAATCGCTGGAGAGGGGGATAACTGGCTTCGGCTGGAGCTTGTAGACGTGCCTCTCAGCATAGGTAACGCTATCAGGAGGCTTATCATAAACGAGGTGCCGACCATGGCTGTTGAGGAGGTCTTAGTCATCGAGAACACCTCCAACCTGACCAACGAAATCCTAACCCATCGTATCTCGCTCATCCCATTTGTTACTGACCTTGACAACTATGTTCTCCCTGAACTGTGCGACTGTGGGAGCAACCTAGGCTGCGACAAGTGTAGCGTCAGGTTCTCACTAAGGTGCACAGCCACAAATGAGGTTTTGACGGTCTATTCCTCCGACCTCGTCCGTGAAAGCGGCTCCGAAGGTGTTAAGCCTACAAGCGGGGAGTTCCAGATCGTTAAACTTGCACCAGGACAGAGTGTTGAGCTGGAGCTTTACGTACGGCTCGGTAAGGGCAGAAGACATGCCAAATGGCAGTCTGGCGTAGCAACACTCTACGAGGAGGATGGCAAGAGAATGCTGTATGTGGAGTCGTTCGGCCAACTGCCTCCTAGGAGGATGTTGCTGGAGGCATTGAAGATATTTGAGGGGAGTATTGCAAAGCTTGGGGAGGGTCTGGAGAAGGTGATCGGAAGTGGCGGGGGAGCGGGATAAACTCCTCAGGGCGAAGGTTAGGAGGCTGGCTCGGAAGAACAGGTTCTGGGCAGCCGTCTTGAGACACCTCGAGTCCCACTCAAGGAGAAGGCGGGTCGTCAACATATATCATCTAAATAGAGTCGCGCCGGCTGGTAGTGGCGTGTTAGTAGTCGGTAAGCTATTAGGCGTGGGCGTCCTAGAGAAGCCACTGAAAGTAGTTGCACTCGACTACTCCGACACGGCTTATCGAAAGGTGTTGGATGCTGGGGGCGAGGCATATTACTTGGAGGAGTATATAGAGCGTGGCGGTGACGGCAAAGGATTGATAATTGTGGGGTGAGGTTGGAGGAGTATGGCTCACGCGGTCGCGGAGGATGTTGTGGTGGTGGACGGGGCGGGTCACCGTCTCGGGAGACTTGCATCAAAGGTGGCTAAAATGCTTCTTTCAGGTAGAAGAGTAGTGATAGTCAACGCTGAAAAAGTTTTGGTGACAGGTACCAAGGAGGCCATTCTGGAACGCTACCTCAAGCTGATTGGTCGGACGTGGTATTCCAGCATTAAGGAGCCGCAGGTCTGGTATCCGCGGAGGCCTGAGCGTATCCTCTGGTATACGATTGCTAGGATGCTGCCTAGGAAGAAGCCTAAGGGTAGGGAGGCCTTAAGGCGACTTAGGGTTCACTCAGGTGTCCCTGAGGGACTTGAGAAAATGTCCTTCACAAAGTTTGAGGACGCCCTTCATAAGTCGGGGGTAAGCCGTTCGGGGCGGGTTGTCAGGACTCTGACTCTCGCTGAGCTATCGAATCTATTGAAGGGCGGAGGATCAAGGTAGCGGATTAGCTGACCACGCTTGGAAACCTCTTTTATACTGGAGGCACACTTGATTAGGGGCGCCAGAGCTTGAACCCAATCCTCAAGCTTCTCTGCAAGAATCGGCGATATCTTAAGGAGGAGCATGTGGCTAAGATACTCGCTGCAATAAATGCTATCGGTGACGCCCCGTTCAAGCTCGGCGACCTCGACCCATACATGCCTGAAGAGTTGAAATCGAATAGCCGGGCTAGAAGGAGCATCTCGTCCCTCCTCGAAGAGCTTGCGAAGATCGGATATCTTGGTAAGCCGAGTGAGAGGAAATACCAAAAGCGTTTTAACTCTTTAAGCCACATGCTTTCCGGCAGCCTATTTGAGCTCTCAGAATTGGAGCGAAAACCTCTCCCACAGTATAAACCAGAGAAGATAATACGGCTTAACCCAAAAACCCAAAGGCCCATAAGAACGCTCTCAAGGGATGCGAAGAACTCTTAAGGCGCCAAACGCCTAGAGAAACCCAGCTGGGGGATGAGGTTAAGACTAACACTGGGCTTGACTGACAGGCCGGGGACCCTGCTAAAAGCTCTGGAAAAAATAGCGATGAATGGTGGGAATATCATCTCAATCATTCATAATCGTGAGCAGTTGACAGGCGGCTATGTTCCCGTGAGCCTTTCGGTTGAGTTTCCATCGCGAGAGCACTTTGAGCGCGCTAGGGCCGGGATTGAGGAGTCTGGGATCCCAGTCCTCGGTACTGAATCGCTTGAGCGGAGGATCGAGACCGTCATCATTATAGGGAACTTGAATGTTGACAGGCTTGAGAAGGTTTTCGAGGGTAGGGGCGAGATAATCAGCCTCGTATTCGGTGGGGGTAGTAGGTCGCCTCACATGAGGGTTATGTTTAGTGTGAGCTCAGAGAATAGGGAAGCCATCCTCGCGGATCTCGAGGAACTAGTCGAGAAAAATAATTGCCTTTTGGTGTGTGAGGAGGCTTGATACGCTGCGGGATAATTGGGTATGGCTTTCTTGGCAAGAGGCTTGCGAGGCGTCTAACCTACTACAGAAGGCGAGGATTAGCGTTAACCGTTCTCGCAAACTCGAAAGGCTACCTGCACTCTCCCACAGGGTTTGAGGGTGATGGCCTTCCGGAGGATATAACAGCCCACTCAAGATTTAGGGCATCAAACCCAGCAGATGTTATTGGACAGGACTTAGTCGATTTGCTCGTAGTTCTCACACCCACGAACGTTTACAGTGGTGAGCCTGGGCTGACGTATATTCGCGAGGCGCTGAAGGGTGGGATAGATGTGGTTACAGCGGATAAGGGCCCGCTCGTCGTGGCTTTCAAGGAGCTAACTTCCCTAGCTGACTCGATGGGCGTCTCCCTCTGCTATGAGGCCACGGTGGGAGGCGGGATACCTGTATTTTCCCTAGCAAGACACTCTCTGCGTGGGGATAGGATATTGTCGATTAGAGGAATACTCAACGGGACAACCAACTACATATTAACCAGGATGCATTTTGAAGGGCTTCCACTGGACCTGGCCCTTCAGGAGGCACAGATGATGGGGCTCGCGGAGAGGGACCCAAGCCTTGACCTCGAGGGAATAGACTCGGCCTGTAAAGTGGTTATCCTAGCTAACGCCCTCCTAGGCGCAGACAGGCGGTTGGAAGATGTGAAGGTAAAGGGTATAACGCAGGTCACGTCGGATGCGATCCTAGCCGCGAAGGAGTTGGGAATGACAATAAAGCTCGTAGGGAGTATTGAGGGCGGAAGGCTGAGTGTTGCCCCGCGGCTTGTAAGGCTTAACCACCCCCTCTGTGTTCACGGGACCCTAAACGCTGTACAATTTAAGATGGAGATCACTGGTGATCTTACACTGATCGGTAGAGGTGCAGGAGAATCTACCATCTCTGCTCTGCTCTCGGATGTAGAGTGGATATTGGCTCAAAAGGCAGCCTCTAGGGGAGGCCGGTAAACAACTTCAGGCTTCGAGCAATCAAAACCAGTGTCAGCGCAGCCAGCATCACTACGGCTGAGAGGATATCCTTTCTCGAGGCGCGCATCTCCCTGTAGGCCGTCCTCTTCTCAGAGGCGCCGAAACACTTAACCTCAAGAGCCTCAGCCATCTCATAGGCTCGGCGGAGCGAATTGATAAGCAGAGGGACAAATAGCCCGACAAGCGCTCTTATCCTCTTGATGGGGTTGCCCTTCTCGAACTCAACTCCCCGCGAACGCTGAGCATCAATTATCTCCTGAGCCTCGTCTGCTATTACGGGAGCCATCCTCACCGCAGCAACGAAGGTGAACGAATATACGTAGGGTATCCTGAACTTTAGTAACAGTTGCCCAACTTCGTCGGGGGAGGTTGTGAGGAAGAAGATATTAAATGATGTTAAGAATGCTAGAAATCTGATAGACGAGGCGGCAGCCTTGTAAAGGAGCTCCCACAACGCTGCCGTAGATTCTAGCACACCGAGAAGGCTTAGAAGAAAAACTAAGGCGACAAGGGGTATTGCGCCGCGCATGGTTGAGAGCATATATTTCGCTGACTTCGCCACCTGTAAAAGAACTAGCTGGGTAAGGATTATTGTGGTGGAGACTATGAGCATGCCTCCCCAATAATCCCCGAATAGTAGCGCTGTGACCAAGAAAGACATGGAGGCAAGCAGTTTGACTCGCGGATCAAGCCTATGAATAGGCGTATCCAGGCTTCTGTACTTGAGTGCCTGAAGGAGTGGTAGGCTCAGCCCCCCTCGCCCCTCCACTTAGAGCCTTCTTTTTCAATGATTACTGAGAGGCATCTTACGGCCTCATCGAGTCTGAGGCACTTGTGATTCAGATCCTTGAGTCCGCGCTTCTTAAGCTCGTACATCAGGGTTGGAATCTGGGGGGTGAGGAGTGAAGCCTCCTCCAGAAGAGTAGGATCTGTCAAAACATCTTCCGCAGGCCCGTCTGCGATGATTTCCCCCCTCCGGAGTAGTACCACCCTCGCCGCTATCTCAGAGATAAACTCCACATCGTGGCTTGAGAGGACTATACCTCTTTCGCTATTCTTGAGGTTGAGGAGGAGGTTCATGAGCATCCGCTTCCCCCATCCGTCAAGACCCGTAGTTGGTTCGTCGATGACTATGTAGTTAGGCATCCAAGCCATAACTATCGAGATTGCTAGCCGCTTCTTTTCTCCGCCGCTGAGAGTAAACGGCGAAGAGTTTCGATAGTGCCATAGATGAAAGGCCTTCAGGACCTCCTCGGCCCTCCTCTTCGCCTCCTCCCTATTGAAGCCGAACCTTGTTAGGGCGTAGCTGACCTCCTCGAATACCGATGTACAGAAGAACATGTTGTCAGGGTTTTGAAAGACGAGGCCAACACTCCTAGATAGTGAAGCCACTGTCGTTGTCCTAGTGTCAACCCCGTCGACCTCCACCTTCCCGGAAGTTGGCTTAAGTAGGCCGTTGAGGTGTTTGAGAAGGGTTGTCTTACCGGCCCCATTCTCACCCATGAGCGAGACGATCTCGCCGCGGTTTACGACGAGATTGACGTTACGCAGGGCTATCGTGCCTGATGGATACTCGTACCAGACCGAGTCAAGCTTAATCACTTTCCCACCCCCAGAAGCATCTCAACGAACTCCTCCTTAGTCAGGGGAATGCCGATCGCCCCGCCGAGCCCTAGCATCCAAGCTAGCCGGGAGAGTTTTGGAAGCTCAACCCTCTCATAACCATCCTCCAAGAGATGTTGCACAACTTCTCTGGGATCGCCATCAGCAAGTATCTGCCCCTCCTCAATGATTATGAGTCGCGTAGCCTCCCGGACCACGAGGTCGAGCCGATGCTCTGAGATTAGAACGGTTATGTTCTCTCTTCTTCTAATCTCTCCGAGCTCCTCCAGCAGCTTCTTAGCCGTGGCACCGTCTAGGGACGATGTGGGCTCATCTAGGATTAGTATCTCCGGCTCTAGGGCTAGGATTGATGCGATCGCGACCCTCTGCTTCTGGCCGCCTGAAAGCTCGAATGGTGAGCGTTTTCTCAGGTCTTCTATACCCATCATCCTGAAGGCTTTGGAGATTCTCCTCTCGATCTCTGCCCTCTCTAAGCCTAGGTTCTCGAGCGCGAATGTGACATCATTCTCCACGGTCAGGGCGAAAAGCTGGTTGTCTGGGTTCTGGAAAACCATGCCCACTATCTGAGCCATCTTGCTCACAGGCGTCTGGGTTGGGTCAAGTCCCTTAACCACTACACGGCCCAGATACTCGCCTAGATACATCTGGGGGATGAGGCCGATGAGGCATTTGAAGAGTGTCGACTTCCCGCAGCCAGTCGCGCCAGTGAAAACTGCAAACTCCCCCTCTTCTATTGAGATAGAAATGTTCCTGAGGGCCCACTGCTCAGCGCCTGCATATCTGAATGAGAGGTTTGAGACCTCTATTGCCCTCGTCATTCGGTTACCCTCGTGGGTGAAGCTCCGAGGAGGTAGGATATGTGGTTCACACAGATCTCTAGAACACGGCCTAGATCGCCCTTCACGCGTAGCTTAGCCGCGGACGCATGTCCACCCCCGCTACCGGATAGCGATTTTGCGATTGGCTCCGCAACATCTTTTGCCAAGTTTAGATTTAGCTGGTCGAACATTTCAGGAACCTGCCTCAGAGTTACCTCAGCCTCCCCCTCCACCTCATCTCCAACCAGCGCTATGTGCGATCCAACGACCAGAAGAGAGCGTGCGGCAGAAGGCTTAAAGGCGCTAACACGCGTCACACCAATCACCACGTCTCCACACCTATAGAACTCCGCCCTCTTGACAGCCTTGATTCTCGCCACCCTCTCGGAGTAGTCGATGGGAGACTCGATCTTCTGTATAAGGACTCTG
>JAVYLC010000022.1:0-2669 GCA_038741355.1 Nitrososphaerota archaeon
TGGCCCTCAAGAGGCTTAACAGGTTTGTAGTCGAGGCCGAGGCGAGTGGAGAGAGGATACTGCTCCACACAAGGAATACTGGGAGGCTCTTGGACCTGCTCTACTCCGGGGCCAGGCTCCTCTACGAGCCCCGGAGCGGTGGGAGGACGGCTGGCGTGATTGTTGGGGTCGAGGTTGGTGGGGGTTTGGCGGCTGTCGTAGATCCTTACACGCAGGTCGCGGCTTTTGAGGGTGCTTGGCGGAGGGGGTTGATAGGCTGGCTTAGGGGCTGGGGCGCGAGGAGTAGGGAGGCCGCCTATCGGGGCTCGCGGATAGACTATCTAATAGAGGGTGCCGATGGTCTCGGGCTCGTGGAGGTCAAGTCCGCTGTCTACTTCTCAGATGATGGGGCCTGCATGTATCCTGACACAATTAGTGAGAGGGGGAGGAGGCACGTGGACAGGTTGGTGGAGGCGAGAGGCGAGGGTTTGAGGGCCGTCATAGTATTCATCGCTGCCCATCCACGATGCACACACTTCAGGCCCTGCTGCAGGGTAGACCCAATCCTCTGCGAGAAGCTCAGAGAGGCTAGGGAGAGGGGCGTCGAGATACGC
Source organism: Nitrososphaerota archaeon (assembly GCA_038741355.1). Classification (GTDB taxonomy): domain Archaea; phylum Thermoproteota; class Nitrososphaeria_A; order Caldarchaeales; family Calditenuaceae; genus HRBIN02. The sequence goes on from JAVYLC010000022.1 coordinate 594, forward strand.
TCAGTCAAGATGCACTTGGAGGGTGGGGAGGTTCTGCTGGACTCGCCAGACCTACCGGTAGAGCTGGGGTGAGACTACTCCTCGGGCCTGAGCTTCTCGCCGAGATAGCCGTAGACACCCACCTTGAGGACCTTCAGGCTGAGGAGGGCGCACTTGAGCCTCACGGGGCTCAGCTCAATCCCCAGCATATCGAGTATCTGCTGCCTGTCAATACTCTTGACGTCCTCGAGCCTCATACCCCTAACCCTCTCGGTCAGCATGGAGGCTGAGGCCTGGCTGATTGCACAGCCTTTCCCCCTGAACTTGATGTCCTCGACGACGCCGTCCTTCACCTTGATGTGCATCTCGACTACGTCGCCGCAGAGGGGGTTGGAGTCCTTCACGCGTATGTCGGCGTCAGGAAGCTCTCCATAGTTCCGCGGATTCCTATAGTGGTCGAGGATATTCTCCAGCTCGGGTGAAGCCATCTAAACTAGCAGGAGCGGCGGGCATAATAATAACTTTTAAAGAGTGTGAAGAAGCGAGTAGTCGGCTGCAGGCTATCTGGAGGCCGGCCTCAGCAGTATCTTACAGCTGCTACCACCCATGTTTATGCACTCCACCTCCTCAGACTCGTATCTCCCACCCTCGAAGACCTCCACGATGCCCTCGATCATCCCCCTAACCCACTGACAAGTTGGTGGACGTTTAATATCCCTGAGAAGAGAGCACTCTAAGTTATCGGTTAGGACCGCTGTGACAGTCTTGCCCTCTTCGCGGTTCAGGCTCAGAGACCTCACATAACCGAGGGCCCGGAAGAAGAGCTCGGCACCCCTATACATCATATCCCGCTCCCTTACATTCAGCGTGTCTGAATGGATCCTTGCGGCTGTGACGCCTATACTCTTTCCGGCGTGGTAGAGGAAGACCGCGCCAGCCTCTCCAAAGGTCTGGTAGAGCCCTCTGAGAAAACCAGTGAGCGCCGGCTCCCCGATCACTAATGCACGGAATCTGAGGAATCCCTTGTAGTCAGAGTATGTGTCGCCTATGACGCCGGGGATTGGTGTAGTGAGTATCTTGGGAGAGCTGATTATTTTTGAAGACTCGAGCTCAGATGTGAGGTCTCTCAAGACGCCTTCATCCACTCCGCCCATATCTATAAATGCGAGGAGGGAGAGCTCGCTGGGGTTCGCGGAGTTGGGTGCGGCCTCGACCGAGAGAGGATTCAACCCCCTCTTGACCAGCTCTTGGATGACGCGCACCAGGCTCGGACCGGCGTCCGGGATCCTCGCACCCAGACCAACCACCCGCCTACCCGGGAAATTACCCAATAACAGTAGGTCCCGGAAAACAATGTCTTTTTTACTCAACAAGGCTACGACTTTCAGACTTTATATTTATTTCTTACGACACAGCTAAATGACGTAATACTTCCAAAACCCGCACGGCTACTCGCCATTCAATACTACAACATCCAGAGCCATGTTCATCTCCTTGCAGAGCCTGTAGATCCTCTTCTGACACTTCCTGACATATACCTTCATGTACTCTGGCGGGATCTCGATCCTCAGCTGGTCGCCAACCACCCTCAGCCTGTATCCGCGTATGTGTTTGCCAAGTATTGATGAGGCGATGTCGGCTATCTTGTTGTCGGCCTCGCCCCCGGCTCGCCCGCCTCCCTCGCCCGCAGGCACTATGAATGTTCTCTCGCCGAAGACGTATAGCTCGTACTCGACGTTCCCTGTCAAGAAGTCCTTCACCAGGACTGTCGGCCTGGCTAGGTCGGCCTTTCTCAGACCCCGCGGAACCTTCACGACAACCTCGAGCGTGTATATCTTGGAGACCTCGCCCTTATCCATGAATATCACCGTGTCTATGACGGATGGGATTACGCCGATGTCGAGCCTCTGCGCAACCCGCTGGATGGCGTCGATGGGCGTAGTGGCGTGGATGACTCCGACCATCCCAATACCCGCCAGCCTCAGGTCGATGAATATCTTGAAGTCGTCCGTATCCCGCATCTCGTCGAAGACAGTGTAGTCCGGCCTGCTGAGCAGGAGGACATCGTAGAGCTCACCATGCGTTGCCGCCGACTTT
>JAVYLC010000022.1:2767-8303 GCA_038741355.1 Nitrososphaerota archaeon
TGAGTACTGTGTAATCTCGCTCGAGACCTGGAGGTCGCGGGGGCTCTCTATTGTCTTGACCACCATGCCGAGGGATCTGTAATACTCTGCCAGGGCTTGGGCAAAGGTTGACTTACCCATCCCCGGCGGCCCCGCTACGAGTATGCCCTCAGCCTTCTCCACAAGCCTCTCCATGAGAGACGGATGCAGCTCATAGTCCTCGAGGCTCCTCCTCACAATCGGTCTCACGACCGTGACCTCTAAGCCGTCACTCAGCGGCGGCCTAGTGATTACAATCCTGAAGTCTCGGAGCTGGACGATCATGGTGTCGCCCTTCTCCACCTCTATGAACGACTCCCTCCCAAGCGTCGAGTAGACATCCATCATTATCTGCGCAATGATGAGTTCGAGCTCCTCCCTACTCATCGGCCTAGCCGACAGCTCCTCAAACCTCCACGCACCAGGGACACCCTTCTTAACCCTCAGAGGGACAGACTCCTTAAGGTGGAGGGACATTACGCCCCCTTGGAATATCTTTTCGAGGTCTAGGATCTTGCTCGGGGCGAGGTATCTGAACTTGATTGAGAGGGCCTCGCAGAGCCTAGCGGTGACCGGGTCTGAGGTCACTATCTCTCCGCCGCTATTCACTGCAAGCGTCCTCAAGGCGGTCCTCAAATCCTCCGCGCCACCCTCAACGTCTACGATCTCTAGGGCGGCTCCAGCCCGCTCACACGCCTCCCTCAAACTCTTGAAAGCGTTAATGCCCGCCTCATCCCCCCGCCTAAGCTTCTCCTCCAAACTCCTCAAAATCCCAGAGTACACCAGCACCTTACTGCCAAAACCATTCTCTAAAACCCACCTCTCCATAAGCCTAGACGTGATAACTAGTTCGTCCGGAATAAGCACCTGCATGTCCTTACGCTACGACCCTCTACACCACTACCACCCCCGCCTCTCTATTTTAAGATAGAGAAAACGCCGCGACAAGCTCTGGCCCGACTGGCGCCAAAACCGCTTAAATATCGAGGGAGTGTCGAGTCATTTATGAGGTTAAGCTGGTCCCTAGCATCTTCAACCATGTCTGGGCTATTAGAAGAGGCGCATCTATGCGAAGAGGTGGGGCTGGACGGTGTTTGGTTCCCCGATTATCAAGCCCCATTCGCCGGGTGGCCTGAACTATATGTTGCCCTAACCTCGTTAGCGTGGAGCACGCGCAAATTCTTTCTCGGCTCGTTAGTGACTGATGTGTTGAGAAGACATCCGATGGTCACAGCACACGCCTTCGCGTCCCTTAGCCACATAGCTCCAAACAGGGTTATACTTGGGCTTGGTGCCGGCGCAGGGTCAAGCCACTTCTATTATGGCATCAGACTAGACCGTCTAGCGGCGAGGCTTGAAGAGGGGGTAACAGTAATAAAAGCTCTCTGGAGAGCCGTTCCTGAAAAACCCGCCGATTTCAAAGGCAAACATTTCAGCCTAAAGAGGGCGGGATCACCATTGAAGCCAGCAAGCAATATCCCCATTTACCTAGCATCCTATGGTCCTAAAATGATTGATATAACAGCTAAACTGGCTGACGGCTGGATACCTGAATCCCACACGCCCAGCACATATAAGGCAACACTCGAAAAGATCCATTCATCGATGGAGCGATTTGGAAGGGAGGCTGAAGAATTAGAACCATGCCTTGCGGTAATCTTCTACCCTTTTGAGCCTGACGAGGAGGCTTACAAACGCATTCTTAACGCGGCAAAACACTACTTAGCCGCATACCCGGACATACAGTGGTCAGCCGGACAGGGAGCCGACCATCCAGGCTTAAGGACACAGAAACTCGTGTTGATGCCTGAGTTGTGGAACGTGCTGGCCAATAAGGTTCCTGATAGTTTGGCCGATTCCACAATAGTTTATGGCAGAGCTGAAGAATGCGTAGATAGGATTGCAAAATTTAGAGAGGCGGGTTGCCTCCATATAATACTGGAGCCCTACTGGATAGAGAAAGATAGGATAACCGAGGCCTTGAGGATTTTAGGGCAGAGAATTAAGCCAAAAATCGATAATCCATAAAGACGAGGCGCGGCTTGCCTTCGCGACGAATGGGTTTACTGGATTCTCTCCCACCTACCGTTTTTCATCGATCTATATGCTGCGTCTAGGATCTTGTTGACGAGGTAGCCGTCCCTGTAGGTTTCCCTCGGCATCCTCCCACCAGAGAACGCTTGGACGAAGTGTTGGAGCTCGTGTAGGTAGCCATAGAGTTCATGTTCGCGCCAGATGGGGTACATCCATCCCCGCGCAACCTCCGCCTTCTCAACCACGTAGCCAACCCTCTCCTCCGGCGCCACCGTGAAGACCCTTACACCGGTCTCCCGCGTCACGTCTATGAACGCTGCACCCTCAGAGCCGTAGACCTCATACCTCAGGTCTAGCCCCCCGTGTGCCGCCCAGCTGTTTTCAGACTGGCCCACCTGCCCATCCCGATACCTGACGAAGGCGAGACTGTTATCCTCAGCCCTAGTCCTCGCGCCATGAACCAATGTGGCGCCCCAGCCCATAACCTCAACCGGCTCATCACGGATGAAGTAGCGCGCAACTTCGACTGAGTGGCAGCCCATGTCTAGTAGGGAGCCACCACCCGAGAGCTCGGGGTTCCAGAACCAGTCGGAGTGCGGTCCGAAGTGAGCCTCTCTGGTCCTGACCCAGAAGACCCGCCCCAGCGCACCATTCTCGATCATCTCTTTCACCCGCGTGATCTGTGGGGTGAAGACCTGGTTCTCGGCATATCCGTGGAGGACCTTATGTCTCTCAACCGCGTCAAGCATCTGCCTCGCCTCTTCGGCATTCCTACCCAGGGGCTTCTCGCAGACTACGTTCTTCCCGTTCTCCGCCGCGTGTATTGTGGCTTGGAGGTGAAGGAAATTGGGGAGGCAGATGAGGACAGAGTCTATCTCCGGGTCCCTACACAGCCTCTCCAGATAGTTGTCACCATGGTATGCCTTCTTCACTCCGAACCTCCTGGCCAGCTCCTCAACAGGCGCCTGCCTCCTGCTCCCTATCGCCACGACCTCGACGTTGGGAATCTCCTTCAGAGAGGGTAGGTGGAAATAGGAGACGACGAAGCCGGAGCCCAGTATACCTAGCTTTACGGAGCCCATACCGCGCACCGCTCTACTATCTAGACCGGTAAAAAGCTTTGCCCCCTCGGCCCCGGCGACAGCGCTAGGTGGCGCCAATCCGCGCCCGGCTCAGAGCCTCAACCCTCCTTATCGCGGCGAGCGACTGGCCGAGCATGCACAGGCCCCAGAAACCGTTCACCAACGCGAGGGAATAGTTTATGCTTGCATAGAGTGAGCCGGCTAGCGACCCAACATCGAGCCGCCCATTGTTAAGCTCGTTTAAACCGGCCGAGAGGATCGTGAAGGGTAGGGAGGAGCCGAATAACAGGCCTGTGAACCAGAAGACCCTGTCATAGTGTATCAGCCTGGATATTCCGCTGAGCCACTTATCGAGCGAGGACTGGAAGCCCTCCAGCTCACCTCTCCCACCGTTCAAAAACCTCTCTGCAAAATGTATGCTCTGGCTGTAGAAGCTTCTCTCGACGTTTCTAGCCCGTTCGGCCCGCCTGACATAATACTCGGTGGTGGCGAAGAGTGGGGGAACTAGAGAGAGGGAGATGAGCCCAAGCAGTGGGCTGAGCTGCATCATAGCCGCGAGCGAGGCAGACATCGTTAAGAAGTTTGGAAGAATTACAGTAAGACTCGTCGAGTTGTTCCAGATCACAAAGTCGACATCACTCACAATCCGCCCTATGACGTCTCTGGAGTCGCCCCCCACAGGAGTTACGCGGTTCATGATACTCCTCTTAATCTCCACAATCCCCCTAGCCATATATTGCCAGAAGGGCTTTAGAAGCCACTCACTGGCCGAGACGGCAACCGCCACTATTCCGAGCGAAAGCAGCCCCTGGTTAAGCAGTCTCGCATCTGGGGGAGAGGAGCTTAGAGCCGCCACCACATCTCTCAAGATTAATGGAAGCATCATGCCGAGGGCGATGGACCTGATGAGGAATGTCGCCGAGGCGAAAATAAGCCCCCTAAAGGTGTTTCCCCGGCCAATCCCTTCAAGCATAAATCTCGTAGTCGTCCCGAGCATCTCAGCAATCTTCAGAGCCATCGACGAGAATATGGCCTATGCCCACCATTTTAGGCTAACCCAATCGAGACCGGAAGAACACAAACTCGTTCGGCGAGCCATTTCCAACAAGGATACGCGGCCAGCTTTTCATCCCACAATTTGATAACATCTAGTATACTATGCTTTTTTAGAGGTGTTTGTAGACGGGTTTATATTATCCGCCGGTATTACCATTATATGTTGGCTGGCCTCGCTTTGGTGAAAGAGGTGAAGGTGACTAAGACGCTCAAGCGCTACTGGAGGCTCCGGATTCCGAGGGAACTGGCCCGGGGCGCCGCCTTTACCGTGATTGAGGCAGGCGGGGAGAGGTGGCAGGTAAGCCTAGACAGGCATGGAAGAGTCTACGTGCCCACCAGGCTCAGGCCAATGTTCGATAAGGCTAAGACAATAGTCATGAGGCGGGAGGACGACACAATCGTCGTCAAGCTCCTCAGCTTCTAAAAACCTCAATTTTCCTCCTATTTGGAGAAGAGTTTCCCCCTCACGACCAGTACTAGGATTAGGGTGTTCCAGAGAAGGCTGAAGAGGATCCAGAGGGTAATCTCTAGGGCTCCGTAGAGCCTCATGTTCCGGAGGTATAGGAGGCCTAGGATCGGCGGGAGCGCCAAGGTTAGCGCAAGGGCCGTGGCGCGGCCAAAAATCCTTGCATAGTGCGCCATTCCACAGCACTCCCCTCCTCCCACCCCTATAAGCCCCCTCAAACCACCTCCTTCATCCCAGACCTAGTCCTCAGTAGGAGCCGCCTGTGGGCTTGGCTGGCCCTTATAAGCCCAGCCTTCAGCGCAACCCTCTCATCCCTGCTGATGTTCTGCCCCCTCTTCAAGTCCTTCCTAACAGACTCCCCGATCCGTTTCACCGCCAGCCTAACCGGATCGATCTCCTCCCTAACCCTGCTGGTCGATTGGGACCAGAAACCCCTAACCCTCAACTTGGTCTTTACATCAGCCGCCAATACGTGCTTATAGGGGTGGAGCCTGTATTTAGTCTGTCCTAACGCCTCCTCAGGTCCTGCTGCGCCTCGCTAATCCTCGCCTCGAGGAGCCTCAGGACCCGCTCGGGCTCAAGATCTATGGACCTTCCACAGTAGCTGCAGTGGAGCCTGAAGAGTAGGTGCTTAGCGCCCGCCTCCCTGCAGACATCCTCGCGGGGTAGGTGGAAGAAGTTCAGCTCCCTGCAGACTGTGCAGGGTATCTTGGCTATCTCGCCCTCCATCGGGAGGGGGTCCTCCTCGAGGAGGCCGGAGACTATGTAGAGGCGCTGGACAGGAATCTCCCTACCACTCCTCTTGAGCAGCGTCTTGAGCCTCTCTAGCTCAAGCTCCTGCATAGCAATCCTCTCCCTGAGCTGGGCAGTAGTCCTCTCC
>JAVYLC010000022.1:8402-11106 GCA_038741355.1 Nitrososphaerota archaeon
ATATTACGCGGGCTACCGCCTCACCCAGCTCCGAGGGCTGGGGGCGGCTTGCCCTCCTTACCAAGGCGTCCTGCAGGATCTCGAGCGCCTTCTCCCCCTCCGACAACACACCATGCTTCTCAAGCTCCTTCAGGACTGAGATCAGGAAGCCTGGACCCATGTTGAGCCTTTTGAGCTCGGCTATGAGCTCTCCGAACTCCGCGGAGGAGATGAAGACCATTGAGCCCCCGCTACTCTCGTCGCTTGGCAGTAAATTCACCCTCAGCCACCACCAGCACGTAGAAAAAAGCTTTAGCGAGGCGGTCAAGGAGAGCCGACTTCTCAGAGAATACCCTAAGCAGCATTCATGTAATATGCCCCTCATACATCTGGTGGCCTGTATGGGTGCCCTTCTGTGGGGGGTGAAACATTTTATAAGACTCGCAGCGCGCCTCCACTCCGATGGCGGTCATAGGCCTGATCGGTGGGTCTGGAATCTACAGCGCGGAGATGCTCAGCGAGGCTAGGCAAGTTAAAGTCTACACGCCGTATGGCGCGCCGAGTGCGGCCCTGACTGTAGGGAAGATGGGCCTCCACAGGGTCGTCTTCCTTCCGAGGCATGGAGTAGGCCACAGCATACCGCCGCACATGATCAACTATAGGGCGAATATCTGGGCCTTGAAGGAGCAGGGTGTGGAGAGGGTCTTGGCCCCGAGCGCGGTTGGCAGCCTGCAGGAGGAGTATAGGCCGGGAGAGCTGGTCCTCCCAGACCAGTTCATCGACAGGACGCATGGGAGGGCCTCAACCTTCTACGACGGCGGCCAGGTAGCCCATATATCCATGGCAGACCCATTCTGCCCAGAGCTGACCGACATAGTCTACAGCGAGGCCCTCAGGCTCGGCCTCCCAATACACAAGGACGGAACATACGTCTGCATCCAGGGCCCAAGATTCTCCACACGCGCCGAGTCCAACATGTTCAGGGCATGGGGCGGCCACATAATCGGCATGACACTCGTCCCAGAGGTATCGCTGGCCAGGGAGGCGAGGATGTGCTACCTGACAATAGCGATGGTCACAGACTACGACTGCTGGAAGGAGGGATGGCGCGTAACAGCGGAAGAAGTGGTCAAGACAATGGCGAGCAACGTCGAGAAGGTTCAGAAACTACTGGCCCGCGTCATACCAGCCATACCCGAGACACGCGGATGCAGATGCGCCCACTACCTCGACGAAGCCCTCCTCTAAAGCCACTCAATCCTGCGAGACCCCTCTCTACTGGTGGAGTGGTGTTTAGGGGGTGACGCCGAAGCCTTCGAGGAAGCCTAATGAGTCGGGGATGTCTGTCCTGTAGGCGAAGGCCGAGCCCTTACAATACTGGTTCAGTACGAAGCTGTTTACCGCCACTATAAGCTCCTCTCCATCATCGGTCTTGTGTAGGACTGGGCCTCCTGAGTCGCCGAAGCATGTGCCGCCGGGCCCGGTTCCGAGTCCTGGGTCGTTCGAGTATTGGAGGTTGTAGCCGTCGGTTAGGGCGCTCCGCAGATTCATTAGCATGACCGTCGCATTATATCTCTCACGTATGCCCATGAAGAAGGGCTTCACAAGCTGGAACCCATAGCCGACGACGATAAACTGTACATCCTGTAGTCCGCGCCGTGTTGCTAGGGCGTCGAGATATCCGGCCGGTGCGAGCTTACCGAAGCCTCTATTGGTTACGGGCTTCTTGAGCACGACAACGCCAACATCATGAGTATTCGGAATCGTTAGGTAGCCGGTCCACTCCGGGTGTGGACTGGGCTTGCCCCAATAACCGCCCGAGCATGGATAGCCTGCGTAGCCCTTGCAGGACCCACTGCCCGGATAGTTTCCCCAAGGAATTGGGCCCGGGTCGAACCAGACCTGCGCGTAAGATGGTTTTATGCCTGTTTCGGGATCGTATCCCGTACAGTGCCCCGCTGTGAGGAGTATGGTCGGTGAGACAAGCGCACCTGTGCAGCGCCAGAGCGGCACCTTGTTCTCATCGTAGAAGACCACAAGACCAACATATGGATGGGCATCAAGGTCAGGCTGGCCATACTGGACCGCCGAGAGAGGCGTGAGAGCCACCAGCATGAAGAGCATCACAACCATGACTACATGTGCCCATGTGCGGAGGCCTTCCAAGGTTTTTGGAGGCATGGCCCTAGATTATTGCAGCATGGTTAAATTATTTTCGGAATTGTGTAGAGAAGTTAACACCATTGTCGTTCAGAGTTCTATGGTGCTTAGGACCTCTTTGAGCGTTTTCTTCTTGAAGCCCTGTGGGAGAGACCATTCGGCCTGGGTGGCGTCTATGAACTCTATGTCCCTTCTTGTCTCGGCCAGCCAGGTGAGGAGCTGGTGGGCGTAGTCTAGCTTCATTTTCTTCACGGCTAGCCAGTCTGGATTGGCGGCCTTTAGTGCTGCTGAGTATTTTCCCACGCCGCAGGTGAGGCACATTCCGATGGTTACGATTTTTTTGGCGCCGAGGGCTGCCGCCATGAATATTGCCCTGTCGCCGTCTGTGAATCCGCCGAAGTTGTGTATGTGGCCTCGGGGTGCGCACTGGCAAGTGGCCTCAACACGCTCGCGCAGCAGTGGAAGGTGTTGTCTGAGCCTCTCTATGTTGTCGCCGTGGGCGTGAACAACCACAACCGAGCCCCTCCTCCAGCACTCGTATATGTCCTCGAAGTTTCCGTCCAGG
>JAVYLC010000022.1:11203-19093 GCA_038741355.1 Nitrososphaerota archaeon
GATCCGTCACTACTATGTCGGGGATGACGCCTGCCTCCAGTATGGGTGTAGTCGCCGCATCGCCTGAGACGACAACCACACCTGTGTCCAGGTTTTCAGCGAGGATTCTGGCCTCCTCGCCGACGGTGTCGTATGCGCCGGCCACCACTACGCATCTCGCTTGGCTGAGCCTGTAGACCATCTCCTCCTTCAGGCACTTCTTATCCGACATGAAGCTGGAGAGCATCTCGGCTGCCTCCTCATCCCTCTCGGGTGGGAAGCGGAAGTCCCTGAGTATTCTCTGATACCAGTCCAGCCAGCCTGGCGGGGGCTCGGGAATCATCCTATGACTGGTTCTGGAGGCTCTCCCTTACCTCGCCAAGGGTTGCTGAGAGCCGCGCCTCGAGGTCGTAGCTGTGGATGCTCTCGATGCTCCTGACACGGACAACTACTCTTGTCCGGCTGTCGAGCGACCCATATCTCTGGGATATCCGCGCAGCGACTAGTCTGGCCACGTCCTCGACGAATAGAGGGTTGCTGAGGGCCTTCAAGACAACCCTACCCTCATCAATCCTCTTCAAGACCTCGTAGGATGGGGCGCTCATACACCCCTTCACAAGGTCGGCGAGGTCGAGAAGATCTATTGTTTCACCGTCGACTAGGAAGAGCCTTGCAGAGGTCACGGTTCTCTGCATGTGCGTCCCAACTATGTTATCGTCCTCGATGGTGGAGTTTTTCTCCCACTCCGCAAGAGTCTTCACGGTCTGCTGTGCGCACGGACATGCGGTGATGCCGCTCACGGAGACCCCTATACCCCTCCGAGCCCTCACCCTCCCGTCAACCCTCTCGGCGGCGGCGTATGCCCAGACTGGTATGGCCTCGTAGGCCTCAACCATGCTTGTGGGCGTCTTGGATATTCTGAATACCTCACCCCTGAGCTCGCAGCTGGAGCTGGTGGAGTATTCATGCTTCGATAACAGCTCCTCGGCAACCCGCGCACAGACGTCCTCAAGCCTCTGCCCCGAGAACGATGACTGGCTCACAACCCTGAACACCGACTCGTAGCTCCTACTCGCGTGGATTCCTCTCTGACTCTTGGGTAGGTCGACGTAGACTGTGAGTAGCGGCCTCTGGACAACTACCACGCCGTCGCCGAAGTGGACGCTGGTGTATGGGATGCGTATCCTCACGAGGCCGACCTTCTTGACCCTTATAGGCACCTTCGCGGGCTCCGACTGGATGTCCGGCAGAACTGGTTGATTACCCAACTTTTAATTCCTAAGTCTGACCATGGACCCCCGTATAAATACCATTCACATCAAACCACCCTCCGTAATCCTGGGCGGGGGAGCACTTTTTACGGCTGGACCCTTGTGGGTGTTCTGGGGAAGGGGGATGCCATCCTGACGTGTGGCAGGTCCAGAATCCATTTGAGAACCCTCTCGACGCCCATTCCAAAGCCCGCGTGGGGGACTGAGCCATACTTCCTCAGGTCGAGATACCAGGAGTAGTCCTCCGGCCTGAGGCCCTCCTCCAGTATCCGGCTCCTCAGCTCCTCATAGTCGTCAATCCTTACACCGCTCCCCACGATCTCGCCGTTGCCCCGCGGCGCCAAGAGGTCTGCGCTCAGCGTCACCTCTCTGTTCTCGGGGTCCGGCTTGTGGTAGAAGGCCTTGAGCCTCTTTGGGAAGTGTGTGAGAAATACGGGCTTCTCGAACTCGCTGGAGATTATCTTCTCCTCGTCAGCCCCTATGTCTATGCCCCATTCAGCGTCAACCCCATGTCTCCTGAGGATGTCTAGGGCCTCGGCGTAGGTTATACTCGGGAAGGACCCCTCAACCTCCTCGGTCCTTATGCTTCTACCGAGAATCTTCAGCTCTCTCTTCGAGAGCTCGTCTACGCGCAACACCACGTATCTGACCAGCTCCTCAATCGTTCTTAACAGGTCCTCGAACCCTGCGTAGGCCATCTCGGCCTCGACGTGCCAGAACTCTGTGAGGTGGCGGGTGGTGCGGCTCCTCTCAGCCCTAAAGCTGGGCTGGATGCTGTAAACCCTCTCCAGGGAGTAGATGGCAGCCTCCTGGTAGAACTGGACACTCTGTGTGAGATAGACCTTCTTGCCGAAGTAGTTTACCTCGAAGAGTGTTGCACCCCCCTCTACAGCGGCGGTGACTAGGGTGGGGCAGTCGATCTCGACAAACCCCCTAGACCTGAAGAACTCGTGGACCGCCCAGACCAGGTTCGACCTAACCCTCATAACCGCAGCAACCCTCGGACTCCTCAGATAAAGGTGCCTGTTATCGTAGAGTATTCTAGGTGTGACGCCTTTCCTTATCGGGAAGTCGTCGAGCGCTTGGCCTATCGTCTTGAAGGATGTGCAGCGGACCTCCACGCCGCCCGGCGCGCGTGGGTCGTGGACGACGATGCCGCGGAGCATTACTGAGGATTCGCGGCCGGCCCTGCTCGCTTCCTCGAAGTACTCGGGGCCGACCCTGCCGGCGTTGACTGCGACCTGTATGATTCCTGTCGAGTCGCGAAGGTCGATGAAGAGGAGACGACCGTGGGCCCTCTTCCTCCAGACCCAGCCCCTAAGCTCAACCTCCTCGCCCTCAGGTGCGTCGAAGACCTCCCTTACACTCCTCAACCCAGACCAAAATAGCGTGTAGGAGACCAATTATACATAGTTATGTCTGGCTTGCGGGTGGTGTTTTTGTCTCTGAGCCGGCCTCGTATGTGCCGAGCAGTATCATGGTTAGGGCAACAAGCTGGGCTGCGTGGCCGAGAATGTAGTATAGAACATTCAGGGGGGTTAGGAAGAAGAAGACATGGCTTAGGAGGAGTGCCAGGAACCCGGTGAATATTCCCCCAGACCCTCTCGGCCTCCCGCTGGCCCAGTTATGGGCTGTCTCCACGACCACGTAGACCAGTAGCCCTGCAGAGATGATCTCGAAGAGGGGGTTGTAGATTGTGAGCAACAGGGGGGAGAGGGCCTGCACGGCTTGGGTGGGCCTGAGCCTGGACGCGGCATAGGCGGCTATGAAGATGAGGTAGGCGACGAGCCTGACCACAGAGTAGATGACCTCTACAGTGATAAGGCCTAGGACTGGGTAGAGGATAGGTCTGCCCAGAGGCCCGGCCACCGCGACCACGAACCCTACCACTGCGACTCTGAAGAGCATAGCCGCCGACATGAAGGCGAACCCCACCCCAAGGAGGAGGAAGCCTCTGGAGCCAAGCACTCTGTAGGCCCTAAATGACTGGACCGCCACGAAGAGCCCTATCACTAGGCTGACGGCCTCAAAGACCACGTCAATTCTCAGGAGCGATAGTATGCTTAACAACCATTAAACCCAGTGGGGTGGGAGAAAAAATACGTATAGTTTTTCGGCATGCTAGGCGTTTCCCGCATACGAGGTCTCATCGACTGTGCAGCCCAAGCGGGGATGGGGCCGCGTCGCGTGCAGCCCAGTGGTCAGGTCTGTGAGCTCCTTGAGGAAGTAGAAGCTGTTCTGGGTTCCATCTTGCCTCGTCACCGTCACCCTATAGACGGTGAGCTGGACCTCGTCACCGGCGTTTAGCTTGTCCTCGAAGGCGAGTCTGACTATGCTTACCGACTTGTTATCAACTAGCAGCCACATGGGCGTCCTGACTACTATCCTATCTGCCCCTGTTTCGACGACTAGGTAGCCCCTGTCCAGCTCGACGAGCCTCCCGGAGAGCTGGATCTCCTGGGTGGATACTGTGAAGTTGAGGGGCTGGCCCCGCCCCCACCCTCTATGGTGCATCGATTGTGGACCCATGCGACCATGCATCGCGTTTACCCCTAAGCATGAGGGCCACTGACAGCCTAAGCCAGCTCCCGGCGCTGTCTGGGCGTAGACGTTAGGCGGCTGGTACAGTAGGATCGCCGCTAGCAGTAGACCCACAACACTTGCAGCGGCTATAGCCGAGATCTTTAACCCACGATTCATACAGCCTTCAACAATAGCTTCAGGGCATGCATGATAAAAGCCGCGTGTACGAATCGTCTAGTGCTGCCTCCTAACCCCCCTGCCTGACTCCGCGAGCCTCAGCAGGTTTACGAGGACTGGAATGTCTGTACGGGGGATCTTTAGGCCTCCCGAGCCCTCCGCCTCCAGCTGCGCATACCCCTCGGCCAGCCTCAGCCTGTAGCCTGTGTTGCCGCGGCATTCGTAGACCTCTTCTCGGGTTAGGGGGTCTGAGTAGATGAGCCGGGGCCTAGAGGCGATTATCCTAGCTAGTGCCTCTTCTGGTCCGAGGGAGCTGTAGAGCTCTATCAGCCTTCTGACCTCGCGAGAGGATAGGGCATTCTCTCGTGCGAGTTCTATGACGTGGTCCTTGTCCTTCTCGGGCAGGTCCGAGGCGGCCACGATAGACTTAGCACTGATGCTCAAGCCCTCCTCGCGAACCCTACCCGCCCTCTCCAACTCATAGTACCAAGCCCTGCTTATCCCGAAGTGTCTACAGGCCTCCTTGACACTCTTGAAGACCTCCCGCTGGATCATCAGGTCCATGTAGTTTAGGAGCTCTTCGGGCGTCAGGTCTTCCTGGCTCAGATGTATTGAGAAGGCTATTTTCATCGCCTCCTCCTCGGATACCTCGTAGACTATTGCCGGGACTTCTTGGAGGCCTGCCCTCCTCGCCGCCTCTAGTCTGCGGGAGCCGTCGAGGACCTCGTACCTGCCCTGCGCGCTGTTCCACCAGAGGATTAGGGGCTGCGTTACCCCCACTTGTCTGATGGAGGTGGTGAGGGCTTCGAGCCGCTCCCTATCCACCACCTGCCTCGGGTTTATCGGGGTTTTATGGATCTGGCTGAGGGGGATTGGGGCTACTTTCATGGCTGCTTTATTCTCAGCCTCAGGACTGGCTTCTTATTGTCGAGAACCTCGAGCACCCAGCGGGGAGTCTCGACTACCTGCTGGCAGAAGTATTGGAGGGCCATCGAGGTCAGGTCTCTCGCCCTCGTATCTGGCAGTAGCCTACGGTAGAGGGCCCTATATTCGGCGGAGCCTACCACGAAGTCCCGTCCCTTAGCTCCCGAGAGCTCATCGGCTAGGAGGTCACCTAGCCTCCAGACAAGTCTGAGAGCGAGCCTCTTATCCCTGAGACGCGGCAAGGCAGCACCACCCGGCCCCTTAGAGCCCCAGAGCGCTCCTCAGAATCCTCCGTATAAGCAAGGAGACAGGAACCCCCTCTGAAGACGCCCTCTCCTCCAAAGCCCTATACAAGTCCTGCGGTAGGCGGATATGGATATCTCTTGAATCTTTAAGCGCCCTCTTCAAGCTCCATCACCCCCAGCCGTGGATCACCACTGACCAGAACCATACAATGGTTATCCATATCGATACCACCGTCTGGCACCACTCCATGGATTCGCGACAAGATATATATCTTAAGAGTGTTAGGTGAAAGTGTGCCGAGGCCCACGTCTGCGAGGGAGGCTGTCTGGAGCATCAGGCTAAAGCGGGAGATAGACGAGATTTTAGAGAAGGAGGCCAAGAGGCGGGGGATAAGCAAGAACGACCTCGTGAAGTCCATCATACTCGACTGGGCCTACAGGAACGGGTACAACAAGGTGCTCCACTTCAACTTCCGGAACACGACAATCACCCTCTGGGACTTCCTACTCAACCAAACCGTCGACATCACATACACGGGCGACAAGCGGCTCTTCTGCGAGCACTGCAGGACGCATAACTGCGGCCACGTATACTACGCTGTTACGAGCATACCCGAGGTGACTAGGAAGGTTAGGCGCGGCGAGATAAGGGTTGACTAGGCTCTGAGGGATATTTTGCGGCGGGTGGATAGACCGTCCCTGTGGGACTGCTCTACAAGCTCAGCCTCCTAGCCGCTGTCATTGTTCTAGCAATCGCCGGTGTCGTCTTGCTCGCCGACTGGCCGGTGGAGCTTGGGGAATACTCCATCCAAATATGCGGGAAGGTTGCGGAAGGCGACGTAGACGGTGGTCTGGTTGTCTGCGAGGAGAGGCGGTTTAACCTACTCCGAGGAAGCCAAGTTTCAGGGGTCCTAGGCGCTGCCATATTATCCTTGGCCTTAGACCTCATAGTCGTCTTGGTGAGTGAGTATTTTGTGAAGAGGTTTGAGGTGCTTAGGAGGGACTGGGTAGGCCTAATGCGCCTGAAGCTCCGCTTAGACATCCACTGCACCGCTGGCGCCACCGTTGCCATCCCCCACCCTGAGTGGTGTGCATAGTGAGAGGCTAGCACGTTCTCGCCGATCCAGTACTCAGCTGAGGCTATGCTGACTAGCTCGCCGGCCGCAAGCCTCCCCCATCTTCTCCCTCTCGCGGTGCATGTAGACTATGCAGGGCTCTGAATGAGCTTGGCCCTAACTGTCGGCGTGGCTGTAAAGAGGCTGGCACCGGAGGCGGTGGTGGAGAGGTTTGGAATTGGCCAACCGGTTCGGGCAGTGTCCCCTAGAGCCGCTGAAGCCGTGACGGGGAGCATGGCCCGGTATGATCAGGGCCCTTCCATAGGAAGCGCAGAAGCCAAAACAGATATAATGTGTGGGAGTTGGGGCCGGGCCTGGGGGCTTTGCCTGCGAGGAGGAGAGTTAGGGTAGAGGTTGTGGGCGACGACGGAGACAGGTTGACGGTCATACTTGAGGGAAGGGTGACCAGGGAGAAAATCATGCAGCTCGCCGACCTCGTAGACCTATACGGCGGAGGCGCCTCCTCCCAGCAGCCCATGGAGAACAAGCTGACGAGGCTTGCAAGGGTGATTGAGAAGAGGTTCCCCTACGCCGAGTTCACCTCGAGGGATGTAGTTGAGGCCTATGAGGCTGAGTATGGTGAGAAGCTGACACTGAGCACAGCCTCCACCTACCTCTCGAGGCTGGCTGAGAGGGGGTTCTTGGAGAGGGCCGGCGGCATGCTGAACAACATCAGGTACCGGCTCCTGAGGGGCCGGGTCGAGGAGGTTGAGGGCGACCAGTAGCCTTCCCAGCTAGCCTCTCTAATATCTCGAGCGCATCCTCCATCTCTCCGCTCTCCAAGGCCTGACTGAGCTCAAGGAGCCAGGCGAAGCGCCTCTCGCCCAAGAGTCCCAGGTATCCGAGGAGTAGGAGGGTGTGGATGGATTGGGAGATATTACGTAGGGCTTGTCCGAGTATTTTGGCGTAGGTCCCACGAGAGACGCCGAGTAGTCGTGCCTTTTCCTCAAAGGTCCTCCGTATCCCTGTCGCATAGTCCTCAGCCTCCAGCCTGAGAGCTTCAAACTGCCTCTCCGTGAGGGATGAGCCCTTGAGGAGGGCCCTGAGAACCGGGTCTTCCCCGGGAATAGAGCCCCTCTCCTCCAAGAGGAGCTCGAGCGGATAAGTCAAGCATCGCCCACCTCCCTGCTAGACATTTTTGTCAACGCCGCTCCCGGATTAGTGCTCACCACCCTCCAAGCCCACCCCACTCTCGATAGATTCTCCACGTATTACCTCGCCCCTAAGCCTCGCCAGCACCTCCTCAGCCAGGGCCTCATACGCCCTCGCAGCATCCGAGTCCGGGGCATAGATTACTAGGGGTGTCCTGTGGAAGTGGCCCTCCTCTGCCTTGACGCTCATTGGGATCTCGGTCGAGAGGAGCCCCTCGCCAAGCCTGGCCCTGAGGTCACTCCGAACCTCCCTCGTAACCCGGTACCTGTTGTCGACCATTGTGAGGAAGTGGCCAAGAATCTCAATCCTCCTCCCGAGCCTCTTCCTCATCAGGTGTATTATCTGGTATAGCCTCCTAAGTCCTTCTATGCTGTAGAGCCTGGGCTGGATTGGGACGAGGACGTGGCTGGAGGCGTATAGGGCGTTGAATGTCAGGACGCCGAGGCTTGGCGGAGTATCCACCAATACGACGTCGTATTTTGGCAGCTCCTGCTCCAGGACTGT
>JAVYLC010000022.1:19189-22187 GCA_038741355.1 Nitrososphaerota archaeon
TGTAGCCAAGACAGCCTCCCTGCCGGGCTGACGGGCAATCCTATCCTCGGCTGCCGCTAGAGACTCGTTACTAGGTGCGACATACAGCCCCGGAATCCCCGTCTCCCTGACGACCTGGCCTAGGCCTTGGACCCCGAGGAGGGCGGCTGTAATGGTCCTCGAGGATTCGCCAGTGTCTATGCCTAGGGAGAGGGCGAGGTGTCCCTGGGGGTCCATGTCGACTGCCAGAACCTTGAGGCCATGCCTCAGGGCGAGGGCTGATGCGAGGTTGACGACACTCGTCGTCTTTCCGACACCACCCTTCTGGTTGCTAACGGCTATCACCCGCGTCACACACGTCACCCCTGTCCCCCATGCCCCACACGGGCGACAAGCTCCCTAATCCCAATCTTCACCGACATCCTAAGCACCTTCGAGTAGAGACCCCGTGGGTCGCCAAGGGGACCCTGCATCTCGGCCAGCCTTGAGACCACGCCCTCCAACAGCTCATAGTCCTCCGGGTCTATGTAGAAGTGGACCTTCCTACGCCTGTGTTTGGCTTGGGCCGAGGGCTGGCTGGTGGGCTGAGCATCCGGGGCCTCGGGTGCTAGTAGGTCCTCGATAGTTGGTATGAGCCGGTCGAGATAGTCGGATGGTATGCGCCTAGACGTCGACTCAGGCATAGCGGAGGCACACATCACCCAAGTTTTATAGGTTACACACGTCACCCATGGGAGACGTGTCCGCCGTATATCATAGCGTATTTATTGCCCGGTCTAAACTGTTCAACCATTTCTCGCCAAATTGTTGGTTATTGTGAGTGAAAACTTAAATACGAGTCATTTTCTATATTTCGTATGAAGATCATAATAGTCTATACTTACATCATCCATTACGTCAGGAGCCTTCGAGGAGCTTCGTCACGAGCAAAGCTCCTCCCATTAGGACGAGGACCATGCCCCATAGAAGATCGAAGTTTATCCATATCCTTTTCAACACGATCAATCGTAAAAAGTAGGTGGTCACTATCGCCATCAATAGCATCGTGATGCTGGTCGCTAGGAAATGGAAGAGCATGAGAAGTAGAGCGTTCGCTGTGAGGAAGAAGGGCAGTAGGGAGAGGCCGCTACCGTGTGAGAGGCCTAACAACAAACCCCAGAAGAGGAGCTGTATATACCCCACCCCTAGACCCACTCGGAAATGTCTGTGATACCTAACGAGCCTATAACCTCCAAAAGTTAGGAGGGCGGCCGCGACGAAGAAAGGGACCAAGTTCGAGTATTGTGAGACCCAAAGATAGATCCACACAACTGGAATTATAGAGATCGCATGACCCACGAGACAACCCCGCTGGTGAGGAGGATGTGTAGCTTGCTTCCTCTGTGAATGCCCATGAACACCGCAAATAACCACCCCTGTCCCGGGTCTAAACCGTGAAAAATACCTAGTAAAAATGAAGCGACGATGGAATAATCCATTATGGCATCAGTTACGGGAAGCAGTAAGAGTCAGAACTCGAGTCTCCGCCACCCAGCCGGACTTGATGGACTAGGGCATCGCCGAGACGACGGGCAAGTAAGCCCGAGAACCGGCCTTTAAATATAGTGCTTATCCGGACATATCCTTTTAGGGTTGGGAAGACATAAATAACTAATTCTGATGTCGATGGGTTAGGTTATGGCTAGGGTTGTTGAGAAGGTTCCCGGATGGGTCGCTAGGTTCCTACTGCCTGAGATTAGGACGCTCATAAAGGAAGAGACAAAAGACCTTAAGATCTACATGGATGACAGGTTTAAGGCTTTTGACGAGAAGTTTAATGCTTTTGACGAGAAGCTGAAGGCTTTTGACGAGAAGCTTAAAGCGTTTGACGAGAGGCTGAAAGCGTTTGACGAGAAGTTGAAAGCGTTTGACGAGAAGTTCAAGTCTTTTGACGAGAGGCTTACCTCCCTCCGCACCGAGATGAACGTCAGGTTCGATAGCTTGGAGAAAAGGCTTGACGTGTTGCAGAGGGTTGCAGTACTAGAAGCAGAGGTAAGAGAGCTCAGACAGAGACTAGAATCAAAGACAGCGTAGCGCTCCACCCTCTCAAACAGCATACAACGCCCCTCTTCTCTATACTTGGTGCCCAGTCCCCATGTCCATCGATCCTGGGACCACTCGTATCCTCCAATCGGACTCGACCGAGACGGTCGCCCCGTGAGGCTGGGAAGGCGGAGGAGGGTGTGGAGGCTAGAGGGGCCGCGCTGGCGAAGCCTGCGGCGGGCTGAGGGTCGGTGGCGGAGGCTGAGAAGATGCTGGAGGAGGTGCTAAACTTATACTCAGACCTTCTCCGGGAGATGGAGCGGCTCAAGCAGCGGCTAGGAGAGAAGCTCTCTTAGCCTCTCCATCAGCCTCCAAACCCTGTCTCCGGGGTGGTGGATGTTCTCGGCGACCCGTCCTCGGCTTCCGGGCTGGAGCGAGCCGCTCCCGACCAGCGCCCTGCATATTGCCAAGGCCCTGCCATGCCTCTCATCCCTGACCACCACCAGGTCGCCAGAGCCGAAGATCCCCCGGACCTCGACTACGCCGGGCCCCATGACGTCCGCCCCTCCAGCAATCTTCGCTACAGCACCCATATCGACTACGAGGCTCGGCATCGAGCCCAGCAGCGCCGCGTTTGCCTGCTCATCTAGAGCGGGGAACCGGAGCCCACCCTCCTCTGCGAGTATCAGTCCGTCTAGCCAGTAGAGCCTGACGCCCTCATCCTCCAGCACCGTCCCCTCCTTCACACCCCTGACTCCTAGGCCCGCAAACCCCTCACAGACCCTCCGCAAATCACTCTTACTCAGCCTGTGGAACTTCAAGCCAGCTACACGATGTTTAGTCTACTGCCAAGCCATAAAAGCTGCGGTGAGGCGTGGGGCGTGGGATGGCCAAGCGTCTGAGCAGAGCTGAGGCGGAGAAGCTGGTGGCCACTGTTAGACCTTGGAGGCTCCGTGGAAGATATATTGTCAGGAGCCTGAAGACGCGCGACTTCGCT
>JAVYLC010000022.1:22284-23604 GCA_038741355.1 Nitrososphaerota archaeon
CCGAGTCCCTCGACCTTTTGAAGAGGATTGCTAGGGCTGCGGAGAGAATGGGGCACCACCCCGACGTGGAGCTGGGGTACGGATACTTGAGGCTGAGGCTCACGACCCACGACGCCGGAGGGCTGACGGCCCGCGACTTCAGGCTTGCCGAGAGCATCGAGAGGATTATCAGGGCTTGGAGCGGGTCTAGGCCTGCTCGGAGATAAGCCGCAGTGTCTCAAGCGTCAGCTTGTAGGCCGCCTCTAAGTCCCTCAAGTCTAGGACTAGGTGGGGTGAGTGGAGATATCTGCAGGGTATGCCGACAACCCCCGTCACCACACCCTTCCCGTGCAGGTGAATCCTACCCGCATCCGTCGCGCTCCCAGATGCTATCTGAGACTGGTAGCTCACACCAGCCCTCTCGGCCGCCCTGACCAGCAGAGAGTAGAACCTCCTGTTCGTGATCATGGAGGAGTCCATCAGCCTCAGGGCAGCGCCGCGGCCTAGCCGGGTTATGCGGCTTTGCTCCGGGACACCGGGGGTGTCAGCGGCCACCGTTCCCTCCAGGACAATAGCGTATTCTGGGTTGACGCTGTTCACAGCGGTCGCTGCGCCCCTCAGCCCAACCTCCTCTTGGACGGTGAAGACTGCGTGGAGCTCGACTCCTACCTCCTCCGCCGCTGCCCTAGCCACCAGGGCTGCAACAACGCAGCCGACCCTGTCGTCGAAGGCCTTGCCCATGACGCGTGTGCCGAGGAGTTTAGAGAAGTGGGCGGGGAAGGTGGCGTAGCTTCCGACCCTGACGCCGGCGGCCTCCGCCTCCTCCCTACTTGAGGCGCCTATATCTATGTGAAGCTCCCTCAGCTCCGGGACCCTCTTGGCTTCCTCCTGCGTCGTGATGTGGGGCGGCTTAGCGCCTATGCACCCCTCCAGCGGCCCCCTATCAGAGTGGACCACAACCCTCTGCCCCACTAGGACCCGCGCATCGAGACCGCCTAGGGGAGCGAAGCTCAGATACCCCTCCTCGTCAATCCAGCTCACCATCATCGCAACCTCGTCCATGTGGGCCGCAAGCATAACCCTCGGCCCTCCACCACCAATCCTAACAATCAAGTTTCCCATCACATCCCTCTCCATGGAGCTGGCATACCCCTCAAGGAAGCCCCTGATGACCTCGGCAACCGCGTCCTCACCACCCGGCGGCGCATAGCTCATACTCAGCTTCTCCAAAAGCCGCAGAGCCTCCTCCATCACAGAAGCCAGAAGGCCGGCTTCGCATAAAAATCGTTACCCAGCACCACTCCGGGCATGTCTTTATCACCAGCCATCTGGCTAAGCCTA
>JAVYLC010000023.1:0-23532 GCA_038741355.1 Nitrososphaerota archaeon
GCAGCTCAAGAACATCCCAACAATTGAGGAGAGGCTGAAGAAAGACATAAAGGAGAGGCTTAAGAACGAGAATGTAGGCGAGACCCTTCGCGACGTTCTAACAGTCGCTAAGCGTAGAGGAGTGAAGATCTATCCGCTGCCCTATATGGAGCTGCTCAAGAAGACTGGCGAGATAATCGGTGAGCAGCAGCTCTCACTCCTAATGAGAATGGTTAACACAATGGCCGTCGCCGCATCCTTCGCCATTCTAAAGGCGGATATAAACCGCCTCCATAGGGGACTATCTTATGCCTTCAGGGCTAAGAAAACAGTTGTCGATATGAACTTCACCGCCTGCAAGGTGGTTTACGATTATGTTATCAACAACTTCTCCGATGACTTCCCATTAACATTACCCAATAGGCAGAATGGTGAGAACCTTATCTTGGTCAACGGGACAACAATCGTGGGCATAGCCAAGATAGTGGCCGGCTGCAGGTTTCAGACTTATTACCCCATCACTCCCGCCGCAGACGAGAGCGTATACCTCGAAGACAAGCAGGTCTTTAACCTGAACGTTGTGTCGGATGGGGACGAGTACGAGTATCCTCACTTGGCCGAAAGCAGGCAGCTATCTGATAAGGGACATATCCTCGTTTTCCAGTCTGAGGATGAGCTGGCGGCTATCGACATGGCTATCGGCGCAAGCCTTGCTGGTGTTAGGTCGGCAACATCTACTTCTGGGCCCGGCTTCTCCCTCATGGTTGAGGGTCTGGGATGGGCCGGGATGAACGAGGTTCCTGTCGTGATAACAATCTATCAGAGGGGTGGGCCGAGTACCGGTCTTCCGACCCGTCACGAGCAGGGAGACCTCCTCTTCACCGTCTTCGCTGGACACGGTGAGATACCGCGAATAGTGATGGCTTCCGGTGACATGACAGAGGCCTTCTACGACACCATTAAGGCCTTTAACTATGCTGAAAAGTATCAAGTCCCAGTCATCCATCTACTTGACAAGTCTCTAGCCAACTCGACCCAGACCATTCCAATACCTGCTGTAAATGACGTTCTCTTGGACAGGGGCCTTCTCATAAACGAGCACTTGGATGGAAAGGACTACAAGAGGTTCCAGTTTACGGATGATGGGATTTCTCCAAGGGTCCCATTAGGCACACGTGGAGGAATATTCTGGAATACAGGAGACGAGCATGACGAGCTGGGCCACATCAGTGAGGACCCCGTCATAAGGACGAAGATGATGGATAAACGGATGGGCAAGCACCAGCTAATAAACGAGTCTATCCCTGCAAATGAGAAAATCGCGGTATACGGCGACTCCGACGCTAAGGACTGGATAGTTAGCTGGGGCTCTACAAAAGGACCGATACTTGATGCGCTTGATATGCTGGAAGAGGAGGGAGCCGGCCCCATCGGCTTCCTACAGCTCAAGATTCTCTATCCATTTCCCGCCGAGCTCTGCTTGGAAACCCTCCAATCTGCGAGAAGGATAATCGATATCGAGCAGAATTATAGCGGACAGATGGGTAAGCTTATGGCTATGGAGACCGGTCTCCGCCCCACAAATCTGATCCTGAAGTATAACGGTAGGCCGTTCACATCGACTGAGGTTAGAGACGCGGTCAAAGAGGTGTTGGCGAGAAACACTAAAAGAATAGTAATGAATAGAGGTGGGTAGGGTATGACTGTCACCCAGAAGCTAACAATGGCGCATTTCCGAACCCCGCTCTTTAATGACTGGTGTCCGGGATGCGGCGACTTCGGTATACTTTCCTCGATCCAGATGGCTCTTGCAGAGCTTCAGATCGAGCCGCATAGAGTCGCAGTTTTCTCAGGTATCGGCTGCTCGAGTAAGACTCCGCACTACATTAACACCTACGGCATACACACTGTCCATGGCCGCCCCCTCCCCTTCGCCATCGCAGCTAAGCTAGCTAATCCAAACTTGACGGTACTAGCTGTGGGGGGAGATGGTGACGGATTAGGAATTGGGGCAGGACACTTCGTCGCTGCTGGGAGAAGAAACGTGGACATCACCTATATACTGTATGATAACGGTGTCTATGGGCTTACAAAGGGTCAGGCTTCACCTACGCTGAAACGGGGGCTCAAGACGAAGGCTTTGCCCAGGCCGAACCTGAACGACGCAGTCAACCCCATAGCCTTGGCAATCGTATGCGGATACACCTTCGTCGCCCGGGGATACGCCTATGATACAAGACACCTTAAGGAGCTGATTAAGCTCGGCATGCAGCATAAAGGAACCTCCTTCATCCAAGTACTCCAGCCATGCCCCACCTACAACGATCTACACACGAAGGAGTGGTACGCCGGCGAGGATAGGACTGACCCAGAGACCAAGAAGCCCCGCCCCAGGCTCTACAAGCTCGAGGAGACCGGGTATGATGGTGAGGTGAAGTCGCCGGATGGGGAGGAGGCTGTGGCTAAGGCGGCTGAGGCTATCAAGAGGTCCTATGAGTGGGGGGAAAGGATACCTATAGGGGTATTCTACAGAAATCCCTTCATCCCAAGCTATGACCAGCGCATCGCCTCAGTCGCCTCCACATATCTTCAAAGCCCCCCAGCTCTCCAGCCAATAAGGACCAAGTCTCTGAGACCAGTGGCGGACGTGACACCGCTCTTCGAGGAGCTAAGAGTCATGTACTAGGACTAGCCGCCAGCCTCGCTTTCCTTTGTTATTTTCTCTCCCCCGCCACTAGTTGGTCTAGCTCTGACGAGCCCATCCCTTATAAGAACCGCCACGGCTATGATGGCTAGGGAGAGGACAGACCAGCCCAGAATCTCCATGCCACGGCCGAAAACCTGCTGGCTTGTTACAGTAACGGTCCGGAAACTCTCCCTTGTCAGGGCAATTACAACGTCTCTTAACTCCTTCTGGGTTAAGGTAACATACGAGACCACCGTGACTGTCGATGTCACTGTGGTGACACGGGGCTTCGAGATGCCTATTAACAGGCTGTAGGCGCCGCTCGACGCTCCAAAGGGGAATACCACGACAAAGTAGAGCCCACTGCTTGATGCGGTGTAGGTTATTCTCTCAGAGAACCCTGCCGCCCTCACGGAGAGCTCGATAATCTCCCTATCAGGCGAGATCAGAGCCATGTCGAAGTCTTGGTCGAGTGCTGAGCGGAGTTGGAGGTAGAGCGTGTCGTCCTTCTCCAGCCTGACGGAGAAGTAGTGTACATCTCCTCTCTCCAAGTAGAAGCTATGCTCACCTGGACCTAGCTCCAGTGCCGTAGAGTAGCTAGTGCCGGGGACCCTTTCCTCTTGGGCAAGAGCCGCAGGAGCCGGTAAGAGTAGGAGAACGAGGATCAGACGCGCTATTATCCACCTTTGCATGAGTGTAGCATGTCCATGGCTGTATATATCCACTCGCTCACGGGGCCCTTCTGACGCGTGCAGCGAGGCGCGGGCTCATCGCCGGCTCCAGGCTCAGCGCCAAGAGTATGAAGGTGATAGATGTCATGGCTATGAGGAGGCCTGGTGGCACCACCCACCACCAGTAGCCTAGGAAGATCGCGCCTGTCCTGAAGGCCTGCTCGAGTATGCTCCCCCAACTGGGAATCTGCGGGTCGCCGAGGCCTAGGAAACTTAGTCCAGCCTCAGCTAGGATAGCTGAGGGGATGCTCAGTATCATCTGGCCTAGGACGTATGGCGCGACGTTAGGCGCGATGTGTTTTACTATTATCCTGAAGCTTCCGGCACCTATCGACTTGGCAGCATCGGTGAGTGGAGAGTTCCTGAGCTGGAGAACCATGGATCGGACTAGGATTGTGAGGCCTGGCCAGCTAAAAAGGGTCAGGAGAAATATGATTAGGAGCAGTCCGGGCCTGAAGGTGTAAGCTAGTAGGATGAGGATTGGTAGTAGGGGGATGTTGGCTACGATGTCTGCAGACCTCTGGATTAGGTGGTCAGCCCTCCCTCCTAGGTAGCCGCTCAATAGGCCCAGCGAGGCACCTATGAAGGTTGTCACACTGGCCGCCAGCAGCCCGATAGTGAGTGAGACGGGGAATCCAAAGAGGAGACCCTGGGCCAGGTCCCGTCCCAGGGTATCAGTACCCATTAGACCGTAAATGGTCCCGGCCAGAACAACCGTTGCCTCGTCAACACCGTCAGCCGCGTCTTGGCGATATACTAGAAGCCTAAACACATACTCCCCCCATAGGGGCTCAATGCGTCCATCACCGCTGGGCCTTGAAAAAATATAGTTCTCAAGCCTCTGGGAAACATCCTCTTCACTTATCTCCACTTTATACGCCTCTGAGAGCTTCTGAGCAACAACCGTCTGAACACTCCTCGATGATGCTGGAAAAATTCTCAACGGCTGGTCCGCATACCTGGTGTAGGGTGGGGTTTCACCAGGCCTCGGACCACTTGGGCTAAAGGTTGCGAGGCTAATCTCGATCACATCGGGCCGTATAACAACCACCTCTATTATTGGCGGGATGGACTGAAACCTTATTCCACCAATCTTCACTGTTATCCCACTGGGATGTTCCAGCGAGTCGTATCGAAGCCTGGCCTCGTAGATGGTGAGCGTCTCATCTGAGTAGACCTGTTTGTCGAGTCTGAGTATCGTGTGGGGGAAGCTCGTGCCGGTGGAGGCCCACTCGGGAGGAACTGCCTTTGGGTACTCGGCCCAGTAGGATGGGTTGTTCCAGATCCTAGGGCCATAGTCCAGGGGGTAGCTGGAGAGGGTGTAGAGTGATATGGCTGCCATGAGTGAGAGTAGGATTAGGGATAGGCGGCCTTGCCAAGACTCTATCACGACCCTGTATGGTGAGGGCATGAGGAGCCAACCCACCCTACAGACCTAGGCAAATATTACTTCTTAGCCGATGCTTCGACGCTTGATGCCCTAGCTCCTCTGAGCCTAACGCCCCTGAACCAACTCCAAAAGTACATCGCAAAGATTGATAGCTGGATGAGAAAGACAGTAATTAGTGCGAGCGTCTCAGCCGTATACCCTCTAACAACTAAGACAACACGCGCTACATCCCCAATATCCACGGTCGAGTATACCCTCCCGAAAGGTGTCTCGGCCGAGAAGTTATAAGCCCCTGCGGGTAGCCGTAGGCTTATTCTACCGCCTGTACCTCTGAGCGAGTCATTGACATAGATCTGTGAATCCTGTATGAGGAAGCCTGCCGCGTGTCTCACCTCAACCTCAACCAGCCTGCCATCCACGTAAATTGTCACGGGCCTGCCTGCCTCCAATGTGAGGAGGCCGACGGACTCGCTGACATCCACGGAGTATACCTTGAGTGAAGGTCTAATAGTGATGATGGAGGCGTGTTCCCCCTCGGTGATCGAGACAGTCTTCGGAATGATGACCGACTCAGACCCGTTCTTCAAGGAGAGATACCCGGGGAGGCTTATGGAATAGTTATCAACCCACGATCCGAGGTGGCTGTCATAGACCCTGACTCGGTAGTCTGGGACGCGGATTACGTGTCGCTCGAATCGTCCTGTGGTGAGGTTTGCGGTTATCACTTCTAAGCCGTTACGTATGAGTTCTCCTAGGCCTATAGTCATAGTTGAGCCTACTGGTGGTGGCTCCTCCGTTATTGGCGATACCGTAACCTCGTAACTCTGCTCAAACCTCCCACCCCCGCGCCCAGTGTACACGAGGTTCACCACCAGTGTACCATATCTCAAGGGCACTAGACCGTTCTCACCCACCTCTCCGAGAGCTGGAATATGCACGTCAACAACGCGCATCGATAGCCCCGCCACAGCCTCATCGAACTTATATTCGGCTACTATGGGCTCAACTCTATATAATACGTGGAGTTTTCCGTTATAGCCGCTCAACTCTATGGGGTCGTAGTGCCTGAGCGTGACCTTTGCGCTCAGCGCGTTAGGCGGGATTTGAATCTGTAGGGTAGAGTTGGGCTTGACGAATATCTTCCGGGTCTCCGTTCTCTCTCCTTTTATCGCGAAGCCTGAGAGGGTTGATCCAACTATTCTAGCCTCTAAGACTTCTTGCCCATAAGAGTCTGTAGGCATGAATCCGGCTGGCTGGAAATCAATCCATCCAAGAGCAGACTCTTCTAGGCTGAGCACCTCAATTATAGCCCTTCCCCCACCTATCACAGTCAAAGCCACGGTCCCGACGTCCTCGCTGCGAAACCTCCAGACCTCTACAGCCTCTCCGGCGCCCACGTGGAAAAGGTACTCCTGCCCCCTGTTTGTTGTGAATATAACTGAGACGTCTATTCCTATTGCCTTCAGTACCAGCCTCTCTCCTACCACAAATCTGTATCTTGCCCCGTCGAGGAAGGGTAAAAACTTCTCACCGCCGTAGCCGATCAGTAAGAATCCATTCTCCTGAGATTGACCTGTTGGTGGAATCACCACCAACATCGCTATGACCAATGCTAGAGAGGCTATGCCCTTCTCCATCCCTTTCTCACTCCAACCCGCAATGTAGCGGCTAGTGTCAGGGATGCTGCAATGATCAGTCCTAGGGCCACGGAGTCGGCGTATACTAGCGAGTAAAGGACTATAAGAGCTACGGCTAGGCTTGCAGCGGTGGCTGAGAAGATTAAGACCTCCCCTTGCTCGCGAACTAGCAGGGATCCATAGACCCTCCA
This sequence comes from Nitrososphaerota archaeon, assembly GCA_038741355.1. Taxonomy (GTDB): domain Archaea; phylum Thermoproteota; class Nitrososphaeria_A; order Caldarchaeales; family Calditenuaceae; genus HRBIN02. Next base: position 6,615 of record JAVYLC010000023.1, read on the forward strand.
AAGGTAGACGGCTAGAGCAATGGATGATAGCGCGGTGAGGGCTGCGAAAAACTGGGGAGGCTGCACCCTCTCCCAAGCCTGCCTATTCACAAACATGTTGACTAGGGAAAGGAATAGGTGGCCTCCCTCCCTTCTAGCCTGAGCCGCGGTAGCCCAAATGAAATAGGTGCTTGTCAAGCTTGTAATGTAACTTAGCACAGAGGCTCTGAGGCTTTGGCTCTTGGCCAGGCCTATCATGGCTATGAATGGTATGCTGACCAAATATCCGCCTGCTAGGTCTATGAGATATTGTGGTCTTCTCTCCAACACCAGAATCGATAGGCTCGCGATTGCTGGCATATATATCAGCGGAATCACAACATATTGATACCTAGCTGGAAGATAGGTTGAGAGAAGCGAGATACAGCCGAGGACTAGGAAAGGTGTCAACTGGATCTGGTTCATATAGTCTATGCTCATGAGCAGAGGTGTGAGGAGGACTGCAGAGAGTAAAACTCTGTCGGCTAACCGCGTCCCCAATCAACACCCCTCCGCATGGCTTCCTTGGTGACGTCTATCTCATACCCCTTACCGATCTCAATAACTGACCCACCCTCAGAGAACCTCGACACCCACCTATCCTTAAACAGTCTGTCCAGCTGCAGCAGCCGGCCAACCTCTCTGCCTATCCCCGAGATATAACTGGATACGTCGGGTATGCATATAATGTATCTCGCGCCGACTGTCTTACATGCGTTAATCATCTCCTCGATTGTGCCAGTGTTTTGTGATGGTGGATTGACCACAAAGATAACCATGCTTGAGCTGCTGAGTGTTCTTAGAAACTCCTCCAAAACCTGCCTGTCGTCACGCCCCCTAGAAGGGAAAACCCTAGCTATAAACTGTTCCAGCGCAACCCTTGAAAATACTCGTCGGGGCGAGACCTTCTCATCCTGACTAAGCGCCGAATTTATCAGCCAAAACTGTACCGGGTTTCCCTCTTCCTCTGCAGTCTGGCAGAGACGTCGGATCAGAGTCGATATATCAGTAAGGAGGGCTGCGTTGTCTCCCGCGTTGATCGAGGAGGAGCAGTCGACAACTATGTGGAGAGTGACCTCCCCCCTCTTGACATACTTCTTCGCGACTAATTCTTCTTCATCGACTTGCTGGGCGTATCTCATCCAGTGAATATCCCTTATCCTGTCTCCTAACTCATAGGGCTTTACTCCTGAGAACTCATCGTCGTAGCCTACAAGCCCCCTAAAGCCCAGACCCATCGGCGGCCTAATCCAAGGTGTGGGCAACTTAGCGTAGGCGGCTCCAACTAGCTGCTCGCCTACCGGGACAATTACGTCAGACACGACCTCTACCTCCCTCTCGATATAGCAGAGTTTTAGTGGGTCGTGTATTAGCAGGATTGCTTTTCTAAACCGTGCAAGACCGATGGAGGGATCAATTTCAAGCGTATATGAAGTGTCAATACCTTCGCCAGCACCCACGATGCCTTCGGGATTTAATGACCGTTCTACGACCCGTGTACCGTATGGGGGCTTATCTATTACCCGGACAAATAACCGTGAATCGCTGTCAAATCTTACCTGCAGCCTGACCCTCAAAAGTGTCTTATCACCTACTCTTTCAGGCTCAACCGTCCGCTCGACTTTGAGGCCTTCGGTGTCGAGTTTTTCGAGTCTTCTATGCGTTAGCAGGATGTATGTGGCGAAGAATGTCTGTAGAAAAAAGGATGTTAGGAAGATGAAGGGCTGATAGAGTAGGGCGGAGATGAATAATGTCCATCCGGAAATGCTTATTAGTAGTAGTGCCCCCTCCCTTGTGAGCATTACTTTGGTGCCTCCACCCTCTCAAGCACCTTCTTAGCCACCAGCATTATCTCCTGCTCACCCCTACCCAGTGACGTAGTCCGTCTCCTCAGCAGGATCCTATGATTTAGGATGAGGGGTGCCACGTACTTCACGTCGTCAGGTATTACATAGTCTCTCCCTCTTATTGCCGCGTTTGCTTTAGAGCCATAGAGTAGAGCCGTCTCTGCCCGCGTGCTCGCGCCCATAACCACGTCGGGCATACTCCTTGACTCTCTAACAATGTCCACGATGTATCCTAGGACGTCGTCGTCTATGTGAACCTTCGTTACAGCTTGCATAGCTTCAAGGACCTTTTCAGAACCAGCGACCGGGGTGACGTTGAGCTCTTCGCCATGCCTATTCTTAAGCCTGAGTATCTCGATCTCCTCGTCGCGTGATGGATAGTTCACGAGGACGCGGATTAGGAAACGGTCGAGTTCAGCCTCGGGTAGCGGGTAGGTCCCCTCCAGCTCTATCGGGTTCTGTGTAGCTATAACCATGAATGGTCTGGGGAGGGGGTATGTCTTCCCCTCCACCGTGACTTGGAACTCCTGCATAGCCTCGAGCAGTGCCGACTGAGTCCTCGGGGCTCCGCGGTTAATCTCATCTGCGAGAACTATGTTTGCGAAGATGGGGCCGGGCCTGAATAGGAATTCTCCTGTGCGCCGGTCAAATATCATTCCCCCGACTATGTCGCTTGGTAGCAGGTCGTTGGTGAACTGGATTCTCTTGAAGGAGAGCGTGAGGGTGTTGGCGAACGCCTTCGCGAGATAGGTCTTGGCGAGTCCCGGCACACCCTCGATCAAGACATGCCCCTGGACCAAGAGGGAGATAAGCAGGGAGTCAATCGCAACATCCATCCCAACTATTGATCTGTGTATCTCCTCCCTCACCCTTTCAGCCAAGTCCCTGATCCAAGAGAGCTTCGACAATCTCTTCACACCACCCTACGAGCTGGTTAAACGGCTCAGTATCCACCTGTATATGCTGGCTGGGACAAGCCTAGAGAGTGGGCCTGTCAAGAGACTTCTCAAAACCCTGGCGCGAAAGCCTCCAAGCAACCCTAGGGCGGTGTATGTTTCAAGAAGGTTTTCGGCAGCCTCTAGCGGCTTATCTCTCTTAACCCCTCTTAGGAAATCCCCTAGCTCTTCAATGTAGTTCCTCGGGACGGCCTCCACTTCTTCCTTCTCCCTCCTGAGCAGGATGGCCGGGAGGATCAGGGATGCTAGCATGATGATTAGGATTAGAAACGGGTCTATAAACGATGTGATAAGTGTTGTCATGAGTCTGGCTAATACACTTCAGCGATTCCTATAAATGTTTAACCGGTCATGACAGGGTTAGGTTTTCCTAAGCCTCTTGAGCAGCGGTATCTCCTCCATTTTCTTGTCACTGAGAAGATGCCAGATGATTCCTCGTGGCCTGGAAAGTCTTGTATGGGTCGCGACTAGGCCCGCCTCAGTGACTATATAGTCTACTGAGACGTCGAACTCTTCTACGGGGATCTCGCCGACGATCTGTAGGGGGTGCACCGTTGTTGTAATCGGTGTGTCTTCAGAGACCCTGCCCAACATCCTCAAAATCGCATACTCTATCTCTGAATAGCCCTCACCCTTACCCACGCGGGCACCACCTCGAGAGACAGCCACAGACCCCACCACTACAAAGTCGATGGTGTCGAGGCTCTCCGGCTCCACCTTCTCGCCAAATGTGAACCCGCCCCTAATCGTGGATGCTTGCCTGTAGTTGTGCTCTGAGATTTTAGACGGCTCAAGCAGGAGGAACCCCTCGCGAAGCCGGGGAGTAGGCATGACTAGCTTCTTCCCCATCTTCATGCATAGCTCTCTGACTGGGCGTTGGGGGGAGTCTGGGCTCACCTTCACCGTCCGCGCGGATCTGAATGATTCGAGTAGGAGTAGTTTTTCGGCCGCCGCCTCTGCCCCTACGAAGTTTGGGATCCGTCCCCGGATGGGGAAAGGAGGCCGAGCAACCTGCTCTCTGACGAGCAGGTCCCAGACATGTTCGCGTATCCTTTGCTTCTGCTCCCTCAGGCTCAACCCTTATCCGCCGGTCTGAGGAGCTCCGAGATGTCCTTGACGCTTATACGGTCCTCTGCACCCAGAACCCGCCTAGCGTCCTCGAGCATGGCCAAGCAGAAGGGGCACTCGGTAACCACTGTCGCCGCGCCCGTCTCCAGCAGTTCCTCAAGCCTAAGCAGGTTTTCACGCTTAGCCCGCTTGATGTCGAGCCAGTAGTTCCCTCCTCCCGCTCCGCAGCACATGGTCATCCTGCCCCTCCTCCTCGGCTCCCTCACCTCGGAGCCAGAAAGCACCTCCCTCGGCTCCTCTACGAGTCCATACATCCTAGCAAAGATGCACGAGTCGTGTATGGTTAGTGGCCCCGCTTCAGCTAGCTTGACCTTCCCCTCCCTAACAAGTCTGTGCAGCAGCTGGATATGGCTCACCACCCTAAACTCTGCGCCTAGGTCCCGGTACTGTCTGGAGAATATGTCGAAGCAGTGGGGGCAGTGGGTGATAACCTCCTTAACCCCCTTGGATTTCAGCAGGCCTATCACCTCCTCTGCAAGCTCCTGGTACCTCCCCTCCTCACCCAGCCTCCTCGCCGGGTCGCCATTACACACCTCCTCACTGGACATTACTGCAAACCTAACACCAGCCGAGACCAGCAGCGAAGCCACCTGCCTAACAACCTGCCTCGCCCTAGGGTCATAGGCCCCCATGCATCCAACCCAGTAAACCGTCTCAACCGACTCCTCATCCTCCACTCTCCTAACCCCAATCTGCACCAGCTCCCCGAGGAGCTTAACCCTCTCACCCTGCCCCAGCCCAAACGGGTTTCTAGCCCTAGCCAGGTTCGAGAGCGTCTCGACTCCCTTCCTAGTGACGCTCCCCCGAAGAGCCAAAGCCCTCCTCAGCTCAACTATCAGCTCCATAGGACTTATCAGGACAGGACAAGCATACTCGCAGGCCCCACACGTCGTGCAGGCATAGACTTCCTCGAGCGTGAAGGTGTTGGAGTCGAAGAAGTCCTCCCCCCTCCGCTCCCACCAAGCCCTCCTCAGCTTCTGTACGATCATTCGGGGGGAGAGGGGTGTGCCTGCAATGAGGGCGGGGCATACCTCGTCGCAACGTCCACAGTCTGTGCAGGCGTCAAGCTGTAGTACTTGGCGCGGCTTAATGTCGCTGATGCTGCTTATGCCTACGGGGGGTAGGCCTGCCTCTAGTTCGAGCTTGCTCAGTATGAAGGGTGTCTCTATCAGGGCTGGGGTCTTGGTGTGCTGGCTGTTTACCGCCACGTTCAGCGAGGCTGCCAGTATGTGTAGTAGGTTGGTGAACGGTAAGGCCGCCACGCCGGCGAAAGACGCAACGGCGTGGATCCACCATAGAGCTCTATACGCCGTCACCATGACTTCGCCTCCAACGTCCAAGCCTACCATAGAGGCTGCCAGCAAGGCGCCTACAGGAGAGTAGAGGCTCCAAGATGGGCTCCGGAGATAGATTCTAATCCCCTCCAAGACGAAGCCTGTCACGCCTATGAAGAGGAGCAGCCAGAGTATTGCCAAATACTCCCTCCTGTAGCTGAGGCGGCCGGGCTTTGTGATTGTCCTCCTAAGCAAGGCGTATGCGAGGCCTGCTATGAGGAGTAGTCCGAAGGCATCGAGTAGAATCTCAAAGACTAGGTAGAAGTCCCCCACCAAGAGTCGGGTTTTGAACGGCCGCAAAATATCCTGGTCAACAAATACTAAGGTGGTCCCGATAAAGAGCACCAAGATGCCATATGATATCAGTAGATGCATTAACCCCGCCCTTGCGTCGCGGAGGATGCGTCGCTGAGCCCACGCAAACTCTATAATAGACCTTATGAACCCGCTTGGGCTGCTCTTGAAAGTGTTCCAGAGAATCCTCAGATCATAGCTTCCCAGCCTAAGGTACAGGCCGTAGAGAAAAACAGCGGCGAAGGGGGCCAGGACAATATACATGATAATGTCAGTCCCCTCTGGCATCAGGACGAAATTCTCTCTAGCAGGCACAGCACTCATAATTTACACCGCGGCCACACTTCTATGCACACTAGTTATTAATTAGTTATATACTCCACATCTGTGGTGATGGTGAAGTATCTCGTAGTTGTCTGCGCGAGGTGCGGCGGATACAGGGTTGTAACTGGGTTGCAGAAAACTTTCAGATGCTTCAGCTGTGGAAACGTGTCAAGCCTAAGGGAGGAGCTCGTAGTGACCTATGCCAGCTCGGCAGAAGAGGCGAGGCAGAAGATTGCACATTTGAAAATTTCTAGAGCGGCGAAGAAGGAGACGTCAAAGCCATGAGTGCAGCTCGATGACCTCCTCAGGCTCCCCCGCAAAGTTTGTGAACCTCGCCGGGTTGAAGGCTTCGACAGAGGCCGGGGCCTTCCCCGTGGCCATGTATTCTACTAGGTCTTGGCTTAACGCTGCCCCCCTCATTATGCCGTAGCCATCAAGCCCATCTATAATGAATATATGCGGATTGTCGGGAACCTGACCTACCAAGGGACGTCCGTCGGGTGTGGAGCTACATACACCCGTCCACCCGCCTGTCAGGCGGTAGTCTTCTGGGTGTTTCAGCCGCTCCAACAATTTCTGCCCAAGTTCGTCGATGAATTCCCTAACAGGGTGTGGGGGGCAATCAGAGGGTGACTTGAGCTTTACCGCGAATCCATTCCCCACTAGGAGTGAGCCATGTCCGAACCGTCTCATATAGACGTGGTTCTCCTCGACAAACACGGGGACATCACATACACTCCCCGCCACGCTAAATGACAATACCTGGCACGCATAGACTATGATTGGCACACGCCAGACCCCACTCCTATCAAGTAGATCCCTATTCCACGCGCCAGCGGCTAATACTGCGCGGTCAAAAGAGAACCTGTCCCCTCCCATGTGAATGATTCTCTCCCCAGCGTCTAGGCCGGTAATTTCCGCCCACTCGTAGACCCTGACACCTAGAGCGTCCAGCCTCTCTCTCAGGGATGAGAAGAGGCCAGACACCTCCACCACGATGTCATCTGGGGTATAGACCCCAACCTCATAGTCTCTAACCCTCATCCAGCTAACCCAGTCCGCCAACTCTCCATTACTCAAGATCCTATACCCAACACCAGCGCCGTCCAAGAGCTCCCTCGAGTATCTCGACATCCAGTAGGGCTCTATTGAAAGAAAGCCCGTCTTCAAAACAGACTCCGGTGCAACGATCCTGTAAATCTCTTGACTCCTCTTAGACAGCTGTATGTCGATGGGGAGGACTAGCTGTGTAGTATGGATTCCAGCGCATTTCCCACTAGACCCGCTTCCCAGATGCCTCGCCTCAATAAGAGAGACTTTAAACCCCTTCTCTGCAGCGAAATAGGCAATGAAGGAGCCTACCACCCCGCCGCCTACCACGACTAGTTCTTCATGCCTCATGCTGGTTCTATAATTTTAGCCTCGACATTATAAACTTCTCAACTTATAAAGGGAATTATATTTCGCAGTCCAGATTAGTATTTAAGGATAGTTTATTATCATTTGTTTAGTGATATAAATGTGGATTTTATACTTTTGATTTTATGGTGTATAACTATAATTCTTTTGGTCTATTTGACCTTGCCTTATTAGTCGAGTCTGTAGCTTCTGTGATTGAGTTAAATAATTATTATTGTTTCCAGTGTTCAGTAGCCGTTTTTAAGATTTTCTCCCACTCATCTCGAGGTGTTTCCGGAGAATGCGGAGGAACTTTTCCGCCACCTCTATGCTGTTCCTACCGGTTATCGTTATCATCGGCTCCTTCCCCCAGTCTCCCCTGTGAAATATTATGTCGGTCACTTTGCCGGTTGATTCATATGCTCTAGCAACCCCCCATCTAATGGTCATACCCTCAACATATTTGATCTCAGGCGGCTCCTGGGACCTATCATATGAGCTGATGGAAAATCCGAGCTCGCGGGCAGCCGCGAGGATTTCCTCAGAGTATTTGATATTCATGGCGGCCCTCTTGGAAGGGTCATACTGTGAGATTGTCAGAACTGTGTCAGCCATGTGTCTTGAGCCTCCCATCCACGGATGGGCGGCGGCCTTTAGCCTGTTGAATACCCGCGTAATCCTCCCCGGGACCGCCACCACCTCGTCTCTTCTGGTAGCGCCTAACGGGGCCTCGGCTACATTTATTCCAGACTCGGGTGCTAGCTCCCCTCCCCCCTCAGCCTCCTCAACCACCCTAACCGCCTCGCGAACGTTAGTCAGCGCATCCAGGATACTGGCACGTTTAGCTACATACGACATCGGATTGACTGGCCCTGCCCCCTGACCTATTAGGAAGCCTCCCTTAATAGCCTCATACACGAAGATCTGAGCTTTCTTGACGGCCTCAGGTATCGTGGAGCCCCTCGCCAGCTCCGTGGCCACGGCTGATGCAAATACACAGCCTGTTCCGTGCGTGGCTCTCGTATCAAGCCTCGGGACCTCGAATCTATAGTATGAGCCCTCATAGTATAGTATGTCAATGACTCTTTCGCCGTGTAGGTGGCCGCCTTTCACAACAACTGCTGGGACTCCATAAGTCTCTGCTAGAGACTTTGCCACCTCTCTCTGGTCCTCTTCTGTCCTGATTCTTATGCCGCTTAGGACAGTTGCCTCACTCGCGTTAGGCGTTATTATAGTGGAGATTGGGAATAAGCTCTTCTTTAGCTCGTCAACTGCAGCGGGCTGGAGGAGCTGAGCACCGCTCTTAGCAACCATCACGGGGTCAACCACTTTGGGTACATCAAGTCCGCTCAGCTCGCGGCTGACAGTTCTAATGATATCTGACGTGTGGAGCATCCCGGTCTTGACCGCGTCCACGCCGATATCGCTGACACATACCCTGATCTGCTCGGCGATGAATTCCGGGTCTAGGTCAACTATCTTCGTGACCTCCTTAGTGTTTTGGGCTGTGAGAGATGTTATGGCTGACATCCCATGCCCACCCAGAGCCGCTATAGTCTTGAGGTCTGCCTGAATCCCGGCCCCGCCCCCCGAATCGGAGCCCGCCACCGTGAGAACTCTGGGAACCCGCGATACCATACCATCTAACACACACTACCCCATTCTTATAATTGACCCTACCATTTTGCGCTGATAAGAGAGGAGGGGGCGAATGAAGATAGGGTAGCGTCCCTCATCAACCTCCCAATCTTTTCTTATATTCATCGTCGTTTGAAAATTCTATAAACCAGTCCGCAGCCTTATGGCACTTCATTATCGGTTAGTCTCGGCCCGCCACATGGTCTATCACCCTCAATATCCGAGTAGGCTATTATCTCATGTATTCTTTCATAGATTTTTCGGCGTTGGGTGCTACGCATAGTCTAATCCTTGCTGTTGCTGTTTTTGGTAGAGGCTTTATAAGCTAGTAGAGCAGTCCTCCATTAAATACCCGCATACTGCAGTCTTAGCTTCCTGTAGTACTCTGTATGGATGCCTTCGAGGACTCATCCCTGTATTTACGCGCCAATACAGATAGGCGGTTTGGAGAGGTAGCGACCTTGACTCTAACGTCCCACGCTATCGATATTGGTATGGGTTAGACATTATCGCTCGGAAGGATAAGACCCCGCAATAAACAACACTTCAGCATAAACCTTCTCAAAGGGGCTATACTTATGGCCACCAGCATCTGTGAAGCAGTCTAATGGGTTACACGTGAATAGCTTAACGACGGAGGCTTAAAACGGGGGAGAAATGATGAGTCGTGATATCTTCAACTATGGGAAGGCTCCTTTAAATAAGTCCATGAATACCATCCATGTGTTGTCCCATGTCAGGGAGTGAATACTTAGAAAAAATATATGGAATATTTCCTTGGGTTGAAGATCCTTTCACTGTCGAGGGTCTTAAGAGGTATCAGGACACGGTCTCTGAGTTTAAGACCATTGTTGAGCATAGGTGGTTTAAGGAGTTCTTAGATGGAAGAGAGGGGGTGAGAATAGTTGATTTATGTAGTGGTACTGGGATCGGAGGAATTGCCCTGGCTAAGACTCTATTAAACCTGGGTATTAGAGCCGACCTGTCACTATTAGACCTTCGCAGAAAAGCTCTCAGTAAAGGAGAAGAATTTTGTTCTAGAGAGCTTGGCTTTAAGCCCGAGACCCTTGAACGCGATATTTTAGAGGATATTGGTTTGAGAACCACATTTGACATTGCACTCATGTGGGGGTATACGACACCTCATTTCAATCCATGGAACTGGGTTAAAGCCTTGGCAAATGTGTCTCAACTTCTAAAAGACGATGGCCTCTTCATATACGATGAATTAGACAGGACATACACAGTCTTCTACCTAGTAGGGTATAAAGACGTGCTCCCTGAGATGGCAGAAAGAGATAGAGTGGTCTTAACAATACATAAAGATAAAGAGTTCAGGTCGGGATACTTTACACGACTGGTCCTCAACCCTATAACTGGTGAAAGGGAAGAAATGAAGGTATACTTTTGGGACCTAGCCTCTTCAGCAACATACACATGGCTTTTCTTCAAAGACATAGACTACATGCCTATCAGAAGGCCTTACTCAGGCGTTGTAATAGCCAAAAGCCCTAGGCGAAAACTCGAGCTGGAGTCCATTATTAGAGAGGAGAAGGCATCAATGATAAAATGAGCTTGCAAAGCCCTTATGCTCTCCCGGCATCACAACCATGTGTGAGTGAGCGCATGCTATTAAACGCGTAAGAACCACGTTTGACGCTCACCCAGACTTTTGCTGTATTGGTTTGCGTCTGATGAATCTCTTTGTACTTATAACTATGTCATAGTCTAATAACTATATCAGATACCCGTAGAAGCTGTTCGACAAAACCCCTCTCCCTCACCGATATGCCCGTACCCTTATCATCTGCGAGCCTAGAGCCGTAGTAGGCTGTGACCAGCCACGCCCTTGCAAGAGACATGGCAGAGAATAGTTGCGCCGGCTCCCCCGCATGAATGTAGATGGTTACATCATTTATAGCTAAGATAGACGTGGGGTTCTTGCTGTAATTCTCTATTAGTGGCCTTATCGACTCTTCGTTTGCCTTAGCCAGTCTACTCACATCCTCAGAGTCTCTTCCAATGAGCCTCGGAGGCCTTATCTCCCAGCTGGTCAGATACTTTACCCCGTCTGGCAGTTCTCCGACTTCCACCAGCTTCCCCCCAACACCCCAGGAGAGGCCCGGCGCCATGTCGAGAACCGTTATTTCACCGCCTAAGCCAGACTCTGAAAGCATCCACAAAAGCCTGTAGAGTAGTCTTGTCTTTCCAGTCCTAACTTCGCCAAAAATGGTGGTGTGGCTCTCAGCCAGTGTCTTGGGGGTCAGCATCCTCTCGGAGCATGCCGTTCCTACTCAAATAGTTGGGGCATGACCCTTTCGAGAGCAAGTAGGACTAGGTAGCCTGCAACTGAGCCGGGCACGGAGCTGGCGGCCCATCCGGACCAGAAGATGAGGAGGGCGAGGAGGTATTCGTTGCGGGCGAGTAGTGTTGTTATTCCTGGGGAGAGGGGGAAGAACTGTGGGAGGAAGGGTGAGAGGAGCAGCAGAGAGACTGTGCCCCCTATCATGACTGTTCCGATGGGCTCGGCAAATGCGCAGAGAAACCTCGCCCTAGGACTCCTGAACCTCTTCGTCAGCTTGTAGAAGAGGCCGACTAGGACGACACCGGGAAGCCCTCCCGGATATGCGAAGAGCGTGCCCACGCCCAGGCCGATCCTCAGCGAGCCTACAATTAGGGGTACGGCAAGCCCCCAGAGCGGTCCAACCATCACCCCGGCCAATACATTCCCGAAATGCTGCATAGGAGCCGCCCGAGTCCCTAAGAATGGAAACCAGATATAGAGAGAAGATATCAAAGTGATAGCAGAAATAGCTATTATGTAGGAGATTCTACGAGTGGTCTTCAAGAATTCCTAACCTCTGCCACACTATTTCAGGCCCCAGCTAATCTTCTTGACAGGCTTCACCCTTATCAGAGCAACCTCCCCCTCATCCCAAGGATCACGCCTCGCCCAAGCAAACTTCTTGAAGAAGGCATCCGACACCGTTTTAAACTCTTCACCCTGCGTGAGAATCTCCGCCTCACCGCGGACGAGGATCGCCCTGTTGGGCTGGTACTGGTCGACCAGGACTGCAACCCGCCTGTCACGCCTGATATTCCTGACCTTAGCCGTGTCTAGGTCTGAGACAATGTAAAAGAACCCGTCCCTGAAAATGTAGCACACGGGGACTAGGTGCGGTGACCCGTCACCGTCCAGTGTAGCTAGGCGGCAAAGCTCGTTTCTCTCGAGAAAGCGAACCTCACTCTCCCTAAACCTCAAGGCACGTTCCTACACGCGTAGTAGGTGGATATAACTATTAGCCGGTTTGGAGAGGGATGCGCATACTCATATCAATCTTACTATATCTGCTTCGGGACTGTCAACTTAAGGTCTATGGCCTGGGCCTTTCCATTAGTTGTGGGTGGATAGAGTTGGGGTCGGCCTAGGCCGTCTTATGGGTTTCTTCGGTGATAGAAGTGTCTTTCCCCGTCTCAGGACGCCTCCGTGGGTCAGGGCTCTCGGCGTCAGGCTATATGTGGAGGGGCTCAGCCTCAGGAGGGTGGCTGGGATATTATGCGAGCTAGGATTCCAGGTCAGCCACGAGTCTGTTAGGGATTGGTTCCTTAGGGCTGGTGAGGCCTTCTCACCTATAGCTAGGCGTAGGCGTGGGCCGATAGTAATCCGTAATCTCGTCAGGAGAGCCTATCTATGGGCTGCTAGGGAGGTGGGGACGGGGGTGGTGATGGCCGTCTAGGCGTCGAGGGGTAGTGGAGGATAACGTTCGGTAGGAGGAACGCGATAGAGTCTTGGTTCAGCAAGCTCAAGAGAAGAATAAAACAGTTCAACACATGCTTCCCAACATACAGGCCTAAGGTATCAGAGAAGTGGATAAGGTCATGGGTGGCCTTAAGTTGACAGTCCCTCTGCTTCATAGTTTGAGCACAGAGACCACATATAGGTCGCCCTACAGGATTAGGGAAGACTTCCCAATATTCACCAAGGTAAGGGGCTCCAAGTCCCTAGTCTATCTAGACAATGCGGCGACGACGCAGAAGCCGAGACGGGTATTAAACGCTAAGTGCAAGAATCGCTGTCAGAAAGATAGGACCCCTCTCTCGGTAAATCGTTTAGACATAACCAGAAAACGATAAAGAAGTTTATTAAAATTGCTGTGGCTGGGCTACCACTCTCTTTGAGTTTATGTTGTTGTGTAATCTCCTAGCCTTGTCTTTAAGCCTCCTGAACCATCTCTCTATCTTATTCCTCATTCCTGGGAGTCTTCTTTCCCAGCCTGTTTAAAGCCCATGGCTATCAAGCCCTCTATCCACTACTATAACAGGCTTACCCTCACATGTCTCCAAAACCCTCCTGAGGAATGTTAGCGCGTAGAGCATAGACCACCAGTTGGAGGCGTATAACGCTATAACCTCCTCCCCTGTCCAAATCTACAGCAGACCATATGCGGCCTAAAACCTTCTCCAAAGCCTCATCTAAACACTCTCCTCAGAAGCATGGTTCACATAATACCTCCCGCTAACATCTCTTACGCTATAAAACAAAAGAGTAGTATACCTTCTCATAGTAGCTGCAACTGGCCTAGCAATTTTTAGATAAACATCACCCGTTGCTGAAATGTTATATGCACGAGGAACTCATAGTGGATGAGGTATTATTGTAGTTGACGAAAAGAAAGTCATTGCCAAGCTTGCAGGTCGCTGGGCTTACAAATACCAAGATGACCATTTACATAAACGAGAATTTTTCGAGGAAATTCTTATGAATAACCCTGTGAAAGGCTGTGGGTATTTCTTACACCACTCTTTTGCTAGAGCAGGAGCTGAGCGGGCAAACTACGGTGAAAAAGCTGCAGAAGCACTTGAAAAATCTCGAAACAAATCGGATACTATAACTTGATGAGACGAAGTAATGCTTCAGAGATTGTCTGGAATAAGTTCGAGGCCTTATGCAAGGCGGATAACAAGAAGCCCAATCCTAAAGGGAATAAATGGTGTAATCGAGGGAATAATATCTCTCGCCCAGCAATCCGAAGACTTCAACCCCTTTAAGCATTTGAGTAACATGATATCGGATAAGTTTCTCGAAGCCTACGCGAAATTATGGACGATAAGAGGCATCGGAGAGAAGATTGCAGCCATGCTATTCAGGGATATGGTTACCATCTTGGGTTTATATAAGAGGCTGCCTCTCCACCATCAGGTCTTTCTACAACCCATAGACAGATGGGTAAGAAAAATATCACTGGTAGTCTTTTTTGATGTATGGAAGCCTACAAGTGTTAAGGAGGTGGCTAAACATGACTGGCTGATCGCCAACGTGATAGTGGAGAGATGTCTAAAGTATAACTACTCGCCTATCCGCTTTAACCAAGGGGCATGGAAGTACGGCAGCTCTGAGATTAAGAACGTAAACAAAACTCGCGACTATATTCAAAAGTTGAACAATGAGCATTAATACAAGCCTTCAACAACTCGTCCTCATAGTATGCGAGGCTAGTAATGTCTCGGCCATAGCCAGCGGAAGAAACTTCTACACGGTTAAAAAATCGAAATAAACGGATCCAGCCTAACTCTTTACTATCAGAATAAGGGAGACAGGGCTAGGTTCGTCACCACACTGGTCGAGCTGAAGGACCAACCACCATTAACAAATAGCGGAACCAGATCATCAGCGGTTTTAACAGCCACAGCCTTCAGATAGCCCGCAGCAGAGAGAAACAAGCACGTGACAGTTTTCAACCAATGAACACTACATCTTCCAAGTCTTTGAAATGGGGGTCGCCGCTCACAACTTTGGCTGCGTATTCTCTTGCAGTTGCGTAGATTATGGAGTCTGCAAGCGGCCAGCCTTTAATCCTTTTCTTCATCATAAAATCTAGCTCTCCAGCCTTGAGTGCTAGCGATGCATCTAACGGCACTATCTCCGTCACTGTCTCGACATAGGTAAACACTTGTCGCATATCCCTCTCAGACCTACGGCCCGCCTCCATCTCTCTAAGAAACCATTCCCGCAGCTCAGCTAAGACGATTGAAGGAGTTATGACGCCACCCCCCTCTATTTAGGTCTTAGCCTTGGCCCCTGCTTTGGAGCCTCGCAGATACTCCACCCACGATTATGTGTCGATGACATAGTTAGACGGCATGTTCCTCCTCAGCCTCTCTCTCGAAGGGCATAGAGCCTCTACACATACCGTACATTGACCCGGGGAAACCCATCCTCTGTCTTGCCAGCTTCCTTATCACTTCGTCATAGCTCGAAGCCATCATCTCTTTCTTCAACCTTTCCAACAGCCGGCGCGTATCTTCACGAATTTGTACGGTGGTGGGCATATTATATAATTTATAATAGCTATAGCCTTATAAGTCCTTCGCAGAATAAATGAGCCCGTGATACTGTCCGGATAGGGAGGGTATTTAAAGGCTGGATGAGTTCTTCCCTCTCTTATAATGCCTCTAGGCGGAGGATCAAGAGTATTTAAAGCGTTACCCGGACACTACCGAGCCCGTTACACCAGTTCTTAAATAGAAGTTCGACGCTGACATCGAACGCTTCATGGCAGAAAACCCTGAACTAACATGGAGAGAACACAATCTTCTTTCCATAAAAAAGTTAACAGAATATAGGAAGAGCGGGGCAATAGTTTGGGAACCATCGGAGGCGTAAGGATCGTAGAGGGAGACCCCGCATACGACTCAAATTCTGATAGGCTGTATGCAGCAAGCCATGGTGTGATCGTGGTTATATGGATAAACCGAGAAGGTCTAAGAAGAAGAGGGTTAAGATATTAGGAGATGGTCTGTAGAACATAAGGAGTAACAATACCAGGAAGCCATTGGATGCTAAGCTTTATTAATTTTATATTCGAGAACTTTATTAAAGTAAAGTTACAGCACTAGTTCTCTTACCGCGTTATTTTTTCGGTGATAAAAATTTCGGTTTGCAGAATACCTATAAGGGCTTGAGCTAGAGGTCTTCTGAAGGCTGTGGCTGTTTAAACTCTTTCCATGCTTCGGTTTTATCATTTATGGTGAGTTTTTCCAGCTCGATCACTGTGGAGATAATCCGAGCCTTTTTTTCTTTTTTCTGGTAGTAAAGATTTAGGTTGGATTCATCTATTTCTATTCTTTTTATTGTGTAGAAGTTTCGCCCGCTACCTATAGCAAATCGAGTCTTACCATGGTTGTAATATATTCGAAACGTTTTGCCTGCTATGGTGAACTGTACGTAAGGTGCTCCAGCGTACCTTCCCTCCCCCATCTCCACACCCCTTGGATCGTAGCCTACAATAGGGTTTTCCGCTACCAGTTCCTTAGAAAACTCACCTTCTGAAGATAATTGTTTGACGAAGAGTTTTAGAACATTTTTACCGTTATCCAGGAAGACCTTATCGACCACGGCCCTTGGCTTGTCAGGATACTCATCCAATATTATTACTGGGATAGACCTTATGAAATCATCTGGAGATACAACCTTAAAGAACACGCGCAGTTTCTCACCTTTCTCCGCGAACCATTCCGGAACGGAGATGTTAAGTTTACCCTGTCCTCCGCCATAGTGACAGTAATAAGTATACACTCGACCATCGTCCTTAATTATTTTTACAGATAGCAGAGCTGGCTTACCCATCTTAAAATCCTCAACAACATTCTCTAGGAAAGACGCATACGTCTGAATGTATAAGCCGTAAGTCCCTGATTGAACAGTGTACCTCACGGTTGTGTGTTCTATGTATCAATCATTATAAAAATTTTAAGGCCAAGCCTGAGGGGTTTTGAAACTTAATGGGGGAAACATCATAGGACACCATCCCTTCGACGGAAAGCTTCATTGGTTCTCAGTAGATAATCTCGACACAACACATGTCCACATGGCTGAGTTAGTAGATGAGAATCACATACGACTTATGCGCGAGAGCGAGCGTGAAGGAAAAAAGTTCAGAGAATGTATCGATATCAAATGGATGAGCTACAAAGAAGTTTT